>NZ_CAXTOQ010000147.1:0-8412 GCF_964245895.1 uncultured Amnibacterium sp.
CCACCGACGTCGCCGCCCGCGGCATCGACGTGGACGACGTGACCCACGTCATCAACCACACACTGCCCGAGGACGCGGACGCGTACCTCCACCGCGTCGGCCGCACCGGCCGTGCCGGCCGCACCGGCATCGCGGTGACCTTCGTCGACTGGGACGACCTGCACAAGTGGGCGCTGATCGACAAGGCGCTCGAGTTCGGCAAGCCGGAGCCGGTGGAGACGTACTCGTCCTCCCCGCACCTGTACGAGGAGCTGGGCATCCCCGCCGGAACGAAGGGGCGCCTGCGCAAGGCGGCCGTCGCGCCCGGTGCTCCCGCGGAGGCACCCGCCGCCGACGAGACCCGGCCCGCGCGATCGCGCACCCGCACCCGCCGCGACGGCGCCCACGACGCGGCGGCGGGCACCACGGCCCATGCGGGCTCCGCCCCGCACCGCGGCTCCGGTCACGACGGCTCGGCCCACGAGGGCGCTGCTCACGAGGGCTCTGCTCACGAAGCGCATGTCCCGGGCTCGGGCACGCACGACGGGGCGGGCCAGCCGCGCCGTCGCCGCCGCCGTCGCGGGCCGCGCCCGGCGACCCCCTCCGCCTGAGCATCCGGCCCGCGGCGGTCGGGTTCGCCGCGGGCCGCTCGGTAGCATCGCCGGATGCCGACCCCCTCCGACGTCGACATCTGGCCGCTCCTCGGGGTGCGGATCCAGGTCTCGGACGTCGAACTCGCCCCGATCGACGACCGGACCGCGCTGGACCTGGGCCGGCTGGCCGCCGGCGGCATCCACGGCAACTTCCTGCCGTTCTCGACGCCGTGGACGCGCGGCACCGAGACCGAGGTCGCGCGCAACGTGTACCGCTACCACTCGCGGCTGCGGCACGAGCTGTCGCCGGAGCGGTGGTCGCTCGAGTTCGCCGCCCGGCTCGACCACACCCTGATCGGCGTGCAGAGCCTGACCGCCGAGCAGTACGGCACGACCCGGTCCGCGGAGAGCGGCTCCTGGCTGGGCCAGGCCTGGCAGGGCAAGGGCATCGGCACCCTGAACCGCATCGCGATCCTGACGCTGGCGTTCGAGGGCCTCGGCGCGCACGAGGTCACCACCTCGGCCTGGGCCGACAACCAGGCGTCGAACGCGGTGACGCGCAAGCTGGGCTACGAGCCGAACGGGGAGGAGCGCCTCGACCGCGAGGGCCGCGTCACCGTGCAGAAGCGCTTCCGCCTGTCCCGCGAGATGTGGGAGCGGCGGGGGGCGGACCTCCGGCCGCACGTCGACCTGCAGGGCGTCGAGGCCCTGCGGCGGTGGCTCTCGATCGACTGAGCCGCTCCGCCGCGAGCACTTCAGCAGGCCGCGAGCACTTCAGCAGGCTGCGAGCACTTCAGCAGGCTGCGAGCACTTCGGCAGGCTGCCGGGGGCCGTCTGAGCCTGCCGAAGCGAGATCAGCCTGCCGAGGTGCTCGACCCCCGCCTAGAGACTCAGGCGAGGATCGGTGCCGAGCCGGTCGCCTGCTCGAGGATGCGGTCGACGACCTCGGGCGCGGTCGTCCTGGCGCCGAGCCGGTTCGGCTTGCCGGAGCCGTGGTAGTCGCTCGAGCCCGTGACCGGCAGGCCGAACCGGGCCGCCAGCCCGTGGGCGCGCACGCCCCCGTCGCGCGTGTTCTCCGGGTGGTCCGCCTCGATGCCGAACAGGCCGGCGTCGACGAGCGCGGCGACGTCCTCCTCCGGGATCACCCAGTCGGCGCGCGTCGCACCCGGGTGCGCGAGCACCGGCACCCCGCCGGCCCCGCGGATCAGGCGGACCCCGTCGGCGGGGAGGGGGGCGTGGTGCGGTTCGACGTAGCCGCGCCGCGGGTGCAGCACACCGGCGAACGCGGCGCTGCGGTCCGACTCGATGCCGAGCGCGACCAGCGCGTCCGCGATGTGCGGCCTGCCGACGGTCGCCCCCGCGCTCGTCTGCGCGAGCACGTCGTCCCAGGTGATCGGGTAGTCGGCGGCGATCGCCTCCACGATGCGCCGCGCCCGGTCGCGCCGGGAGACGCGGATGCGCTCCGTCTCCGCGGCGAGCGCCGGGTCGGCCGGGTCGACCAGGTAGCCCAGCACGTGCACGCTGCGCCAGCCGAGCCTGGTCGACAGCTCGACGCCGGGCAGCAGGTCGATGCCTGCGCGGCGCGCGGCCTCGCTCGCGTCCGCCCAGCCGGCCGTCGAGTCGTGGTCGGTCAGCGCGAGCCCGGCGAGGCCCGCCGCCGCTGCCTGCCGCACCACCTCCGCGCTCGCCTCCGTGCCGTCGGAGACCGTCGAGTGCGTGTGCAGGTCGAACCGTCCGCGCACCGCCATGCGTCGATCGTAGGAGGGGGCCGAGGACCCGCGAGCCGGACGGGTCCGTCGTCCGATCGCCCGTACCGTTACCGACCGTGCTCCGCCGCGTGACCGCCGTCGCCCTCGTGGTGGGGCTGGCGGCCGTGCTCGGGATCGTCGCCTGGCCGCAGCTGCTCGACCTGCAGCGCGCGCCCGTCGCGGCGCTGGCGGTCTCCTTCCGCGGCGCGTCGGCCGTCGCCGCGGTCGGCGTCGCCGTCGTGCTCACGCTGATCGGCTTCGTGCTGCACCGCTCCCGCCGCTTCCTCGGCGCGGTCGCGCTGGTCCTCGTCGCCTTCGCGGTCGCGGTCGCCGGCGTGCAGCTGAGCCGCGGCGTCGGCGCGCCCGACGTGCCGGTGGCCCAGGCGAACGACCTGACGGTGCTCAGCTGGAACACGCTGGGCGACTCGGTCCCGGCCGCGTCGATCGCGCGCGTCGCGACGCAGAACGGCGCGGACGTCGTGGCGCTGCCGGAGACGACGGCCGCGCGCGCGAGGCAGGTCGCCGCGCTGCTCGCCGACGGCGGCTCGCGGTTCCGGGTGTTCTCCGCGTCGCAGCAGGACGGGATCCCCTCCCGATCCACGTCCCTGCTCGTGGCGCGCTCGCTGGGCGCCTACCGGCAGGTGGAGGGGGTCGGCGACACCCACTCGGTGCCGAGCATCGTCGTCGACCCGTCCGGCGGGCAGAACGCGCCGCGCATCGTGGCCGTGCACACCCTGGCCCCGTACGCGTTCGACCCGGTCGGCTGGCGCACGGACCTCTCCTGGGCGGCCGCCCGCTGCTCGGGCCGGAACGTGCTGATGGCGGGCGACTTCAACGCGACGATCGACCACTTCGCCGGCCTTGGTTCAGGCGGCGGCCAGCTCGCGACCTGCCGGGACGCCGCGCTCACGACCAGGAACGCCGCGGTCGGCACCTGGCCGACGAGCATGCCCGCCCTGGTCGGCACGCCGATCGACCACGTGCTCGCGACCCCGAACTGGTCGTTCGCCGGGTTCCGGGTGCTCGGCGGCGAGGACGCGGCCGGCAGCGACCACCGCCCGGTGCTCGCGCGGCTGCGCCCCGCCGGCTGAGCGGCAGGCGGTTTGCACCCCGGGCCGCACGCTGGTGGGATCCAGGGGTGAAGGTCGTGTCCCGCGGGTCCAAGGAGGCGGACTCGCTGTTCGCCGTCGTGCTGCCGGGCAGCGGCTACCCCGCGCTCGGCCCGGCGCTGCACTGGCCGGCCCGGCTGCTCGCCGCGGCGGGGTGGCGGCTCGCGGTGGTCTCGTGGTCGCCGGAGACGGAGGGCGGCGCGGACCCGGTCGCGTTCGTCGAGGGCGCGCTGCAGCAGGCGGCCGGCGACGACGTGCCGGACCTGCTGCTCACGAAGTCGCTCGGCTCGCTCGCGGCGCCGTGGGCGCTCGAGCACGACGTCCCCGGCGTGTGGCTGACGCCCCTGCTGACCGACGAGGCGGTGCTCGGCGCGCTGCAGCGGATGGACGACCGGTCGATCGCGGTCGGCGGCACGGCGGACCGGTACTGGCGCGAGGGCGCGTTCGAGGGCACCGACATCGCGGTGCTGGAGGTGCCGGGCGCGGACCACTCGCTCGAGCTGCCGGACTGGCGCGCCTCCCTGACCGCGCAGGCGGAGGTGTTCGAGCGCCTGGCCGCCCACCTCGGCGAGTGATCGCTCAGGCGAAGAGGTGCCGGTTGGCCGCGGTCCAGTCGATCCTCCGCTGCTGCGCGGCGACGAAGCCGTCCGCGATCCAGGAGGCGTGCGGCTCGAGCCCGCGGGCGGCGACCGCGACGTTCGCGCGCAGCGTCTCCTCCTGCTCGGCCAGCACCGCGTCGACCAGGCCATCCGTGCCGGGCAGCCCGTACGCGGCGGCGAAGGCCCGAAGCCGGGCGGCGCGGTCCGGCGGGGCCGGGAACCCGATCTGCGCCATCGCGTCCTCGTCGCTGCGGAACGGCACCGCGTACTCGAGCGCGTAGGCCACATCGTGCAGCCCCGGCCGCGGCGCCGCCTGGTCCCAGTCGATCAGGCCGATCGCCCGGTCCCCGCGCCAGACGGTGTTCCAGGGGCCGACGTCGCCGTGCGTGACGATCTCGTCCGGCGCGAGCGCGCGCCGGCCGATCATCCACTCCGCGTCGGCCGGCGGCGCGTAGTCGCGGACCGCGTCGTGGTAGCGCCGGATCAGGCGGGCGTACTCGCGGAGGCCGGCCACCGGCACGATCCGCCGCCATGCCTCCATGCCGCCGACGCCCTCGATGAGGGCCAGCCGCTCGTTCCCGTCCGCGTCCAGCCCCAGGAGGCGGACCGACTCGGGGAAGCCCTGCCGCTCGAGGTGCCGCAGCAGGTCGTGGACGGCGGGCGACCACCAGCTGGTGCGCCGCACGACGACGTCCCCCTCCCGGCGGACGACGCGCATCGAGTCGGAGCGGAACTCGGGGTCGACGGCGACCGGTGGTGCGGGCATCGGGACACCGTAGGGGTGCGCCTCCCCCGCGGCGCGCCTGCACGGCGACTGCGCGGGCGGCGCCCGGTGCTTCCACGGCGGGCGGGGGGCGCCGGCACGGGTGGATGATGGAGGCATGGTGGACGAGCAGACGGACGTGCGGCCGGCGGAGCAGCGGGACGTGGAGCCCGAGACCGGCAGCGGCCGGACCGAGATCCCGAGGAGCGAGGCGTTCAAGCGCTACATCGCGAGCGGCTGGGCGGACCGGCCCGAGCAGGCGACGACCGCCGGCCCCCTCGCCGTCGCGGCCGCCGACCGCCGCGCCCGGCTCTCCTCCCGGTACACCGGCACGCGGCTCGTCGTCGAGGCCGGAGCCCCGAAGGTGCGCTCGAACGACACCGACTACCCGTACCGGGCGCACTCCGCGTTCGCGTGGCTCACCGGCTGGGGCGACGAGGCCGTGGCGGGGTCCGTGCTCGTCTTCGAGCCCGCCGGCGACGGGCACGACGTCACCCTGCACTTCCAGCCCGCGGCGGGCCGCGACACCGACGAGTTCTACGCGGACTCGTCCGTCGGCGAGTTCTGGGTCGGCCGCCGTCCCTCCCTCGCCGAGGTCGGCACCTCCCTCGGGCTCCCGACCGCGGAGCTCGCGGCGCTCGAGCGCCGGGAGGGGGACCTGACCCTGGCCGACGAGGGCCTCGCGCGGGACCTCGCCGAGCTTCGGCTGGTGAAGGACGCGGCGGAGATCGGCGAGATGCGCGCCGCGATCGCCGCGACGCGGCAGGGGTTCGAGGACGTCATCGCCGCCCTGCCCCGCATCGTCGAGCACGAGCGCGGCGAGCGGATCATCGAGGGCGTCTTCTTCACCCGCGCCCGCGCGGAGGGCAGCGACCTCGGGTACGGCACGATCGCCGCCTCCGGCCCGCACGCCTGCATCCTGCACTGGACGCGGAACGACGGCCCGGTCGCGCCCGGCGACCTCGTGCTGATCGACGCGGGCGTCGAGCTGCCGAGCCTCTACACCGCGGACATCACGCGCACGCTGCCGGTGTCCGGCACCTTCACACCCGTGCAGCGCCGCATCTACGAGGCGGTGCTGGAGGCGGCGGACGCGGCGTTCGCGATCGTGAAGCCGGGCATCCGCTTCCGCGACCTGCACGCGGCGGCGATGGACGTCATCGCCCGCCGGGTGTCCGAGTGGGGCCTGCCGCTGCTGCCGGAGGCGCAGCTGGAGGGGGTCGAGCGCGCCGACCGCCGCTACATGGTCCACGGCACGAGCCACCACCTGGGCCTCGACGTGCACGACTGCGCGCAGGCACGGCGGGAGCTGTACATGGACGGCGTGCTGGAGCCCGGCATGGTGTTCACGATCGAGCCGGGCCTCTACTTCCAGCCCGACGACCTGACCGTACCCGAGGAGTTCCGCGGCATCGGCGTGCGGATCGAGGACGACGTGCTCGTCACCGAGGACGGCGTCGAGAGCCTGTCCGCGGCGATCCCGCGGACCCCGGACGACGTCGAGGCCTGGATCGAGCGCCTCCGCGCCTGAGCCGCGTCGGCGCCCACCCGCCGCAATTGCGCCGCTGAGGGACAGATGCCCCTGCTTCGGCGGCGACATCTGTCCCTGCGCGTCGCAACTCCTCGAGGAGTGACCGGCGGCGGCTGGGCCCAGTCCGGCAGGGCGTCGGCGATGCGCACGCTGCTCGCGCGGGTCGGGGCGGGTCAGGCCGCTGCGCCCGGACCCGGATCGACGGGGGGCTCGTCGAGCCGGGACTCGGAGACCACGGCCGGCGCGATGGCCGGGCCGATGCCCAGCACGGTGCGGGCGCGGTTCGCCACCTCCGGGCTCACGACGAGCGAGTAGGTGGAGGCGACGACCTGCATGACGCTGGAGAAGTCGCGGCGGTTGCGCGTCAGGGCGTACGAGATCAGGCCGAACAGGATGCCGAACGCCAGGCCCAGCAGGACCGCGCCGAACAGGTAGCCGGGGCCGGGGTTCGCGTTCGCCGGCGTGAAGATGGTCGTGACGAGCCCGAGCAGCAGGCCGAGCCACAGGCCCGAGCCGGCGCCGGCCGCGGCCGCGCGGCCCCACGACAGCCGGCCGGTCACCCGCTCGACGCTCTTCATGTCGTTGCCCACGATCGCGGCGGCCTGCACGGGGAAGCCGTCGGTCTCGGCCAGGCGGTCGACCGCGGTCTGCGCCTCCTGGTACGTGGCGTAGGTGGCGATGACGTCGCCGGAGGGGAGGGTCGGGATGGCCACGCGCCGGCCGCCGCCGAACAGGCCCTGGGTGTTGGTCACATTCACAGGTTCCCACCTTCCGCTGCATGCGCGCATGCCGATTCCTCGGTGCGGCCGATGAGTGCGCCGCACGCCGGCCGTCCCCCGTAGGGCCGGGGCGCCCTACCCTTGGGGCGTGAGTACGACGCGCATCTTCGTGGCCCGGCTCGCCGGCTGCGCGGTGTTCGACCGGTCGGGCGATCGCCTCGGCCGCGTGCGCGACGTCGTCGTGGTCTACCGCCGGGCGGCGTCGCCGCGCGTCGTCGGCATGGTCGTCGAGATCCCGGGACGCCGGCGCGTGTTCCTCTCCATCGGCCGGATCGTCTCCATCGGCGCCGGCCAGGTCATCACCACCGGCCTGATCACCGTGCGGCGGTTCGAGCAGCGGGCGTCGGAGGTGCGGGTGGTCGCCGAGATCCTGGGCCGGCGCGTGGCGCTGACCGACGGCTCGGGCGAGGCGACCGTCGAGGACGTCGCGATCGAGGAGGTCGGCCCGGCGGAGTGGGAGGTCGGCCAGGCGTTCGTGCGGCGGCCGCGCACCGGCCCGGCGCCCTTCGGCCGCGGTGCGACCGCGTTCGTCAGGTGGTCCGACATCCGGGAGCAGGACCACGGCGGCCGCGGCCAGTCCGCCGCGCAGCTGATCCAGTCGACCGCCGACCTGCCGGCCGCGGACCTCGCCTCCACCCTGCTCGACCTGCCCGAGCAGCGCATGCTCGAGGTCGCGGACGAGCTGCCCGACGACCGGCTCGCGGACGTGCTCGAGGAGATGCCGGAGGCGGACGGCGTGAAGATCCTCGCCCGCCTCGGCGACGACCGGGCGGCGGACGTGCTCGAGACGATGCAGCCGGACGACGCCGCGGACCTGATCGCGAAGCTGCCCGACGCGCGCAGCGAGCTGCTGCTCGGCCTGATGGAGTCCGAGGAGGCCGACGACGTGCGCATGCTGCTCGCCTACGACCCCGATACCGCGGGCGGCATGATGACCCCCGACCCGATCATCCTGTCCACGGAGGCGACCGTCGCGGAGGGGCTCGCCCTGATCCGGCGGCACGAGCTGGCGCCCGCGCTCGGCGCCGCCGTGTGCGTCACCCAGCCGCCGTACGAGCCGCCGACCGGGCGCTTCCTCGGCATCGTGCACTTCCAGCGCATGCTGCGCTACCCGCCGCACGAGCGCCTCGGCAGCATCCTCGACACCCAGACGGAGCCCGTGCACGCGAACACGTCCGCGGCGGAGGTGTCCCGCATCCTCGCCTCCTACAACCTGGTGCAGGTGCCGGTCGTCGATGAGAACCACCGGCTCGTGGGCGTCGTGACGGTCGACGACGTGCTGGACCGGCTGCTGCCCGACGACTGGCGGTC
>NZ_CAXTOQ010000148.1:0-8409 GCF_964245895.1 uncultured Amnibacterium sp.
CCGGCTTCGCGGTCACCACGCACGGCGGCCGCAAGAGCACGGGCATCGACGCGATCGAGTGGACCAGGACCGCGATCGACCTCGGGGCGGGGGAGCTGCTGCTCAACTCGATCGACGCGGACGGCACGAAGGCCGGCTACGACCTGCGCCTCATCGAGGCCGTGCGGGCGGTCAGCTCCGTCCCGCTGATCGCCTCAGGCGGCGCCGGCTCGCTCGAGCACTTCGCGCCGGCGGTCGGCGCGGGTGCGGACGCGGTGCTGGCCGCCAGCGTGTTCCACCGCGGGCTGCTGACGATCGGGCAGGTGAAGGCGGCCCTCGCGGACGCCGGGGTGGAGGTGCGATGACCGGCGAGACGATCGACGCGGACGCGGCCCTCGCGCTCGCCCGCTTCACCGACGGCGGGCTGCTGCCCGCGATCGTGCAGGAGGCCTCGACGAAGGACGTGCTGATGCTCGGCTGGATGGACCGCGAGGCGCTGCGCCGCACGCTCACCGAGGGCCGCGTCACGTTCTGGTCCCGCAGCAGGCAGGAGTACTGGCGCAAGGGCGACACCTCCGGGCACGTGCAGCACGTGCGCGCCGCCGCGCTCGACTGCGACGCCGACACCCTGCTCGTGACCGTCGACCAGGTCGGCCCCGCCTGCCACACCGGGGCGCACGCGTGCTTCGACACGCATCCGGTCGACGTGACGGTCGGCGCGTCCTCGTGAGCGCGATGCCCGGTACGACGACCAGGGAGCGGTTCGGGGACCACCTGGAGGGGCGGCGCGTCGTGCCGGTCGTCCGGGTGCTGTTCGCGGACAGCGAGACCCCGCTCGGCATCTTCCGCAAGCTCGCCATGCGCGCGGACGGGCGCATGCGGCCGGGGGCGTTCCTGCTCGAGTCCGCGGAGCAGGGCGGGATCTGGTCGCGGTACTCCTTCGTCGGCGTCGCGGCGTTCGGTGCGCTCACCGAGCAGCGGGGCCGCCCGGTCTGGCAGGACTGGGGGCTGCCCGCCTCCCGCGCCTTCGGTGCGGGGGGCATCACCGGCGACTACCTGGAGGCGCTCGACGACCTGCACTCGCACTGGGCGTCGCCCCGCGTGCCCGGCCTGCCGCCGCTCACCGGCGGGCTCGTCGGGTACATCGGCTGGGACGCCGTCCGGCTGCTCGAGCGGCTGCCGAACGCGCCGCCCGCCGACTACCAGGTGCCCGAGATCGGCATGGTGTTCGCCTCCGAGGTCGTCGCGATCGACCACCTGAAGGGCACCGTGTCCCTGATCGTGACGGTGCTGAACGACGAGGGCACCGCCGCGGAGGCGGCCTGGGCGGACGCGCAGCGCCGGCTCGACGCGCTCGAGCGCCGGCTCGGCGCCCCGACCGAGGCGCAGCTCGCCCTCGTCGACCTCGACGTCGTGCCCGAGCCGGCGGCGCGTACGGAGCGGCAGGACTACCTCGCCGCCGTCGAGACGGCGAAGGAGCACATCCGCGAGGGCGACGTGTTCCAGGTCGTGATCGCGCAGCGGTTCGACCTGCCGACGGCCGCCAGCCCGCTCGACGTGTACCGGGTGCTGCGGCAGCTGAACCCGTCGCCGTACATGTACCTCATCGCGCATGAACGGGCGGACGGCGCCCCGGTCGCGGTCGTCGGCTCGTCGCCGGAGGCGCTCGTGAAGGTCGAGGGCGGACGCGTGTTCAGCCACCCGATCGCCGGGTCGCGGCCGCGCGGCGCGACGCCGGAGGCGGACGAGGCGTTCGCGGCGGAGCTGCGGGTGGACGAGAAGGAGCGCGCCGAGCACCTGATGCTCGTCGACCTGGCCCGCAACGACCTGGCGAAGGTCTGCGTGCCCGGCACCGTCGAGGTGACCGAGTTCATGCGCATCGAGCGGTTCAGCCACATCATGCACATCACCTCGAGCGTGGAGGGGGAGGCGGGGCCCGGCGTCGGGCCGGTCGACGTGCTGCGCGCCACCTTCCCGGCCGGCACCCTCTCCGGGGCGCCGAAGCCGAGGGCGCTCGAGATCATCGACGCGCTCGAGCCCGCCCGCCGCGGGGTGTACGGCGGCGTCGTCGGCTACTTCGACTTCGCGGGCGACCTCGATCTTGCGATCGCGATCCGGACGGCCGTGATCGCGGACGGCGTCGCCCGGGTGCAGGCGGGCGGCGGCCTCGTCGCCGATTCCGTGCCCGAGCTGGAGTGGGCGGAGAGCTGGAACAAGGCGACGGCGCCGCTCAAGGCGGTCGCGGTCGCCGGCGCGATGCGCCCGGTCGGCTCGGCGTGACGCCCGGGCGCGAGCGCCTGCTCGTCGTGCTCGGCGCCGTCGCGGCCGGCGCGGTCGCGGTGCTCGCCTCCACCCGCACGTTCGCGACCGCCGTCGTCACCGGCGTGCAGGCCCCCGTCGTGGTGAGCGGGGCGCAGGCGACCCCCGCGCTCGCCCCGCTCGGGATCGTGGCGCTGGCCCTGGCGCTCGCGCTGACCATCGCCGGCCGCGTCGCGCGGATCGTGCTGGGCGTGCTGCTCGTGGTGCTGGGGGCGGGGATCGTCGCGGTCGTGCTGCCGTCCGTGCTCGACGACGCGACGGGCACCCGCGGCGCGATCAGCGCCGTCACGGGGGTGACCGACGTCGGCTCCCTCGTCACGAGCCGCTCGGGCACCGCGTGGCCGGAGGTCGGCGCGGTGGCCGGGGTGCTGGCCGCCCTGCTCGGCCTGGTCGTGGTCCTCCGCGGCCGTTGGTGGTCGACCGGCGGCCGCCGGTACCGCTCGGACCAGCCCGCGCCGGCGTCGACCGACCCGATCGCCGAGTGGGACGCCCTCACCCGCGGCACCGATCCGACCTCGCCCGACGGGCGGCGGCCCGAGCCCGACCGGTAGGATCCAGGACATGTCGAACATCAGCGATGAGGGCGGCCACGGATCCTCGCCGGCGGCGTGGGCCGCGGTCGTGATCATGCTGATCGGCTTCGCGATCGCCACGGCGTTCCTGTTCCTCGACGTGATCCCGCTCGTCTGGCTCGGCGCCGCGCTGATCCCTGTCGGCCTCGTCGTCGGCGGCCTGCTCAAGGCGGTCGGCTTCGGTGTCGGCGGCGCGCGGTCCGGGGGCTCGCACTGAGCGGTCCCACGCCGACCCTGCGCGGGCTGCTCGCGGAGCTGACCGCGGGGTCGGCCGAGGACGCCCGTCTCCGCGAGGCCGACCGGCCGCTGCTCGACGTGGAGCGCGCGGCCCTGGCCGCGCCGCCCGCGCTCGACGCCCTCGCCGCGCTCGCGCCGGACCCCGGCGTCGTCAAGGTCGTCGCGGAGGTCAAGCGCGCCAGCCCCTCCCGCGGCCCGATCGCCGACATCCCGGACCCGGCCTCGCTCGCGAGCGCCTACGCGGACGCCGGGGCGAGCGCCATCAGCGTGCTCACCGAGCAGCGCCGGTTCGCCGGCTCGCTCGCCGACCTGCAGGCGGTCCGCGCGGCGGTCGACGTGCCCGTGCTGCGGAAGGACTTCGTCTCCCTGCCGTACCAGGTGCTCGAGGCGCGCGCGGCGGGCGCCGACCTCGTCCTGCTGATCGTCGCGGCCCTGCCGGACGACCAGCTGCGCTCGCTGCTCGCCCTCGTGCACGACCTGCGGATGACCGCGCTCGTCGAGACGCACGACGAGGGGGAGGTGGACCGCGCGCTGGCCGCGGGCGCCCGCCTCCTCGGGGTGAACGCCCGGGACCTCGACACGTTCGAGCTCGACCGCGACCTGTTCTCGCGGGTGGCCGGCCGCATCCCGGCCGGCGTCGTCAAGGTCGCCGAGTCCGCGGTCCGCACGCCCGAGGACGTCGCCGCCTACCGCGCCGCGGGCGCCGACGTCGTGCTCGTCGGCGAGGCGCTCGTCACCGGCGACCCCGCCGTGCTCATCGACGCCTTCCGGAGGGCCGGCTCATGACCGACACGACGATCGCCCGCAGCTCCTCCGGCGAGGGGCCCTACTTCGGCGCCTACGGCGGCCGCTGGGTGCCGGAGCCCCTGATCGCCGCCCTCGACGAGCTGACCGCCGCGTGGGAGGAGCTGCGGGTCGATCCCGCGTTCGTCACGGAGCTCGCGGCGCTGCACCGCGACTACACGGGCCGCCCGTCACCGCTCACCGAGGTGCCGCGCTTCGCCGCGCACGCCGGCGGGGCCCGGATCCTCCTCAAGCGCGAGGACCTGAACCACACCGGGTCGCACAAGATCAACAACGTGCTCGGGCAGGCGCTGCTGACCCGCAAGATCGGGAAGCGGCGCGTCATCGCCGAGACCGGCGCGGGCCAGCACGGCGTCGCGACCGCCACCGCGGCCGCCCTGTTCGGGCTCGACTGCACGGTGTACATGGGCGAGGTCGACACCGACCGGCAGGCGCTGAACGTCGCGCGCATGCGCCTCCTGGGCGCCGAGGTCGTGCCCGTCACCGCCGGGTCGCGCACGCTGAAGGACGCGATCAACGAGGCCATGCGCGACTGGGTGACGAACGTCGCCACCACGAACTACGTGTTCGGCACCGCCGCCGGTCCGCACCCGTTCCCGGCGATGGTCCGCGACCTCCAGCGCATCATCGGCGACGAGGCCAGGGCGCAGGTCCTCGAGCGGACGGGCGCCCTGCCCGACGTCGTCGCGGCGTGCGTCGGCGGCGGCTCGAACGCCATCGGGATCTTCACCGCGTTCCTCGACGACGCCGGGGTCGCCCTGCACGGCTTCGAGGCGGGCGGCGACGGCGCGGACACCCCGCGCACGGCCGCCACGATCGGCGTCGGCCGGCCGGGCGTGCTGCACGGCGCCCGCAGCTACGTGCTGCAGGACGAGGACGGGCAGACGCTCGAGTCGCACTCCGTCTCGGCCGGGCTCGACTACCCGGGCGTCGGTCCGGAGCACGCGTTCCTCGCGGACAGCGGGCGGGCGGTCTACCGCTCCGTCACCGACGCGGCCGCGATGGACGCGGTGCGGCTGCTGAGTCGCACCGAGGGGATCATCCCGGCGATCGAGTCCGCGCACGCGCTGGCCGGCGTGCTCGAGCTGGGCCGCGAGCTGGGCCCCGACGCGACGATCCTCGTGAACCTCTCCGGGCGCGGCGACAAGGACACCACGACGGTCGCCCGCTGGTTCGACCTGGTCGACCGCGACGCGGTGCAGGAGTGACCTCGGTGCCGCAGGACGTCGCCGCCTCCCGGGTCGAGGCGCGGATCCGGGCGGAGAACGCCTCCGGCGCCGGCGCCCTGGTCGGCTACCTGCCGATCGGCTACCCCGACCTCTCGACCAGCATCGAGGCCGCGATCACGCTGACGCAGCACGGCGTGGACCTGCTCGAGCTCGGCCTGCCGTACTCCGACCCGGTCATCGACGGCCCGACGATCCAGGCGGCGACCACGAGGGCGCTCGAGCAGGGCTTCCGTCTCCGGCACGCCTTCGAGGCCGTCCGCGAGATCACCAGCGCCTCCGGCGCGCCGGTGCTCTGCATGACCTACTACAACCCGGTCCTGTCGTACGGCGTCGACCGGTTCGCCGGCGCGCTGGCGGAGGCGGGCGGCGCCGGCCTCATCACGCCGGACCTGGTGCCGGACGAGGCCGCGGAGTGGATCGCGGCGAGCGACGCGCACGGCCTCGACCGCGTGTTCCTGGCCGCGCCGACCTCGGGGGAGGCGCGCCTGCGGCGGGCCGCGGCGTCCTCCCGCGGGTTCACCTACGTCGTCTCGACGATGGGCATCACCGGCGCGCGCGCCGACGTCGACGGCGCCGCCCGCACGCTGGTCGACCGCCTCCGCGCGGTCACCGACCGGCCGCTCGCGGTCGGCATCGGCATCTCGACCGGTGCGCAGGTGGCGGAGGTGCTCACCTATGCCGACGGCGCCATCGTCGGCAGCCACCTGGTCAGCGCCCTGGGCCGAGGCCTGGGCGCCCTCGCCGACGCGGCGGACGCGTTGGCGGAGGGCACCGCCCGGGCCTGACCCGCCCGGTGCCCGAGCCGACCGGTGCGCGGTGCAGGACGCCGTCCCGGCTGCAGGACGGATCGCGCCCGGACGTCCTGCACGCGGCCCGCGGTCCTGCACGCGGCCCGCACTGGCGCCTTGCACCGATCGTCTTCGTGCGCGTTCCTGCACGAGGCACCTCTCAGTGCCTCGTTCAGGATTCGTTCCCGGGTTCAGGAGGGTTCGGGCGTGGTGGTCCTGAACGCGGGACGAATTCCTGAACCAGCCCTCGCGCAGGACGCCGTCCCGGCTGAAGGACGGATCGGGCTCGCGCGTCCTGCACGCGGGACGTGATCCTGCACACGGCACCGCGCAGCCGACGCGCGAGCGTGCGAGCCGCGCCGACCCATCACGATCCGTGCCCCGATGAGCGCGGCCCCAGGCGGCCCGGTACATTCGACGCCGTGATCCCGGTATCGATCCCGAGCCCGCCCGCGTCCTGGGCGTTGTTCTCGATCGGCATCTTCACGATCCACAGCTACGCGCTCTGCATCCTCGCGGGCATCGTCGTCGCGGTCGTGCTCACCTCCCGCCGGCTCACGGCCCGCGGCGGCCAGCCGGGCGTCGTCGTCGACTTCGCGATCCTCGCGGTGCCGCTCGCGCTGGTCGGCGCGCGCGCCTGGCACGTGCTGACCCACGTCGGCGACTACTTCGGCCCCGACCACCCGCTGACGGACGTGAACACGTGGATCAACGCCGTCGCGATCTGGAACGGCGGGAACGCGATCTTCGGATCGATCGTCGGCGGCGCGGTCGGCGTCTGGCTCGCGAGCCGCTGGACCGGCGTCCGGTTCCTGTCCTTCGCCGACGCCGTCGCGCCGGGCATGCTGCTCGCGCAGGCCATCGGCCGCATCGGCAACTGGTTCAACACCGAGCTCTACGGCATCCCGACGACCCTGCCGTGGGGCCTCCAGGTGCCCTCGGACAACGCGGCGTTCCCCGCCGGGCTGCTGCCGGGCACCCTGTTCCACCCGACGTTCCTGTACGAGCTGGTCTGGAACACCGCAGGCGCGGTCCTCATCCTGCTGATCGAGCGGCGGGTGGCGCTGCGCTGGGGCCGCGCGCTCGGCCTGTACCTCATCTGGTACGGCATCGGCCGCAGCGTGTTCGAGTCGATCCGCATCGACCCGACGACCATCGTCCTCGGGCTGCGCATCAACGTCTGGGCCGCGTTCCTCGCGATCCTGCTGGGCCTCGCGATCATCGCGGGGTCGCGCCGCAGGCACCCGGGGGTCGAGACGTCGGTGTACCGGCCGGGCCGCGAGTGGGTGCCCGAGCCGCCGGTAGTATCGCGCTACACCGCGGCGGACTTCGAGGACGGGGACGACGCGGAGCCGGCCGGGACCGTCACGAGCGGGTCCACGACCACCCGGTGACCGAAGGGCGGTGGACCGCCCCACCGGATCGAGTTCCTTTCCCCTGGGCCGACGCCGTCCCGCGAGCCATCCCGACCGACACCGGGCCCCTGGAGGACGCATGGTCGACACCACCGCACCTCGCGACGGCGCCGCGTCCGCGCTGCCGTTCAGCGCCGTCCCCGCCGCCACCGGCCTGTACGACCCGGCCGCGGAGAAGGACGCCTGCGGGCTCGCGATGGTCGCCACCCTGCGCGGCACCCCCGGCCACGACATCATCGACCACGCCCTCGACGCGCTCCGGCACCTGGAGCACCGCGGCGCCGTGGGCTCGGACGCGGGCACCGGCGACGGCGCGGGCATCGTCACCCAGGTGCCCGACGCGTTCCTCCGCGAGGTCGCCGGGTTCGACCTGCCGCCTGCCGGCCGGTACGCGGTCGGCCTCGCCTTCCTGCCGACCGACGCGCGCGAGCGCAACGCGCTGAAGGCCGCCGTGGCGGACATCGCCGCGGAGGAGGACCTGCAGGTGCTCGGCTGGCGCGCGGTGCCGACGCGGCCGGAGACCATCGGGCAGCTCGCCCGGGCCGCCATGCCGGTGATCGAGCAGCTGTTCGTCGCCTCGACCAGGGCGTCGCACCCGGCCGGCATCGTGCTCGACCGGCAGGCGATGCGCCTCCGCAAGCGGGCGGAGCGGGAGCACGGCGCCTACTTCGCGTCGCTGTCGAGCCGCACCGTCGTCTACAAGGGCATGGTCACGACCCTGCAGCTCGAGCCGTTCTACCCGGACCTGTCCGACGAGCGCTTCGCCTCGACGCTCGCGCTCGTGCATTCGCGGTACTCCACCAATACGTTCCCCTCGTGGCCGCTCGCGCAGCCCTTCCGGATGATCGCCCACAACGGCGAGATCAACACGGTGCAGGGCAACCGCAACTGGATGCGCGCCCGCCAGTCGCAGCTGTCCAGCGAGCTGATCGGCGACGTGGAGAAGCTGCTGCCGATCTGCACCCCAGGGGCGAGCGACTCCGCCTCGTTCGACGAGGTCGTCGAGCTGCTGAGCCTCGGCGGCCGCAGCCTGCCGCACGCGGTGATGATGATGGTGCCGGAGGCG
>NZ_CAXTOQ010000149.1:0-8353 GCF_964245895.1 uncultured Amnibacterium sp.
GGAGTGGAGCAGGCATCGCAACGGCGGGCGCTTCGAGCTCGGGCCCCCGCGCGACGAGCTGACCGGGCTCGCGGCGGTGCTGGACGACCTGCTCGACCGCGTCGAGGACGCCCTCGCCGCCGAGCGGCGCCTGACCGCCGAGATCGCCCACGAGCTGCGGACCCCGCTCACGATCCTCGTCGGCGAGGCCGACCTCGCCCTGATGCAGCGCTCCGCCCCGGCGCGGGAGCGGGCGCGGTTCGAACGCATCCGATCCGCCGCGACCGCGATGACCCGCGCCGTCACCGCTCTGCTGGACGAGTCGGAGGTGGCCGCCGCCGGCACCGCGGAGGTCCGGGACGCGGTCGAGGCGGCCCTCGCGACCCTTCCCGGCCGGGCGCCCGCGGCCGTCGACGGCGCCGCGACCGTCGCCGTGCCTCCGGAGCACCTCGAACGCATCCTCGCTCCGATCCTCGACAACGCCACGCGGCTCGCGGCGACGGCGGTGCGAGTCCGCATCCGCCCGGGCGACGAGGTCGTCGTCGAGATCGAGGACGACGGCCCCGGCGTCGATCCGGCCGTCGAGGAGTCGCTGTTCGACCCGGGTGTCACGACCCGATCCGACGGGACGGGACTGGGGCTCGCGCTCTCCCGCCGCCTCGCCCGCCGGGTGGACGGCGACGTGCGGCTCACCCGAGGCCGCCCTGCCACGTTCGAGGTGCGGCTCCCGTCCGCGGCATCCGTGGCCGACCCGGGGTTGCGGTCCGATCCAGGTCGCGTTGCTGCGGGCTGAAGACGGCGAGGACGAACGTCGGATCCATGCACGCCGACACCTCCACCCCACCCCGACGCCCCGTCGTCGCGACCATGCTCAACAAGGTCCCCGAGATCACCCTGCTGTTCTGGCTGGTGAAGGTCTGCTCGACGACAGTCGGTGAGACCGGCGCGGACTTCCTGAACGGCACGCTCGGGCTCGGGCTCACGGGCACCACCGCGATCGCCGCGCTCCTGCTCGCCGCCGGGCTCGCGGTGCAGCTGCGGTCCCGCCGGTACGTCCCGGCGGTCTACTGGACGGTCGTCGTCGTCATCAGCGTCGTGGGCACGCTGTTCTCCGACAACCTGGTTGACGGCTGGGGCGTCCCTCTGGCGGTGTCGACCGCGATCTTCGGGATCGGGCTCGCGGTCGCGTTCACGGCCTGGTACCTGAGCGAGCGCACGCTGTCCATCCACACGGTGGTCACCCGGCGGCGGGAGGCGTTCTACTGGACCGCCATCCTGCTCGCCTTCGCGCTCGGTACCTCCGCGGGCGACTGGTTCGCAGAGGGCATCGGCCTCGGCTACCTGCCGTCCGCGGCCGTGTTCGCGGGGGTCATCGCCGTCGTCGCGGTTGCCCGGTTCGGGTTCAAGGCGAACGCGGTTCTCACGTTCTGGGTCGCGTACGTGCTGACCCGCCCGCTCGGCGCCTCCTTGGGCGACCTGCTGACGCAGCCGACGAAGGACGGCGGCCTCGGGCTCGGCACCGGCCTGGTCAGCGACCTGTTCCTCGCCGTGATCGTCGGCGGGGTCATCGTCTTCACGGCGGTGCAGCGCCGCGCGGACCGTCGAGGCCGCGCCGCACGCGCGTCCGTCGCGGCGTGAGGTCCGGCGGAGGGGGATCACGCTCCGCCCCGGCCGGACCGCTCAGCGGACTAGGGGCAGCTCGAGCCGCATGGTGGTGCCGGAGCCGGAGCCGGAGCCGGAGCCGGAGGTCGACTCGACCAGCACCCGTCCGCCGTGCCGCACCGCGAGGTCCCGCACCAGCGACAGCCCGATGCCGAACCCGCGGCGCTGGCCCGTCTCGGCACCGTGGGCGAACCGCTCGAAGACCTGGTCGACGTCGATCCCCGTGATCCCCGGCCCCGTGTCCTGCACACGGACGATCGCGGTGCCCCGCTCGACGCGGGCGTCGACCCGCACGACCCCGCCGTCCGGCGTGTGCGCCACCGCGTTGTCGATCAGCACGACGAGCGATCGGCGCAGACTCGGCTCCGACAGGCCGACCCGCCCCTCGTTCGCCACGACCGCCTCGACCCGGACGCGGCGCTCTGTGGCCAGCAGCCGCAGGTCCTCCGCGCTGGACAGCACGGTCGGGCGCAGGTCCGCGCTGGTCCCCGCGTCCGTCGCGGACGCCTCCGCGACGAGCAGCAGGTCGGCGACGACGTCGATCATCGTCCTGGTGTCGCGCCGCGCCGCCGCGAGCGTCTCCGCGTAGGGCTCCCCTCGGGCGAGCCGCCGGTCGAGCAGCTGCACGCGGGTGTCGAGCACGGTCAGCGGGGTCCGCAGCTCGTGGCTCGCGTCCGCCACGAACGCCCGCTGCATCCGCAGCGCGGCACCGATCGGGGTGACCGCCCGGCGACTGATGCCCCAGCTGGCGAAGCCCACGATCGCGACCGCAGCGACCCCGAGCACGATCAGGGCGACGAGCACCTCGTGGGAGTCGACGTAGATCTTCGACTCCCCCGGCTTCGGCCGCTCGAGCAGCTCCGTCGGCCGCGACTGGTCGAGCACGAACAGGGCGGCCAGGCCGAGGATGCCGACCACGAGCCCCGTCGACACGGCCGTCACCTGCCACGCCGTGCGCAGGGCGGCGCGGCGCACGGATCGCACGTCGAAGTCGTCCGCACCACCCCCGTGCCCGGTCAGGGCTGCCCCAGCCTGTAGCCGCGACCGCGCACGGTGGTGATGAGGTCGTGCTCGGTCTTCCGCCGCACGTAGTGGATGTAGGTGTCGACGGTGCCGACGCTGTCCCCGGCGCGGAACACCTCGCGCAGGATGCGTTCGCGCGACAGGGTCTCGTCGGCGTGCCGCGTGAGCAGCAGGAGCAGCTGCGTCTCGGTCTCGGTGAGCACCCGCCGCCCCGCGTAGGGCGAGTTGATCAGCCGGCTCGCGGGCCGGAACTCCCAGTCGCCGATGTAGACGACCGTCTCGCTCCGCCCGTGCACGCGGCGGATGGAGCGCAGGCGCGCGGCGAGCTCCGCGAAGTCGAACGGCTTCACGAGGTAGTCGTCGGCGCCGGCGTCGAGGCCGTCGACGCGGTCCCCCACGGTGCCCAGCGCGGTGAGCATCAGCACCGGCGTCGTCACGCCGGTGCTGCGCAGCTCGCGCACGACGCCGACCCCGTCGGTGCCGGGGAGTCGCCGGTCGAGCACGATGGCGTCGAAGTCGCCGCGACGGGCCGCCTCCAGCCCCTCGTCACCGTCGCGGATCAGCGTCACCGCGTAGTCCTCGCCGAGCACCTCCACCATCAGCGGGCCGAGCTGCGGGTCGTCCTCCACGAGCAGCAGCGGCGGCGGGGCCTTGGCGCGCGACGTCCTGGTCACCGCAGCAGTGTGGCGGAGTCCGCTGCGACCCGGACGACCCGACCGGCCTCGGTCGGATCGGTCACGACCGGGCGGCCGCCCGTTCGCTCCGGCGACGACCTTCGACCAGAACGGTGAGGATCCCGAGGGCCGCGACCCCGCCGAGCGTCCACAGCAGCGGGCCGACGAAGGGCGCCGCGAGCGCGAGCGGCCCGGGCGCCGCGGGCACCCGAGGGGGCGCGGCCTTCGCGAAGGTCGCGGCGACGACCGAGAGCCGGTCCCCGCGGGACGGCGTCAGGCCGACCGCCGCGGCGACCAGCCGTCGGATGGTCGCGAGGCGGGTGGTGCCGAGGTGCGCGCGATCCACGGCGACCGAGACGGACTGCTGCACGAGGGCGCCCGCCGGGGTGACCGTGGACGTCGTGGTGCCGCCGACCAGGTCCTGCTGCACGATCGACCGGGAGACGCCGGCGCCGCGCCCGGAGATGGAGGTCGACGCGACGGAGCCGACCACGCCGCTCCCCCACCGCACGGTGCTGGTCGCGGACGTGGAGGTCTGCACGGTGTCGGCCACGACGACGACCGAGCCGCCCGGGCCGAGCACGCGGTCGAGCACGGCCTGCGCCGCCGCTGCGCGCTCATCGCCGTCGACCGTGCCCGTGGAGGCGGTGGCGATCGCGACGGGCAGCACCGCCACCGCGGCCGCGAGCACCGCGGCACCGAGCGCCCGTCGCCGGCCCCGCCGCACCGCTGCTGCCATCCCCGCTCCACCCCTCCCCGCCGTTCCGATGCGCCAGTGAATCGAAGCCGCGCCGATCGCGGTGGCCCCACTTCAGGCGCATCCGCAGCGATCCGTGCGCCGAGCCGCAACCGGATCGCAACATCGACAGCGCGACCCCCTCCTACGGGCTGACCGGACGCTGCGTCACGGCACCGAGCAGCCGAACCGTCAGCACGGCGGTGAGCGCGCCGGCCGCCAGGATCCCGGCGAGGACCACCACCTGGAACCGGCCGGCCTCGAGCGGTGAGAGCCCGCCGAACACGGCACCGACGAAGGCGCCTGGCAGCGTCACGAGCCCGGTCGTCCTCGTCTGGTCGATCGACGGCACGAGCGCCGAGTGCACCGCCGACCGTGCGAGGTCTCTGGTCGCATCGACCGGACCGGCGCCGAGGGCGAGCCACCCCTCCACCTGGTCCCACTGCTCGTCGACGGCCTGCAGGAACCGGCGAGCCGTCAGCGTCGTGATGGCCATGGTGTTGCCGATCACGATGCCGCCGATCGCGAGGAGGTAGCGCGGGGTCGGCGCGAGGGCGCCGGAGAGGAACACGACCAGCAGCGTCGCCGAGGCGCCCGAGACGATGGCGACCGCGACGACGGCGAGGTGGCGCGCGCTCCACCCGATGCGTCGCGACGAGGTGGCGATCGCGACCCCGAGCATGACGAGCAGCGCCAGCGCGACCCATCCGGCGTTCGTGATGACGCCCGACAGGATCAGGCTGATGACCGCGAGCTGCACCGCGGCGCGGATCACCGCGGTCGTCGGCGTCCACCACTGCGGGATCCGCGCGGCGCCGAGCACCGCGGCGGCGACGGCGCAGAGCGCGACGATCCCGAGCAGGGTCGCGGTCAGCCTCGCGGGGTCCATCGCGTCCCATGATCCAGCGCCCAGCGGTGCCCGGCGCGACGCGACCGCTCCGTCGGCCTTCGGATCGAGCGCTCCGCCCTCATCGCCGGTCGGCGTCCTGCGAGACCGCCTCCACGGCACCCCGCCGTCGCGTCGTCAGGTACAGCCGGTGCGCGGTGATGACGAGCGCCAGCCAGGCCGCGCCGAGCAGCCACGCGGCGAGCACGTCGGTGAACCAGTGCGCCCCGAGCAGGATGCGGGTGAGCCCGACGACCAGCGACACGACGAGCGCGGCGGCGACGGTGATCACGCGGGCGCCGGCGGAGCGCTGCCGCAGCACGAGGAGGTAGGCGAGCACCCCGAGGATCACCGTCGCGTTCAGCGTGTGCCCGCTCGGGAACGACGGCGAGTACTCGAACGGCGGGATCGCGTCGGCGAGCGACGGCCGGTGCCGGTCGATGATGTCCTTCCCCGCGACCGTCATCAGCAGTGAGCCCAGCCCCGCGGCGACGACCAGGATGACCGGCGTGATCGACCTGCGGCGCACGGCGAGCAGGACGCAGGCGAGCACCGCGATTACCGGCATGCCGATCGGCCCGAAGCCGACCGCGACGGCTGCCGCGATCCCGTCGAGCGCCGGCGACCGGAGCCCCATGGCGGCGTGCAGCAGCGGCACGTCCAGGCCGGCGACCCCGTCGGACTCGGTCACCGCGTCGTAGACCCTGGCCGCCAGGAAGGCGAGCACGAATGCCAGGACGATCCCCAGCCCGAGGATCAGCGCGAGCGCGCCGTGCGGGCCGAGCCGCGAGCTCGCCCGCTGCGCCGACCGCGCCGCTCCCCGCCCGACCGGGGTCGACCAGTCGGTCAGGTCCTGGTCGCCGATGCGGGTGTCGTGCCGCACCTCGGCGGCGACCCCGCCCTCCGGGGTGGAGCGCGCCTCGGGCGATCCGTCGTCTCGTGCTCCAGCCATGCCTCGATCGTCGATCCTTCCCGCGGAGGAACCGGCAAGAGACGGCGCTCTCCCTGGACACCGGCAGGCGGCGCGTTCGAACGCAGTCGCAACGCGTGCGGCGCCGACCCGCCTCGGCGCCGTCCGACCGCCTACGGTGGTGAGGACAGCCTTACCTCAGGAGTGCTCCCGGTGAACTTTCCGACGACCCTCGCGCTCGGCGCCGTGGCCGGCGGCACGATCGTGTTCGGCCTGCCCGTCGGCCGGCTGCGATCGCCCGCGCTCACGCTCCGCGTGCTCCTCAGCTCCGGGGCGGTCGGGGTGCTGCTCTTCCTCGTGTGGGACGTGCTGTCCGCGGCCTGGGAGCCGATCGACGCCGCCCTGACCGGATCCGGGGATGCGGGCGCGGTCGCGGGGCTCGGGGTCCTCTTCGTGGGCGGCATCAGCGCCGGCCTGCTCTCGGTCGTCGGGTACGAGCGCTTCACGAGCCGGCGGAAGGCCGCCTGCGGCACGACGAGCAGGTCGCTCGCGACGCTCGTGGCGATCGGCATCGGGGTCCACAACCTGGCCGAGGGCCTCGCCATCGGCCAGTCCGCCGCGAGCGGCGCGCTCGGTCTCGTCGCCGTGCTGGTCGTCGGCTTCGCCCTGCACAACGCCACCGAGGGGTTCGGGATCGTCGCGCCGCTCGCGGCCGACGCCGAGCGGCCGTCCTGGCGCTTCCTGCTCCTGCTGGGCGCGATCGGCGGGGTCCCGACCTTCATCGGCACCGCGATCGGATGGGCCTACTCGAGCACGGTGCTGAGCGTGCTGTTCCTCTCGCTCGCAGCCGGCTCGATCCTCTTCGTGATCATCCAGCTGCTCGGGATCGCGGCCAGGGCACGCCGGACCGACCTCGTGGCGTACGGCGTGCTCGCCGGGCTGTTCGCCGGCTTCGCGACCGACGCCGTCATCACCTTCGGCGGGGTCTGAGCCGCCTAGACCCGTGCGGGGCAGCCGATCGATCGGGCGCTGCAGGCGGTCGATCGCCTCGGCCGCCGCGCAGCTAGGCGCGGAACGCCACCGAGCCGCGGATGCGCATCGGCATGGGCACGAGGTACTCGCGGTGCTCGGCGTCGGCGTCCATAAGCAGGTTGACCGCCAGCTCCCCCATCACCGCGTACGGAAGGGCAGCGGTCGTCAGCTGCGGTTGCATGAACTGCGCGACGATGTCGTCGTCGAACGACACGACGGACACGTCGTCGGGCACCACGAGACCGGCTTCCCCGAGCGCTCGGCAGGCGCCGAACGCGAGGCGGTCGTTCAAGCAGATGATCGCTTGAGGAACATGGCCGCTCGCAAGGAGCCGGCGCATGGCTTCGTGCCCCGCTGCGAGATCCCAGCTGGTCGTCGCCATGGTCACGAAGGGGTCCATGTCGTGCTCGCGGAACGCGGACCACATCCCCTCGAGCCGGCGACGGACCGTGACGGTCAGGTCGGAGTCCTCCTGCGGCTCGTCCGCCCCGATCACCGCGATCGCGGCGGTGTGACCGGCGCCAGCGAGGAGCTCGACGACGCTGCGGCCGCCCGCGTACTCGTCCGGAAGGACGCTCAGGTGCTCCGTGGAGCTCGTGGCGTTGAGGAGCACGAGGCGGGTCCGGCGCGCGGCTTCGGGCACCACGATCTCCCTGGCGCGTGAGACGGCGTACACGATGCCGTCGACCTGCCGGTCGATCAGCGCTTCGACCGCTTCCTGCTCGGCAGCGGGATCGCTGTCCGTCTCAGCGACGAAGAGCGTGTAGCCCAGCTCGCGGGCAGCCTGCAGCGCGCCCTTCACGAGCGCGTTCGCCTCTCGGCTGATGACCGCGAGGTCCGACACCAGCCCGATCGCGTCGGATCGCTGCGTGCTCAGCGCTCGCGCGGTGAGGTTCGGTCGGTAGCCGAGTTCGCGAGCCGCGTTGCGGACCCGCTCAGCCGCGTCGGCGGAGAGCCGGGTGCCGGACCGCTCGTTCAGGACGAGGGACACCGCGGTCGGCGAGACGCCTGCGAGCAGCGCGACATCAGCCTGGGTGACCCGGCGCTCGACCATCGACCCTCCGTTACCGAACCGAGACGCCCAAGTGTACGGCGCAGTTGACGAATCGGTGCTAAGGCGTTTTACTTCCCCTGCTAAGGCGGATTAGCATCGATCGAAGGGGATCTCGTTGACGACGACGACGCACGCGGGAGCGACCACGTGCTAGCCATCGACACGGATTGGGTGTGGGACTTCTGGCTGGCTGACGACGGCCGGCAGCACCACCTGTTCTACCTGCACGCGCCTCGAACGCCCGACGCCGAAGGGAAGCGGCACCGCGCCGCTCGCATCGGGCACGCGACCTCCAGCGACCTCCGTGACTGGATCGTCCTCGGCGACGTCTTCGTGGCGGGTCAGCCCGGCGAATTCGATGAGACCGCGACCTGGACGGGCTCCGTCGTCCGCGACG
>NZ_CAXTOQ010000150.1:0-8039 GCF_964245895.1 uncultured Amnibacterium sp.
CGCCGGAAGCCGTGAACACCAGCCCGAGCTCGGGCTCGGGCACGTCCCACGCGGAGTCGACGCGGATGCCGACCGGGTCGCCCGGCCCGACGACGCGGGACGCGGGCGCCTTGAAGAACAGCTCGGGCCGGGCGGCGGCGTACACCCGGTCGTAGATCGACGCCTCCGTCGACTCGGCCATCCGCTCGTCCCGGCTGCGCTCGTACGTGACGCCCGCGGCCCAGACCTCCTGCTCGTCGACGGGCGCCGCGACGCCGAACGGATGGTCGACCGGGGTCGCCGCGGCCAGCCGCTCCCGCGCCTCGTCGAGCGGCAGCCGCAGCAGGTCCGCGAGGCCGCCCTCGATCAGCCGGTCCGCGCCGTCGGTCCGCACGACCCAGCGGGACGCCCCGCCGCGCAGCGCCGCGCGCCGGATCGATCCCTCGACCACGTCAGTGGGACTCACGGGTGACCTCCGATCCGCTCGCGCCGACCAAGAAGTCCAGGTCGGCTCCGGTGTCCGCGCCCTGCACGTGCTCGATGTACAGCCGCTCCCAGCCGCGGGTCGCCGACGCGAACCCGGCCACCAGGGACGCGGGCGGCGTCCGCAGCGCCAGCTGCGCCTCCGGCACGTCGAGCACGATCGCCCGGTTCGCGACGTCGAGCACGATCTCGTCGCCGTCCTGCACCAGGCCGAGCAGCCCGCCGGCCGCGGCCTCGGGCGCGACGTGCAGCACGACCGTGCCGTACGCGGTGCCGGACATCCGCCCGTCGCAGACGCGCACCATGTCGCGCACGCCGAGCCGCAGGATCTTCTGCGGCAGGGGCAGGTTCGCTACCTCCGGCATGCCGGGGTAGCCCATCGGCCCGCAGCCGCGCAGGACCAGCACCGAGTCCGGCGTGACGTCCAGGTCCGGGTCGTCGACCCGCGCGTGGAAGTCCTCGATAGAGTCGAAGACGACCGCCCTGCCGCGGTGCTGCAGCAGGTGCGGGGAGGCGGCGGCCGGTTTGATGATCGCGCCGTTCGGCGCGAGGTTGCCCTTCAGCACCGCGATGCCGGCCTGCTCGATCAGCGGCTCGGCGCGGGGCGTGATCACCGCCGGGTCCCAGATCGCCTGGTCGTCGAGGTAGTCGACGAGCGGGCGACCGGTGACCGTGATCGGCGTGGGATCGAGCAGGTCGCGCACCTCCGCGAGCACGGCCAGCAGCCCGCCGGCGTTGTAGAGGTCCTCCATCAGGTACGTGCCGGAGGGCTGCAGGTTGACGAGCAGGGGCACGTCGGCGCCGATGCGGTCGAAGTCCTCGAGCGTCAGATCGATCCCGAGGCGGCCGGCGATCGCGAGCAGGTGCACGACGGCGTTCGTGGAGCCGCCGGTCGCGGCGATCGCCACGATCGCGTTGTGGAACGAGGCCTTCGTGACGACGTCGCCCATCGTGCGGCCCTCGCGGACCAGGTCGACCGCGAGCCGGCCCGTGTGGATCGCGGCCTCGAGCAGGCGGGCATCAGGGGCCGGCGTGCCGGCGGTGCCGGGGATCGTCATGCCGAGCGCCTCGGCCACGATCGCCATGGTCGACGCGGTGCCCATCGTGCTGCAGTGCCCCTTGCTGCGGACCATCGAGCGGTCGCTGGCGAGGAACGCCTCCTTCGACAGCGTGCCGGCCCGCACCTCCTCGCTCAGCTGCCAGACGCCGGTGCCGCAGCCCATCCGCTTGCCGCGGAACATCCCGTTCATCATCGGGCCGCCCGGCACGACGACCGCGGGGATGCCGACCGACGCGGCGGCCATCAGCAGGGCGGGGATCGTCTTGTCGCAGCCGCCGAGCAGCACCAGGCCGTCGATCGGGTTGGCGCGGAACAGCTCCTCCATCGCCATCGCGGCCATGTTCCGCCAGAGCATCGCGGTGGGCCGGACAAGGGTCTCGCCGAGCGACACCACCGGCAGGTCGAGCCCGACGCCGCCCGCCTCCGCCACCCCGCGCTTCACCGCGGCGGACACCTCGTCGAGGTGCATGTTGCACGGCGTCAGGTCGGAGGCGGTGTTGGCGATGGCGATCTGCGGCCGGGAGCCGTCGAACGCGTCGTCGGGGGAGCCGCGCCGCATCCACGCACGATGGATGTAGCCGTCGCGGTCGTCGCCGCCGTACCAGCCGTCGCTGCGCAGGCCCGTCATCGGTGCTCCTCCCTCGGCGGCGCGGTCGTCGCCCGCAGCACCAGCTGCGGCACGAGCGCCGCCGGTGCGTCCTCCTCGCCGAGCAGCGTCGTCACGCACCGCAGCCCGAGCGCCGCGAAGTCCTGCCGCACGGTCGTCAGCGGCGGCCACAGGTGCGCGGCCTCCGGGATGTCGTCGTAGCCCACGACCGACAGGTCGCCCGGCACGGCGACCCCCAGCTCGTGCGCCGCGTGCAGCAGGCCGATCGCGGTGGAGTCGTTGCTGCAGAACACGGCCGTCGCCTGCCGATCGGGGAGCAGCTCGAGACCGGCGCGGTGGCCGGCGTCGGCGGTCCAGTCGCCCTGCACGCAGCGCAGGGCGGACAGCCCGTGCGACGCCAGCTCGTCCTCGAACCCCTGCTGCCTGGCTTGCGCCTCGATCCAGTCGTGCGGGCCGGCGACGTGCACGATCGCCGTGTGGCCGAGATCGAGCAGGTGCCGCGTGGCGAGCCGCGCGCCCGCGATCTCGTCGACCCGCAGGCCCGTCTCGTCCCCGGCGCCGGCCGAGCGCAGCAGCACGTACGGCACTCCCGGCGCCAGCGTCGCGATCGTCTCGGCCACGTGCAGCGCCGGCGCGACGACCACCAGGGCCTCGACGTCCTGCGCGAGCAGGTCGACGAGCGCCGCCCGCACCGACTCCTCGTCGGTGCGGCCCATCGACGCCGACGTGACGAAGTAGCCGCGCGAGCGCGCCGCCTCCTCGATCGCCTCGATCGCGCGGGAGGGGCCGTAGTGCGCGCGGGTCGCAGCGAGCACGCCGATGGTCTTCGACCGGTTCGTGCTGAGCGCCCGCGCCGCCGCGCTCGGTCGGTACTGCAGCTCGGCCATCGCGGCGACGACGCGGTTCCTGGTCGCCTCGTGGATGCTCGGGGAGTCGTTCAGCACGCGGGACACGGTCTGGTGCGACACCCCCGCCAGCCGGGCCACGTCGCGGATGGACGCCGGGCGCGCCGGACGGGAGCCGACCGCCATGGCGCGCCTCCCGGGTCCTCGTCGAGCTGGGGCGATCACTGTAGCGCCGGGCCGCCGCAGCACCGGAGGGGGACCGCCGGCGGTCACGCCGACGGCAGCGGCAGCACCGCGACGCCGTCGACGGCGTCCGCGACCGCGTCGCCGACCTGCAGCCGCCACGTGCCGGCGGGACCTGCGGCCCGCACCGCGTCCGCGGTCGTCTCGACGGCGAAGACGGCCCCGGCGACCGCGACCTCGCGCGTCCCCGGCACGCCGGGGAACGCCCGCAGCACGAGGCCGTCGAGGTGGTCGGTGTCCGGCCGGTCCTCGCGCGCCCCGAGCGGCAGCACCGCCCCCTCCCGCACGTAGAGGGGCAGGGAGTCGAACCCGTGCCGCTCCCGCCGCCAGCCCGGCCCGGTCGCCCGCTCGCCGGTGAGCAGCGACGTCCAGGTGCCCGCGGGCAGGTACAGCTCGACGTCGCCGGCCTCGGAGAAGACCGGGGCGACGAGCAGGTCGGGGCCGAGCAGGTACTGCCGGTCCAGCGGCCGGGCCGTCGGGTCCTCCGGGAACGCCAGCACCATCGGCCGCATCACCGGCAGGCCGGTCGCGGCGGCCTCGTGGCCCGCCGCGATCAGGTACGGCGCGAGCCGGTTCTTCAGCCGCGCGAACCGTCGCGTCACGCTCACCGCGGAGTCGGGCGCGGACTCGTCGACGTCGAACAGCCACGGCACGCGGTACGAGTCGGAGCCGTGGAAGCGGCTGTGGCTGGACAGCAGGCCGAACGGCACCCAGCGCTTGAAGACGCCGGCGTCCGGCGTGCCCTCGAAGCCGCCGATGTCGTGGCTCCAGAACCCGAAGCCGGACAGCGAGAGCGACAGCCCGCCGCGCAGGGTCTCGGCCATCGAGGCGTAGGTCGACGTGGAGTCGCCGCCCCAGTGCACCGGGTGCTGCTGCCCGCCGGCGGTGGCGGACCGCGCGAACAGCACGGCCTCGCCGGGCCGCTCCTCCTCCAGCACCGCGTGCACGGCGGCGTTGTAGCGCTCGGTGTAGAGGTTGTGCATCCGCTCGGGGTCGGAGCCGTCCGCCCACACGACGTCGAGGGGGATGCGCTCGCCGAAGTCGGTCTTGATCGCGTCGACGCCCTGCCGCAGCAGCCCGCGCAGCTTGTCCTGGAACCAGGCGACGGCCGCGTGGCTCGTGAAGTCGACGATGCCCATGCCGGCCTGCCACAGGTCCCACTGCCACACGGAGCCGTCCGGGCGGCGCAGCAGGTGGCCGGCCGCGGCGGCCTCGGCGAACAGCGGCGACTGCTGCCCGATGTAGGAGTTGATCCAGATCGACACCTTGATGCCGCGGTCGTGCAGCCGCCGCAGCATCCCCTCCGGGTCGGGGAAGACGCGGTCGTCCCACACGAAGTCGCACCACTGCAGCTCGCGCATCCACGCGCAGTCGAAGTGGAAGACGGACAGGGGCAGGTCGCGGTCGCGCATGCCGTCGAGGAACGAGGTCACGGTCGCCTCGTCGTAGTCGGTCGTGAAGCTGGTCGACAGCCAGGTGCCGTAGCTCCAGGCCGGCACGTCGGCGGGCCTGCCGGTGAGCGCGGTGTACCGCTCGAGGATCGCCGCCGGGGTCTCGCCGGCGATCACGAAGTACTCGAGCGACTCCCCGGCGACGGAGAACTGCACGCGCTGCACCGCCTCCGAGCCCACCTCGAACGAGACGTGGCCCGGCTCGTTCACGAACACGCCGTAGCCGGCGTCGGTCAGGTAGAACGGCACGTTCTTGTACGCCTGCTCGCTCGACGTGCCGCCGTCGGCGTTCCAGATCTCGACGGTCTGGCCGTTCTTCACCAGCGGGCCGAACCGCTCGCCGAGCCCGTACACGTGCGTGCCGACGCCCAGGTCCAGCTGCTCGTGCACGTAGGTGCCGCTGCGGGGCAGGCCGACAGGCGGCGCGTCCACCTGCGCGTCGGGGGCGAGGCGCAGCCAGGCCTGCGAGCGGTGCCCGCTGGCGGTCAGCCGGCTCCCGCCGGAGGAGAAGGACAGGTTCCAGGGAGCGCCGGGAGCGACCCGCGCCTCGAGCGACCCGCTCGTCACGATCCCGGCGCCGTCCTCGCCGACGCGCACGGATCCGCCGTCCGCCGGTGCGGTCGCGAAGCGCAGCGGCTCGCCGCCGCCGGTGTGGTGCTCGATGCGCACCCGGATGACGCCCGGCAGGTGGGGCGCCACCGTCACGGTCAGCACGGGCAGGTTCAGGGTGTCGGCGCGGCTCGCCACGACCCTCGTCGGCGCGGTGACGACGAGCGCGCCCGGCCGGGCGTCGAGCGCGTAGGCCTGCCGGGCGTAGTGGGCATCGACGCCGGACCGCATCAGCCAGAAGCCGTCGGTGAATCGCACTGGTCCGCCTCCCGGGCGCCGTCGCCGTGATCCGTCCCGATCACTCTGCCAGAGCCCCTGAATGGATTTGTTGTTACGACATCGTTATGTGACGGGTCACATCGGATGACCCCGTTCCTGGGTACAGTCTGCGAGTTCCTCGGCGTCGAGGGATCGGGGCCATGCGCCTCGCCTCTGGTGAAAGGTGACGAAGCCTTGAAGACCCCCATCATCGGTCTGGCAGCCGTCGTGGCTGCCGCGACCCTCGCTCTCGCCGGCTGTTCCGCCGCCGGCCCCGGCAGCTCGGACGGCTCCTCCTCCTCCGGAGGTGCCACGAACGCCGCGGCGAAGCGCGCGTGCGTGATCCTGCCCGACACGGAGTCGTCTCCCCGCTGGGAGAGCGGCGACCGTCCCGCGCTCGAGAAGGCGCTGAAGGACGCCGGCTTCGACGCGGACATCCAGAACGCGCAGAACGACACCGAGAAGTACGCGACCATCGCCGACCAGCAGCTCTCGAAGGGCTGCGGCGTGATGCTGCTCGTCGACCTGAACGGCGCGGGCGCGCAGGTGCTCACCAAGGCCAAGGGCCAGGGCATCCCGGTCATCGCCTACGACCGCCCGATCGCCGGCGCGGACTACTACGTCTCCTTCGACAACACGAAGGTCGGCGAGCTCGAGGGCCAGCTGATCGTCGACGGCCTGAAGAAGGAGGGCAAGGACCCGAAGACGGCCAGCGTCGTCTACATGGGCGGCGACCCGACCGACGGCAACGCGAAGTTCTTCCACGACGGCGCCGACAAGGTGATGTCCGCCGCGGGCATCAAGCCGGCCAAGGAGCCCAAGGGCACCTGGGACGCCGACAAGTCCGGCACCAACTTCGAGCAGGCCTACACGGCGCTGAACGGGAAGGTCGACGCGGTCTGGGTCGCGAACGACGCGAACGCGGCGTCCGTCATCGCGGTGCTCGACAAGAACGGCAAGAAGGTCCCGGTCTCCGGCCAGGACGCCTCCATCGCGGGTCTGCAGAACATCCTGCTCGGCAAGCAGACCGGCACGGTCTACAAGCCGTTCCAGCTGGAGGCCGACGAGGCCGGCAAGCTCGCCGTCAGCCTGCTGAAGGGTGACAAGCCGACCGCTCCCGCCGACGTCGACGGCGTGCCCTTCTTCAACGAGACGCCGATCCTCGTGACCGACGCCGACGGCATCAAGAAGGTCATCTCCGACGGCAACGCGACCGCCGCCGAGATCTGCAAGGGCGACGTCGCCGCCGCCTGCGACAAGGCCGGCATCAAGTAGTTCCGAGCATCTCCCGATCCCGCTGTGGCGGCGCCCCTTCCCGGAGCGCCGCCACAGCGGCATCATCCTGATCACACGCGTTCCGGCCGCGACGGCGCGGTCGGCGGAAGGAGGGGGCATGATCGCCCCGATCATCGAGCTCAGGGACATCCGCAAGGGCTTCGGCCCGGTCGAGGTGCTCAAGGGCGTCAACCTCAAGATCTACCCCGGCCAGGTCAGCGCCCTGGTCGGTGACAACGGCGCAGGCAAGTCGACCCTGATCAAGGGCCTCGCCGGGGTGCAGCCCTACGACTCGGGCGAGACCATGGTGGACGGGAACGTCGTGCACCTCGGCTCGCCGACCGCGGCCTCGAAGCTCGGCATCGAGGTCGTGTACCAGGACCTCGCGCTCTGCGAGAACCTCGACATCGTCCAGAACATGTTCCTCGGGCGCGAGACGACCGAGAACGGGATGCTCGCGAACGGCGAGATGGAGAAGGCGGCGTCCGCGACGCTCGGGTCCCTCTCCGTGCGGACGGTGAAGTCCGTGCGGCAGAAGGTCTCGTCGCTCTCGGGCGGGCAGCGGCAGACCGTCGCGATCGCCCGGGCCGTGCTGCAGGAGGCGCGGGTCGTCATCCTCGACGAGCCGACCGCGGCCCTCGGCGTCGCGCAGACGGAGCAGGTCCTGAACCTGGTCCGCCGCCTCGCGGACGCCGGCGTGGGCGTGCTGATCATCAGCCACAACCTCGTCGACGTGTTCCAGGTCGCCGACCACATCAACGTGCTCTACCTGGGCACGATGGTCGCCCAGGTGGAGACCGCGAAGACCAACAACAGCGACGTCATCGGCTACATCACCGGCCTCAAGACGTACGAGCCCGAACTCGAAGGAGCGGCCCGATGACCACCACGAAGGGCACCGACACGTCGCTCGCCGCGGCGGTCGACACGGCCGGCGGCGCCACCCCTCCGGGTATCGCCACCGGCTACGAGGGCTCGATCGTGGACCAGCTGCGCGCGTACGTGCAGCGGGTGCGCGGCGGCGAGATGGGCATGCTGCCCGCGATCGGCGCGCTGCTGGTCCTCACCGTCCTGTTCACGGCGCTCAGCCCGTACTTCCTGACCCGGCTGAACATCGCGAACCTGTTCACGCAGTCCGCCGCGCTCGCCGCGCTGGCGATCGCGCTGGTCTTCGTGATCCTGCTCGTCGAGATCGACCTGTCCGCCGGTGTCACCCCCGGTGTCGGCGT
>NZ_CAXTOQ010000151.1:0-8035 GCF_964245895.1 uncultured Amnibacterium sp.
GTTCGGGTTCGAACGCAGGTCGAGGCCCGCGTCGGCGGTCAGCAGGACCGCCTCCATGAGCTCCTCGATGCCGGCACCGGTCCGGGCCGAGACGTCGACGAACAGCGTGTCGCCGCCGTACTCCTCGGCGACCAGGCCGAACTCGGTCAGCTGCTGGCGGACCTTGGACGGGTTGGCGTCCTCGCGGTCGACCTTGTTCACCGCGACCACGATCGGCACGCCGGCCGCCTGGGCGTGGTTCAGCGCCTCCACCGTCTGCGGCATCACGCCGTCGTCGGCGGCGACCACGAGGATCGCGAGGTCCGTCACCTGCGCACCGCGGGCACGCATGGCGGTGAACGCCTCGTGACCCGGGGTGTCGATGAAGGTGATGGCCCGCTCGTTGCCCTCGTGCTCCTTCCACACCTGGTACGCACCGATGTGCTGCGTGATGCCGCCGGCCTCGCCGGCCACGACGTTCGCGTTCCGGATGGAGTCGAGCAGCTTCGTCTTGCCGTGGTCGACGTGACCCATGACGGTGACGACCGGGGGTCGGATCTCCAGGTCCTCGTCGTCCTCGTCGTACTCGAACTCGATGTCGAACCCGTCGAGGAGCTCGCGGTCCTCCTCCTCTGGGGAGACCATCTGGATCTTGTAGCCCAGCTCCTCGCCGAGCACCTGGAAGGTGGCCTCGTCGAGGGACTCGGTCGCCGTCGCCATCTCACCGAGGTGGAACAGCACCGTGACCAGGTTGCCGGGGCTCGCGTCGATCTTGTCGGCGAAGTCCGTGATGGACGCGCCGCGACGGAGGCGGATGACCGCGTTGCCGTCGCCGCGGGGGACGCTGACGCCGCCGAGGCTCGGGGCGGAGCGCATCTCGAACTCGGCGCGCTTCGTGCGCTTCGACTTGCGCTGGCGGGACTTCCCGCCGCCCTTGCCGAACGCGCCCGCGGTGCCGCCGCCGGGACCGCGACCGCGGCCGCCGCCACCGGGGCGCGGGCCGCTGAAGCCGCCCGCGGGACGCTGGAAGCCGCCGCCGGCACCGCCGGGACGGGCGCCCGCTCCTCCGGCGCCGCCGGGGCGCTGGAAGTTCGGGCGCTGGCCGAAGCCGGCCGGACGCGGGGCGCCCATGCCGGGTCCGCCCGGACGCGGCGCACCGGGACGGGGGGCTCCGGGACGCGGGGCCCCGGGTCGAGGGATGCCGCCGCCGGCACCCCCGCCGCTCGCGCCGGGCGCACCGGGGCGCATGCCCTGGTTGGAGGCGAACGGGTTGTTGCCGGGGCGGGGCGCGCGGCCCATGCCCTGGCTCGACGCGAACGGGTTGTTGCCCGGCCGCGGCTGACCCGGGCGGGGCTGCGGACGCGGGATGGATCCGGGCGTGCTCGCCTCGGGCCCGGTGCTCGCAGGGGCGCTGCCCTCGGGCCGGGTGCTGGCGGGAGCCGCGCCGCCGGGGCGCGGCGCACCGGAGCGCGCGGCGCCGGGGCGCACGATGTCGGCGCCCTCGGACGGCCGGGGCGCCTGCTGCTCCGCCGCGGGCTGCTGCCGCTCGGGCGCGGCCTGCGGGGCGGTGCGCTCGGGCTGCTGGCGCACCGGCGCGGCCTCGGCCGCGGGGGTCGCCGCCGGACGTGGGGCGGGTGCCGGTGCCGCCGGGCGGGCGCCCGGGGCGGGCCGGCCGGCGACGGGCGCGCCGGGGCGCGGGCCGCCGGAGCCGCCTGCCGTCGTGATGCCGTCGGCCGCGAGCTTCGCCTTCAGCTTGCGGACGACCGGCGGCTCGACGCTCGACGACGGGCCCTTCACGAACTCGCCCATCTCCTTGAGCTTGGCGAGCGCGAGCTTGGTGTCGATCCCGAGATCCGTTGCGATCTCGTGGACGCGTGGTTTCGCCACTTCTCTCCTGTCCAGGCCCGCCCGGACAGGGCAGGCCGCTACTGCGGTGCGGGTCTCATCTCGAGTCGCTCATCGCTGGTCCATGTGCCTGTTCCACTTCGCGTGGGGAACCGCTGCTCCGGGACGGAGCGGCAGCAGAAGGAGCGACAGCCTGGGCCGCTCCAAGGGGACAGTGTACCCGGCCACGACCCGGCCGGAACTCTGCCTCTTTCCGAACGCGCGGAGGCCGGGCGGTGTTCCCGATGAACGATCGCCTTCGGCGGGGTTCTCGAAGTGGTCGCGTCCCAGCGTGCGTTTTGAAGGAGTTTCTGGCGCAGCAGTCTCAGCACCTCCTGCGGTCGGGCGCCAGAAACTCCTTCAAAACGGAAGAGTCAGCACCGTTCGCGGCGTCGTCCAGCCACCCCGGCAACGCGACCAACGACTCGAGCCGGTATCGCCCGAACCTCCGCCGCAGGAGGCGCGAGCTAGTCCTCGTCGAGGATCGAGTCGGGCTGGATGTCGATCTTCGCGCCGGTCAGCTTGGCGGCGAGGCGAGCGTTCTGCCCCTCCTTGCCGATCGCGAGCGACAGCTGGTAGTCCGGCACCAGGGCGCGCACGGCCTTCGATCCGCGGTCGAGCACGAACGCGCTCGTCACGCGCGCGGGCGACAGCGCGTTCGCGACGAAGGTCGCGAGGTCGTCCGAGTGGTCGACGATGTCGATCTTCTCGCCACCGAGCTCGGCCGAGACCGCGCGGACGCGGGCGCCGAGCTCGCCGATCGCGGCGCCTTTCGCGTTCACGCCGGGCTGCGTCGCGCGCACCGCGACCTTGGAGCGGTGGCCGGCCTCCCGGGCCATCGCGGTGATCTCGACGACGCCGGACGCGATCTCCGGCACCTCCAGCGCGAACAGCCGGCGGACCAGCGCCGGGTGCGTGCGGGAGACGGTGATGGAGGGGCCCTTCGGGCCGCGGGAGACGCTCGTGACGTACACCCGGATGCGCTCGCCGTGCGGGTAGGTCTCGCCGGCCACCTGCTCCTCGGGGGGCAGGATCGCCTCGATCGAGCCGAGGTCCACGTGCACCATGCGCGGGTTCGGTCCCTGCTGGATGACGCCGGCGACGATGTCGCCCTCGCGGCCCTTGAACTCGCCGAGGATGCGCTCGTCGCCCAGGTCGCGGAGGCGCTGGTTGATGACCTGCTTCGCGGCGAACGCGGCGACGCGGCCGAAGTCGTGCGGGTCGTCGACGGCCTCGCCGACCTGCTCGCCGCTCTCGTCCACCTCCGGGACCAGGACCGTGACCCGGCCGGACCTGCGGTCGATCTCGACCCGCGGCGACGGGGTGCCCGCGGGCGGCGGGGCGGGGCGGTCGGTGTGCTTCAGGTAGGCGGTGAGGATCGCGGCCTCGATGATCCGCAGCAGCTCGTCGAACGGGATCTCCCGCTCGCGCTCCATCAGCCTGAGGACGGCGAGATCGATCTCCATCGGTCGCTCCCTTCCGTCCTGCGGCCCGCGAATCGGGCGCCCCTACGGTAGCAGCGCCCTGTCGAGCGTCCGGCTGGACGGCCGCTGTCCGAGCCGCCGGTTACCGTGCGCGGCATGCGCCTGCTGCACACCTCCGACTGGCACATCGGCCGCACGTTCCACCAGCACCCGACGACGGACGCGCTGCGCGGGGTGCTGGCCGAGCTGGCGGCGGCCGTCGCCCGGGAGCGCGTCGACGTCGTGCTGGTGGCGGGCGACGTCTTCGACTCGGCGACGCCGGCGGCGGCCGCGTTCGCGGTGTTCGAGGAGGCGGTGCTCGCGATCCGCGCCGCCGGCGCCGTAGTGGTGATGACGAGCGGCAACCACGACTCCCCCGCCCGGCTGGGCCACCAGGCGCCCTTCGCGGCTGCGGGCGGGGTGCACGTGCGCACCCGCGCGGACGCGCTTGCCGATCCGGTTCCGATCACCGACGAGCACGGCACCGTGGACGTGTTCGGCATCCCCTACCTGGAGCCGCTCCTCGTCGGCGGCCGGACCCACGCCGAGGTGCTGGGGGCCGCGATGGAGGCGGTGCGCGCGACGGTCGCCCGGCGCGGGAGCCGCAGCGTCGTGCTCGCGCACTGCTTCGCGTCGGCGGGCGTGCAGCCGCAGGCGGCCGGCGGGGAGCGCGACATCACCACCGGCGGCCTCGACGTGGTGCCGTCGTCGGTGTTCGAAGGGGTCGATTACGTGGCGCTGGGGCACCTCCACTCCCGCGTCCGGCTGGCGGAGGGGATCCGCTACTCGGGCGCGCCCCTGCACTACTCGTTCGGCGAGACGTCGCCGCTGCGCGGCGGCTGGCTCGTCGACCTCGACGCGGCCGGGCTGCGCGAGGTCACCTGGCTCGACCTGCCCGTGCCGCGGGCGCTGACGACGCTCACCGGGCGGCTCGCCGCGCTGCTCGAGGACCCGGCGCACGAGGCGGTGCGCGACGACTGGATCCAGGCGGTGCTCACCGATCCCGTCCGGCAGCAGGACGCGATGCCCCGCCTGCGGCAGCGGTTCCCCTTCGTCGCACGGCTGGAGCACCGGCCGGAGGGTGAGCGGCCCGCCGACGCCCGCAGCTACGGCGAGCGGACGGCGGGGCTGCCGGACGCCGCGCTGATCGCCGGGTTCCTCGAGCACGTCCGCGCGGGCACGGGCCCGTCCGACGCGGAGTCGGCGCTCGTCGCAGACGTGCTGAACGCGGTGCGGGCGGCGGAGCGGGCCGCGTGAGGATCCTGCGGCTCGGCATCGAGGGGTTCGGCCCGTTCGCGGCCCGGCAGGAGATCGACTTCGAGGCCCTCGACGAGGCGGGGCTGTTCCTCATCACCGGCCGGACCGGCAGCGGCAAGTCGAGCATCCTCGACGCCGTCTGCTTCGCCCTCTACGGTTCCGCGCCCCGCTACGACGGCGGGCAGGCCCGGCTGCGCAGCGACCACGCCGATCCGGGCACGCCCACCTCCGTCTCGCTCGAGCTCGCGGTCGGGACCGACCGGTGGCGGGTCGTGCGCTCCCCGGAGTACGTCCGGCCGAAGCGGCGCGGCGACGGGTTCACCCGCGAGCCGCAGTCGGCGTCGCTCGAGCGCTGGGACTCCGAAGGCGACGGCTGGGTCGGCGTCGCGGCGCGCCCGGTCGACGTGGCCGAGCACCTCGGCCCGATCCTCCGGCTCACCCGGGAGCAGTTCCTGCAGGTCATCCTGCTCGCGCAGGGCCGGTTCCAGGAGTTCCTGCGGGCCCGCAGCGAGGACCGGCTCGGCCTGCTGCGGGCGCTGTTCGGCACGGAGCGCTTCGGCCGGTTCGAGGCCGAGGTCGCCGAGCGCGCGAAGTCGCTGGAGCAGGCCGTCGGCGCCGCGACGGCGGCGCTGCACGCGGACGTCGGCCGGCTGGCCGCCGTCGCGGAGGAGGAGGCGCCGGCGCAGGACGAGGCCGCGTGGGCCGCGGCGGTCGCCGCCCGGCTCGCTGCGGGCGCCGAGCGGGCCGAGGCAGCCGCGGAGCACGCCCGCCGCGCCTTCTCGGACGCCGATCGCGCAGCGGCTCTGGCCGTGACGACGGCGGACCGGCAGCGCCGCCGGACCGAGGCGCGGGCGGCGATCGCCCGCCTCGACACGCAGGGCGCGGACGTGGCCGCGGCACGGGTCCGGATCGCGGCCGCCGTGCGGGTGCTGCCCGTGCTGCCGTCGGTGCAGGCCGCCGAGCGCGCCGACGCGGCCCTCCAGCTCGCCGACCGGGCCGCCGTCGACGCGCGGCGCGCGGTCGGCGAGGACGTCGCGGATCCCGCGTCGGCGGGGGCGCAGCTGGAGGGCCGGCTCGGCGCCCTGGCCGAGGTGCTGGCCCTCGAGCGGGACCTCCCTCCGCTCGCGTCGGCGGTCCCGGCGGCGGAGGCGGCGCACACGGCAGCGGAGGAGCACCTCGCGACGCTCGTCGCCGAGGCCGACGCGCTGCCAGCGCAGCGCAGCGCGCTCGACGCCGCCCTCGCCCGCGCGGAGGCCGCGGTCGCCGGCGCGGCCGCCGCGGACGAGGCGCTCGTGCGCTGCCGCCGGCTCGTCGCCGCCGTCGCGGAGCAGGCGCGGGCCGCGCAGGCGGTCGGCGCGGCCGATCTCGCTCACGAGGCGGCGCTGGCGCGGGAGGCGGAGGCCCTCGCCCGCACCCGGTCGCTCGTGACCGCGCGGCTCGCCGGCGCTGCCGGGCTGCTCGCGGCCGAGCTGCGCCCAGGCGACCCGTGCCCGGTGTGCGGGTCGGCCGAGCACCCGCACCCCGCCGAGCAGGACGCCCGAACGCCGGACGAGGGGGCGATCGCCCTCGCCGAGGAGCACCAGCGCACGGCCGCCGAGCAGCGGGCGGCCGCCGGGACGGCCGCATCGTCCGCCCGTGCCGCGCACGCCGCGGCCGCGGGCGCTGCGGACGGCAGGACCGCTGCGGAGGCCGAGGACCTCCTGCGCGACGCCGTGCGCGCGGTCGACGGCTGCCGGGCGGCGCAGTCGGCTCGCGCCGACGCCGTCCGAGCGCTGGCGACGCTCACCGCCCGCGGCGCGACGCTGGCCGCGTCGGTCGACGCGGCCAGAGCGCGCCTGCAGCAGCGCGCCGCGGACCTCGTCGGCGCGCGGTCAGCCCACGCGACGGCCGCGGCACGGGTCGCGGAGGCGCGGGCCGGCCACCCCTCCGTCGCAGAGCACGCCGCGGGGCTGCGCCGCCGGCTCGAGGCCCTGCGGTCGCTCGAGGTCGCCGAGCGACGGCTCGCGCAGGCGGACGCCGACCGGCAGGACGCGGCGCTCCGCCTCGATCGCGCGCTCGCCGAGGCGTCGGTCGCGGACGCGGCGGCCGTCCGCGCCGCAGCGCTGCCCGCCGCCGAGCGCGAGGCGCAGGAGGCGCGGGTGCGCTCGTGGGAGACCGCCCGCGAGCGCGCGGGCGCCCAGCTGCGCGACCCGGACGTCGCGGGCGCACCGGACGAGCCCGCGGACGTCGACGGCGCCGCCGCGGCGAAGGCCGCCGCCCTGGCCGCGCGGGACGCCGCGGCCGAGGTCCTGGCCGCAGCGCGCGGTCGGGCGGCGCAGGGGCAGCAGCTGGCCGCCGACATCGCCGGCCGGCACGGCGCGATCGCGCAGGAGCGCGCCGAGCTCGAGGTCGTCGGCCCGCTCGCGGAGGTGGTCCGCGGCGGCGGCACGAACGCGCTGCGCATGCGGCTGGAGAGCTACGTGCTCGCGAGCCGCCTCGAGCAGATCGTCGTCGCGGCCAACGCCCGGCTGGGCGCGATGACCGACGGCCGGTTCGTGCTGCAGCACGACGACGCGGTGGCGTACCGGGGCGCGCGGTCCGGGCTGGGGCTGGAGGTGCTCGACGAGCACACCGGCCGCCCGCGGCCGGTGGCGTCGCTGTCCGGCGGGGAGACCTTCCTCGCCTCGCTCGCCCTGGCCCTCGGGCTCGCGGAGGTCGTGTCGGCGGAGGCGGGCGGGGTCCGGCTCGACACGCTCTTCGTCGACGAGGGGTTCGGCTCCCTCGACCGCCGCACGCTGGACACGGCGATGGAGACCCTCGACTCCCTCCGCGCGGGCGGCCGCATGGTGGGGCTGATCAGCCATGTCGAGGCGATGCAGGAGGACATCCCGGCCGGCCTGCATGTCGTACGGCTGCCCGACGGCTCGAGCGAGGTCCTGCCGCGGATCCCGGCCGGCGTCTGAGCCGTCGGAATCCGAGCCGTCGGCGTCCGGCGGGTCAGCCGTCGGTCAGCGCGAACAGCGTCTCCAGCGCGGCGGCGACGCCGTCCTCGTCGTTGCCGAGGGCGCGGTCGGTCACCACCGCGTCGAGCGCGGGGTGCGCGCCCTCGACCGCGAACGACCGGCCCGCGAACGCGAGCATCGCGAGGTCGTTCGGCATGTCCCCGAAGGCGACGACGTCCTCGGGGGCGACGCCGAAGCGGTCGCACAGCAGCGCCAGCGTCGCGGCCTTCGTGACTCCGGCGGCGCTCAGCTCGACCATCGACGAGGCGCCCGAGCGGGTCGCGACGAGCCGGCCGGCGACGACGGCGTCGACCGCGTCGAGGAACCGGTCCGGGTCGAGCTCCGGGTGCCTGACCATCAGCTTGACCGGCTCGCGGCGCAGCAGCAGCCCGATCTCCTCGACGGGCGTGCCCTCCGGCGGCGGGTACTTGGGCGCGTAGCCCGGCTCCATCGCGAAGCCTCCCTCGGTCT
>NZ_CAXTOQ010000152.1:0-6456 GCF_964245895.1 uncultured Amnibacterium sp.
GCGCACGTCCTGCGCGACAGCGGCGCGAAGCTGGTCGTGATCGGCGCCCCGAGCCTCGGCGAGGCCCTGCCGGCCGCGATGGAGACCGGGGTCGACGCCGTCTCGGTGCTGCTGCCGGAGGCGGCGAAGGACCTCGCGCCGATCCCGCGGCTTGAGGCCCTCGCCGCGGAGGCCGAGCCGATCCTCCGGCAGGAGGCGATGAGCCCGCTCGATCCCGCGACCCTGCTGTACACGAGCGGCACGACGGGGGCGCCGAAGGGCGCGATCGGCAGCCACTTCTCCCTCGTCGAGCAGGTGCACGTCGAGCTGATCGACCTGTTCGACATGCGGCACGACGACGTGATCTTCGGCGGGCTGCCCCTCTTCCACACGTTCGGCCAGACCTGCGTGCTGAACACCGGGTTCCGCCGCGGCGCGACGATCGTGCTGCTGCCGAAGTTCGAGCCGGTCGCCGCGCTCACCGCGATGGCCGAGCACGGCGCCACGGTCTTCACGGCGGTGCCGACGATGTACGTCGGGCTGCTCGCCGGCGCCCGATCGGGCGCGCCGAAGCCGCAGCTGCGGTACGCGGTCTCCGGCGGCGCCCCGCTGCCGCTCGCGGTGCTGGAGGAGTTCTCGGAGGTCTTCGGCGCGACCGTGTACGAGGGCTACGGGCTGACCGAGACGTCGCCGGTCGTGTCGTTCAACCCGATCGGGCGGGACATCCGGCCGGGCACGGTCGGCGTGCCGATCTGGGGCGTCGACGTCGTGATCGCGGACGCGGACGTCGACGACCGCATCGTCGAGCTGCCGCGCGGCGAGCTGGGCGAGCTCGTGGTGCGCGGGCACGACCTGTTCAAGGGCTACCTCGGGCGGCCGGAGGCGAACGCCTCGTCGGTCGTCGACGGCTGGTTCCGCACCGGCGACCTGGCGACGATGGGCGAGGACGACTACCTGACGATCGTCGACCGGAAGAAGGACATGATCCTGCGGAACGGCTACAACGTGTACCCGACCGAGGTCGAGGCCGTGATGATGCGGCACCCGGCGGTGCAGGCGGCTGCGGTCTTCGGCACGCCGCACGAGACGCACGGCCAGGAGGTCGAGGCCGCGGTCGTGCTGCGCGAGGGCCAGCAGGCGACCGCGGAGGAGCTGGTCGCGTTCACGAAGGAGAAGATCGCGGCCTACAAGTTCCCGCGGGTCGTGCACCTGGTGGACGAGCTGCCGCTCGGCCCCTCCGGCAAGGTCCTGAAGCGCGAGCTGACCCGCGTCTGGTCAGCCGAGCAGGCGCCGACCCCGGCGTAGCCCGTCCCGCGCCTTCGTTCTGAAGGCGATCCGGTCGGACCGGATCGCCTTCGAAACGGATCAGGGGCGGGGGGTGCCGTAGATCGTCGCGCACCAGATGTCGGCGAGCACATCGAGCACCACCTCGGGCGCGAGCGCGGGCTGCTCCCCGGCGAAGGAGGCGACCAGCACCCGCTCGTTCATGGCGTGCAGCGCGACGCTCGTCGCGCGCGGATCGACGATCTCGCGGGCGCGGCCCCGCCGGCGCTCGGCGACGAGCGTCGACGCGGTCAGCTCGACCCAGCGGCCGGACCGGCGCGCCCACTCGTCGCGCAGCTCGGGCACCGTCGCCCGCGCCTCCGCGAGCGTCACCGTGACGGCCCGGTGCGCGCCGAACACGTCCACGAAGACCGCGATCGCGCTGCGCCACCACGCGGCCGCGTCCTCGCCCGGAGCGCCGACGGCGGCGAGCCGCTCGTCCACCTCCGCGACCATCCGGTCCAGCAGCTCGAGCAGGACGGCGTGCTTGGAGGGGAAGTAGAAGTAGAACGCGCTGCGGGAGATCGACGCGCCCGCCGCGATCTCGTCGATCGCCACGTCGGCCATCGGCCGGGCGCGCAGCAGCCCCTCGAAGGCCTCGACGATCGCGCGCTGCCGGTCGTCCCCGGAGGGTCGGGCCGTGCGCCGTCCGCGGGTCGACAGGGTCATGCCGGGAGCCTACCGAGAGGACTCGACACGGTGTCGACTTCTTCGACGAGGTGTCAGTACAGTGCTGGAGCGGGAGGTCGAGGATGACGGAGCACCTGGACGTGGTGATCGTCGGCGCCGGGTTGTCGGGCATCGGCGCGGCGGCGACCCTGCGACGCCGGACGCCGGACCGATCGGTCGCGGTGCTCGAGTCCCGCGACGCGGTCGGCGGCACCTGGGACCTGTTCCGGTACCCCGGCGTCCGATCGGACTCGGACATGTACACGCTCGGCTACGCCGCCCGCCCGTGGCCGGGCGAGAAGGCCGTCGCGGACGGCGACGACATCCGCGAGTACGTGCTGGCGGCCGCGGCGGAGACGGGGGTCGCCGGCCTCGTCCGCCTGCGGCAGCGGGTGGTCGCCGCCTCCTGGCGCAGCGAGCGGGCGCTGTGGGAGCTGACGGTGCTGCACCGCGACCCCGCGGCGACCGGCGAGTGGCGCGACGGCGAGCAGGGCACCACGACTACGATGACCTGCTCGTTCCTGTTCGCCTGCACCGGGTACTACCGCTACGACGAGGGCTACTCCCCCGACATCGCGGGCCTCGACACGTTCGCGGGCCCGGTCGTGCACCCGCAGCACTGGCCGGCCGACCTCGACGCCGCCGGCCGGCGGTTCGTCGTCATCGGCAGCGGGGCGACCGCCGTGTCGCTGATCCCCGCGCTGACGAAGCAGGGCGCGCACGCCGTGATGCTGCAGCGGTCCCCCACCTACGTGGCGGCGATCCCCTCCCGCGACCCGCTCGCCGTCCGCCTCCGCGGCAGGGTGCCCGCCGGGCTCGCCTACCGCGCCGTGCGGACGAAGCACATCCTCGGCGCCGTCCTGCTCTACCAGTACGCCCGCCGCCGCCCCGCCGCGATGAAGGCCGTGCTGCGGAAGGCCGCGAAGGCGAAGCTGCCGGCGTCCTTCGACGTCGACACGCACTTCTCGCCGCGGTACGACCCGTGGGACCAGCGGCTGTGCGCCGTCCCGGGCGGCGACCTCTTCCGCGCGATCAGCGCCGGCGACGCGGACGTCGTCACCGATCGCATCGACCGCGTCGACGAGCGCGGCGTGCGGCTCGCCTCCGGCGGCCGGCTGGACGCGGACGTGCTCGTGACGGCGACCGGGCTGAACGTGCTGGTGCTCGGCGGCATGCGCGTCGACGTCGACGGCCGCGCGATCGATCCAGGAGCGACCATCGCCTACAAGGGCATGATGCTGACCGGGGTCCCGAACCTCGCGTACACGATCGGCTACACCAACGCCTCCTGGACCCTGCGCGCGGACCTCGTCGCGAACGCGGTCGTGGACCTGCTGACGCGGATGCGCCGTCGCGGCACCCCGGTCGTCGTGGCGGACGCCCCCGCCGACGCCGGCCCCACCGCGCCGGTGATCGACCTCGCGGCGGGCTACATCCAGCGCGGGATGCACCTGCTGCCCCGGCAGAGCCGCCGGTCGCCCTGGCGGGTGCACCAGAACTACCTGCGCGACCTGCTGCTGTTCCGTCTCGACCACCGCGGGCGCGCCCTGCGCTTCGAAAGGACCTCGTGAGCCCCTCCCCCTTCGGTCGCGTCACCGTGCTCGGCCTCGGCGTGCTCGGCGCGCAGATCGCGCTGCAGACCGCCGCGCACGGCGTGGAGGTCACGGCCTACGACGTCGACGACGCCGCGCTGCAGGTCGGCCGGGGGCGGCTCGACGCCTTCGCGGCCGCCGCTGCCGGCGAGGTCGCCCATCCGGACGCGTACCGCTCGGCTCCTGGCCGGATCCGGCTGACCGCCGACCTGGCCGACTCGGTGCGGAAGGCGGACCTCGTGATCGAGGCGGTGCCGGAGACGCTGGCGCTGAAGCGGGACGCGTGGGCGCGGGTCGGCGCCGCGGCCCCCGAGCAGACGGTCTTCGCGACGAACTCCTCCAGCCTGCTGCCGAGCGCGATCGCCGACGCGACCGGGCGCCCCGACCGCTTCCTCGCCCTGCACTTCGCGAACCGCATCTGGCGACAGAACACCGCGGAGATCATGGGCACGCCCGAGACCGACGTCGCGGTCGCCGACCGGGTGGAGGTGTTCGCCGTCGCGATCGGCATGGTGCCGATCCGGCTGCACCGGGAGCAGGCCGGCTACGTGCTGAACTCCCTGCTCATCCCGTTCCTGTCCGCGGCCGCCGAGCTGCTGGTGAAGGGCGTGGCGACGCCCGAGACGATCGACACGACCTGGAGGGTCGCGACGGGCGCGCCCGCCGGACCGTTCCAGATCTACGACGTCGTCGGCCTGCGCACGGCGTACGCCATCGCGAGCGCGAACCCGCAGGGGGCGCCCTGGGCGGCGTACCTGAAGGAGCACTACCTCGATCGAGGCCTGCTCGGCGTGGAGTCCGGCGAGGGCTTCTACCGCTACCGCTGACCCCACCCGCGGACGTGCCGCTTCCTGCCCCGACACGCCGAGGAAGAGGGCTGAGAGCGGCAGGCCCGCGCTTCGAACACGATGAAGGAGGCACCATGCCGCTCGACCCCGACACCGCCGCGATGCTGCTCGACCTGCAGAACCGGCACGTCCCCGCGATGTCCGACGGCACGCCCGCGCAGGGCCGGGCGATGCTGCGCGCCATGGCGGGCATCGAGGGCCGCGACCCCGCCGCCCTGCCGCCGATGGACTCCGTCGAGGACACGGAGGTCGGCGGCGTGCCCGCCCGCGTCTACCGCCCGCACGCCCCGACCCCGGCGCCCACGATCGTGTACCTGCACGGCGGCGGCTTCGTGATCGGCGACCTGGACACGCACGACGTGACGGTGCGCCTCCTCGCCCTCGACCTCGGCGCGGTGGTCGTCAGCGTCGACTACCGCCTGGCGCCGGAGCACCCGTTCCCGGCGGGCGTCGACGACGCCTGGGCCGCGTTCGCCTCGGTCGCGGACCACATCGACGCGTTCGGCGGGGACGCGGACCGCCTGGTCGTCGCCGGCGACAGCGCGGGCGCGAACCTCGCCGCCGTCACCGCGATCCGAGCGAGGGACGAGGGGGTCGCTCTCGCGGCGCAGCTGCTCGCCTACCCGACGGTCGATCCGGCCGGCAGCTACCCCTCCCGCTCCGAGAACGCGGCGGGGTACTTCCTGACGGCGGCCGACATGGCGTGGTTCTCGGCCCACTACCTCGGGGTGACGACGGACTCGGCGGAGGCGCGCGACCTGGCCGCCGACTGGCGGATCTCGCCGCTGCTGACCCCCTCCCTCGCCGGTGTCGCGCCCGCGGTGGTCGCGACCGCCGAGTACGACCCGCTGCGCGACGAGGGCGTCGCCTACGCGGCAGCGCTCACGGCGGCGGGCGTGCAGGTCTAGCAGCGCACGTTCCCCGGGCTGATCCACGGCTTCTACGGCACGCCGCTGCCGGGTCCGCTGCGCGCGACGCATGAGATCGACGCGGCGCTCGCGGCCCTGCTGCTGTAGCCCGCCGCCCGCCGATCTCCTGCACGTTCGCTGCGGACCCGCCCCGCGGGTTTGCGGCGGGCGGCGCCGGAGGAGTCGGCTGGGCGCGTGCGCGAGCTGCCGTTCCTGAAGCCCCTGACCCGACTCGAGGACGCGAAGGTCCTCGACCCGATCGTGTCCCGCGTGCACGGCGTGGTCGACGCCCTGCTGAAGCCCCGCGCGCTCGAGGACGTGCTGCACGGCGTGCCGGCCGGCCATCCGGTGCATCCCGCGATCGTGCTCGTACCGGCGGGGACGTGGATCGGGGCGGCGGTGCTCGACCTGCTGCCCGGATCCGGGCACGCGTCCCGCACCCTCATCGGCGTCGGGGTGGTGGCGGCCGCACCGGCGATCCTCACCGGCTGGGTGGACTGGGCGCGCGGCCGGCGCGAGCAGCAGCGCGTCGGGATCGTGCACGCCGCGGCGAACGAGTCCGCGTGGGTGCTGTACGCCGCCTCCTGGCTGGCGCGCGCCCGCGGGCACGACACGGTCGGGAAGGCGCTGTCGTTCGTCGGCTTCGGCCTGGTCGGGTTCGGCGGCTACCTCGGCGGCCACCTGGGCTACCGCCAGGCGCTCGGGGCGAACCACGCGAACGCGGTGCTGCAGCGGTTCCCCGCCGGCTGGCACACGCTCGGCCCGCTCGACGACCTGCCGGAGGAGCAGCCCGTGCGTCGCGAGGTCGCCGGCGAGGCGCTGTACGTGCTGCGGCGCGGCGGCCGGATCGACGTGCTCTCCGACGTGTCGACGCACCTCGGCGAGTCGCTCGTCGACGGGACCCTCGACGACCCGGGCGACGCCTCCGCGACCGTGACGACCCCGCTCGGCAGCGTGTTCGACATCGCCACCGGCGAGGTGGTCCACGGCCCGGCGACCGCGCCGGCGATCCGCTTCACCGCGCGCATCAACGGCGACCTCGTGCAGGTGAGCCTGCCCCGCGACTGACGCCTTGCTCAGGGGCGGCTTCGCCGCTCCCTGCTGTGCCCATGGTTCAGGAGCGGCTTCGCCGCTCCC
>NZ_CAXTOQ010000152.1:6556-7954 GCF_964245895.1 uncultured Amnibacterium sp.
GCGGCTTCGCCGCTCCCTGCTGTGCCCATGGTTCAGGAGCGGCTTCGCCGCTCCCTCACGCGCATGTTGACCGTGATCGGCGTGCCCACGAAGCCGTAGACCTCGCGCAGGCGGCGCGTCACGAAGCGGCGGTAGCCCGGGTCGAGGAAGCCCGTGGTGAACAGCACGAAGGTCGGCGGGCGGCTGCCCGCCTGCGTGCCGAACAGGATCCTCGGCTGCTTGCCGCCGCGGACCGGGTGCGGGTGGGCCTGCGTGAGCTCCGCGATGAAGGCGTTGAACTTGCCCGTCGGGATGCGCGTGTCCCAGCCGTCGAGCGCCGCGTCGAGCGCAGGCACCAGCTTCTCGAGGTGCCGCCCGGTCTTCGCGGAGATGTTCACGCGCGGCGCCCACGCCACGTGCGCGAGGTCCTGCTCGATCTCCCGCTCCAGGTACCGGCGGCGCTCGTCGTCGATCAGGTCCCACTTGTTGAACGCGAGCACGAGCGCCCGACCGGACTCGAGCACCATGTCGACGATGCGGATGTCCGCCTCGCTGATCGGCTCGGTGACGTCGAGCAGCACGACCGCGACCTCGGCGCGCTCGAGCGCGGCCTGGGTGCGCAGGGAGGCGTAGAAGTCGGCGCCCTGCGACAGGTGCGTGCGGCGGCGGATGCCGGCGGTGTCGATGAAGTTCCAGACCGTGCCCGCGATCTCGATCTGCTCGTCGACCGGGTCGCGCGTCGTGCCCGCCGTCGGCGAGACGACGACCCGCTCCTCGCGGGCGGACTTGTTCAGCAGGCTGGACTTGCCGACGTTCGGGCGGCCGACCAGGGCGACCCGGCGCGGTCCGCCGAGCTGCGGCTTGGCGACGCCGGACTCCTTCGGCAGCGTCCGCATCACGTCGTCGAGCAGATCCGCGACGCCGCGGCCGTGGATCGCGGAGACCGCCCACGGCTCGCCGAGGCCGAGCCCCCACAGCTCGCCGATGTACGCCTCCTGGCGCACGTCGTCGACCTTGTTCGCCACGAGGCGCACCGGCTTCTTCGACGCGCGGAGCATCCGGACGACCTGCTCGTCGGTGCTCGTCGCGCCGACGACCGCGTCGACGACGAACAGCACCGCGTCCGCCAGGTCGACGGCGACCTCCGCCTGCGCGGCGACCGCCGCGTCGAGGCCCGCGGCGTCCGCCTCCCAGCCGCCGGTGTCGACGAGCGTGAACGCGCGCCCCTCCCACTCGCCGCGGTAGGTGACGCGGTCCCGGGTGACGCCCGGCACGTCCTCGACCACCGCGGCCCGGCGCCCCAGGATGCGGTTCACCAGCGCGGACTTGCCGACGTTCGGCCGGCCGACGATCGCGAGCACGGGCAGCGCCGCGCCCGGCGCGAGGTCGTCCTCCTCGATCTCGCCGCGCTCCAGCAGC
>NZ_CAXTOQ010000153.1:0-7916 GCF_964245895.1 uncultured Amnibacterium sp.
GGGGCTGCAGCCCGCCGGGTCGGGACCGGAGCTGTGGGTGATCCTCGCCTGCGCGGTCGCGATCGCCCTCGGCACCTACTCCGGCGGCTGGCGGATCATCCGGACGCTCGGCACCGGCCTGACGGCCGTGAAGCCCGCGCAGGGCTTCGCCGCCGAGGTCAGCACGGCCGCGACGGTCCTCGCCTCCAGCACCGTCGGGTTCGCGCTCTCCACCACCCACGTCGCGTCCGGCTCCGTGATCGGGTCGGGCCTCGGCCGGCGGCGGCGGGAGGTGCGGTGGGGGACCGCGCGCCGCATCGTCACCGGCTGGCTGTTCACGCTGCCGGGCGCGGCGATCGTCGGCGCCCTCGCCGCCCTGGTCGCGGGCCTCGGCGCCGCCGGCATCGTCGTGGACGCCGTGCTCGGCGTCGCGTTCATGGTCGCCGTCTTCCTCCGCGCGCGCCCCGAGCGGGTGGACGCCTCCAGCCTGGAGGCCGAGGTCGTCGCCGCGGGCGCGGTGGTCCGCAAGCGTCGGAGGAGCAGGGCATGACCGCGATCGACTGGCCGGCCTTCGCGCTGGTGCTGCTCAGCTCGCTCGTCGCGGCCGTCGGCAGTGTGTCCCTGTTCTCCGTGGGGGTGCGGCTGCTGGCGACCCCGGCGACGCCGTCCGCGGTCGACCCGGACCTCGCGGACGTCGACGACGACGGGGAGGACGACCCGATCGCGCCGACCGGCGCCCGCCCGCGGGCCGCGACGGCAGGCGCGGCGGTGGCGATCGCGCTCGCCGCGCTGGTCGCGCTCGGCGGCGTCGTGCTCATCATCCACTGACCTCCGGAATGCCGCGGCGGGTCCGCGCGCTGCACCGGGCATGACGACTCTCGCCATCACCGGCGCGACCGGGCACATCGGCGGCACCGCCGCCCGCCTCCTGGGCGCCGACGTCGGCGCGCTGATCGTCCGCGACGCGGCCCGGGCTCCGTCCATCGACGGCTCGCCCGAGGTGCGCACGGCGACCTACGCCGACGGCGCCGGGATGCGTGCGGCCCTCGAGGGCGTGCACGTCCTGCTGCTCGTCTCCGCCGCCGAGGCGCCCGACCGGCTCGAGCACCACCGCACGGCCGTCCGAGCCGCCGCGGAGGCAGGGGTGCGGCACGTCGTCTACACGAGCTTCGACGGCGCCGCACCCGACGCGGACTTCACCCTCGGCCGCGACCACTGGCACACCGAGCAGGCGATCCGCGAGTCCGGCATGGCCTGGACGTTCCTCCGCGACAGCTTCTACCTCGACTTCTTCCCGCTGTTCGCGGGGGAGGACGGCGTCATCAGCGGCCCCGCCGGCGTCGGGCGGGTGGCCGCCGTCGCGCGCACCGACGTCGCGGAGTCGGCCGTCGCGGTCCTGCGCGATCCGGCCGCGCACGCCGGCGTCGCGCACGTGCTGACCGGCGGCGAGGCGGTCTCCTTCCCGGAGGCGGCCGCCAGGATGAGCGCGATCCTCGGCCGGCCGTTCCGCTTCGTCGACCAGACCCTCGACGAGGCGTACGCCTCGCGCCGTGCCTTCACGGACGAGCAGTGGCAGCTCGACGCGTGGGTCAGCACCTACACCGCGATCGGCAGCGGCGAGCTGGCCCGCACGACCGACGCGGTCGAGCGCCTCACCGGCCACGCGCCCCGCACGCTCGAGGACGCCCTGCTCGGCCGCTGACGCTCAGAGCACGACGGCGGTCTGCCGCGCGATCTCCAGCTCCTCGTTCGTCGGCACCACCAGGACGGCGATGGAGGAGCCGTCCGGGGAGATGCGCCGCGCCTCCTTCGACCGCACCGCGTTGCGCTCGGGGTCGACCTGCAGCCCCAGGTGCGCGAGGGGCTCGACGGTGCCCGCGCGCAGCGCGGCGTCGTTCTCGCCGACGCCGGCGGTGAACACCAGGGCGTCGAGGCCGCCGAGCCCGGCGAGGTAGGCGCCGATGTAGTGGCGGAGGCGGTGGCGGACGACGGCGAGCGCCTCCTGCGCCGCCTCGTCGCCCGCGGCGGCGGCCGCCTGCACGTCGCGCATGTCGCCTCTGCCGGTCAGCCCCTTCAGCCCGCTCGAGCGGTTCAGCATCCGCTCGATCTCGTCGAGGCCCATGCCCGCCTGGCGGTGGAGATGGAAGATTACCGCCGGATCGAGGTCGCCGGACCGCGTGCCCATGACCAGGCCCTCGAGCGGCGTCATGCCCATCGAGGTGTCGACCGACCGGCCGTCCTGGACCGCGCACGCCGACGCGCCGTTGCCGAGGTGCAGCACGACGATGCGGGAGCGCTCGAGCGGGATCCCGAGGAACGCTGCGGCCGCCCGCGAGACGTACTGGTGGGAGGTGCCGTGGAAGCCGTAGCGGCGCACCTGGTGCTCGCGCGCGAGGTCGGCGGGGATCGCGTAGGCCGCGGCGGCCGCCGGGATCGTCCGGTGGAACGCCGTGTCGAACACGGCGACCTGCGGCACGTCCAGCACCGCCTGCGCCGCCCGGATGCCCTGCAGGTTCGCCGGGTTGTGGAGGGGGGCGAGCGCGGACAGCCGGTCGATCGCCTCCTCCACCTCCGGTGTGACGACCGTGGCCGCGTCGAACCGGTCGCCGCCGTGCACGACACGGTGACCGACCGCCACCGGCGCGGGCAGTCCGTCGATCTCGTCGAGCGCCTGCCGCACGGCCGCCTCGTGGTCGGCGACGCCGCCCGCCTCGCCGATCCGCTCGACGGTGCCGGAGGCGTGCACGTCGCCGGACCCGGGGTCGACCAGCTGGTACTTCAGCGAGGACGACCCCGCGTTCAGGACGAAGACGCTCCCGGCGCTCATGCCTACGCCTGGATGGCTGTGACGGCGATGGTGTTCACGATGTCGCGCACGAGGGCTCCTCGGGAGAGGTCGTTGATGGGCTTGTTCAGGCCTTGGAGGACGGGACCGATCGCGAGCGCGTTCGAGGACCGCTGCACGGCCTTGTAGGTGTTGTTGCCGGTGTTCAGGTCCGGGAACACGAACACGGTCGCGCGGCCGGCCACCGCCGAGCCGGGCATCTTCGCGGCCGCGACCTGCGGGTCCGCCGCGGCGTCGTACTGGATCGGCCCCTCCACCAGCAGCTGCGGCGCCCGCTCGCGGACCAGCGCGGTCGCGGCGCGTACCTTCTCCACGTCCGCGCCGCTGCCGCTGCTGCCGGTCGAGTACGACAGCATCGCGACGCGCGGCTCGATGCCGAACTGCTCGGCGGTGCCGGCGGCGGAGATCGCGATGTCCGCCAGCTGCTCGCTGGTCGGGTCCGGGATCACCGCGCAGTCGCCGTAGACGAGCACCCGGTCGGCGAGCGCCATGAGGAACACGCTCGACACCACCGAGACGCCCGGCGCGGTCTTGATCAGCTCGAACGCGGGCCGGATCGTGTGCGCGGTGGTGTGGTTCGCGCCGGACACCATCCCGTCCGCGAGCCCGAGGTGCACCATCAGGGTGCCGAAGTACGACACGTCGGTCACGGTGTCCCGGGCCAGCTCGAGCGAGACGCCCTTGTGCGCGCGCTCGCGGGCGTAGGTCTCGGCGAAGCGCTCGCGGAGGGGGTCGGTCAGCGGGTTGACGACCCGCGCCCGGCCGAGGTCGATGCCCAGCCCGAGGGCGCGGGCGCGCACCTGCACCTCGTTGCCGAGCAGCGTCAGGTCGGCGATGTCGCGCGCCAGGACGATGCCGGCGGCCTCGAGCACCCGGTCGTCGTCCCCCTCCGGCAGCACGATGCGGCGGCGGCGCTCGCGGGCCCTGGCGAGCAGCCCGTACTCGAACATCAGCGGCGTGACGACCGCGGAGGCGTGCAGGTCGACGCGGGACAGCAGCCGGTCGGCGTCCACGTGCTCCTCGAACAGCGCGAGCGCTTCCGCGGCCTTCTGCGGGGACTCCGCGGCGAGCGTGCTGCGGACCGCCGACACCGCGGTCGTCGTCTCGTAGGTGCCGAGGTCGGTCCGCGCGACGGGCAGCGTGACCTGCAGGCCCTCGACGAGCCGGGCCGTGTTCGGCGGCAGCGCGAACCCGCCGGACAGGACCACCCCGGTCACCGTCGGGAAGGTCTGGGACGCGTGGGCGAGCAGCACCCCGAGCAGGGTGTCGACGCGGTCGCTCGGCATCACGACGAGCGCACCCTCGACCAGGCGGGGCAGGACGTTCTCGAGCGTCATCGCCGCGACGACGATGCCCGACACGGTCCGCTCGGTCAGCGCGGCATCGCCGGCGACCAGGGAGGCGCCTGCGGCCTTCAGCACCTCCCGCAGCGGCGGGGCGACCAGCGCGGAGTCCTCCGGGATGGCGTACACCGGCAGGCCCGCCGGGAGGTGCGGAGTCAGCGCCTCCCGGATCGCGCTCAGCGCGCCCGGGTCGGCGCGGTTCACGACGACGCCGACCAGCTCCGCGTGCTCGATCCGGAACTCGCCGAGGGCGATCTCCGCGACCTGCTCGACCTCGTGCGCGGTGCGCCCCTCCCGGCCGCCCGGGCGTCGTCCGCCGAGCACCAGCACGACCGGGGCACCGAGGTTCGCGGCGACCCTGGCGTTGAACGACAGCTCGGTCGGGGTGCCGACGTCGGTGTAGTCGCTGCCGACCACGAGGACCGCGTCGCAGCGGTCGGCCATCGCGCGGAACCGCTCGACGATCGTGGAGAGCGCCGCGTCCGGGTCGTGGTGCACGGCCTCGTAGGTGGTGCCGACCGCCTCGGCGGGGGAGACGTCCGCCGTCGCCCTGCCGAGCAGCAGGTCGAGCACGTAGTCGCCGTCCGAGCCGCGGCTGACGGGGCGGAACACGCCGACCCGGCCGACGCGGCGGGCGAGCGCCTCGACCAGCCCGAGGGCGACCGCGGACTTGCCGGTGTGGCCCTCCACCGAGGCGAGGTAGATGGTCTGGGGCATGCGGCCGAGCGTAGGGAGGGCTGCTGAGGGACGGCCAGCCCTCCGTTACGGTCGAGCCCGTGGATCCCGAGCTGCTCCTGCGTCGCGCCATCGTCGTCGCCGACCGGGCGAGGGCGGCGGGCAACCACCCGTTCGGCGCGCTGCTCGCCACCGCCGACGGCCGCATCGCGATGGAGGCGGAGAACACGGTCGCCACGAGCGGCGATGCGACCGGGCACGCGGAGACGAACCTGGTGTCGCAGGCGACCCGCCGCTTCGATCGGCGGGAGCTCGAGACGATGACGCTCGTCACCAGCTGCGAGCCGTGCGCGATGTGCTCGGGCGCGATCTACTGGTCGACGATCGGGTCCGTCGTCTACGGGCTGAGCGAGCGGGGCCTGCTGGCGCTCACGGGCGACTCACCGGAGAACCCGACCCTCGACCTCCCGTGCCGCACGGTGCTCACCGCGGGGCAGCGCGCCATCGCGGTCACCGGCCCGCTGCTGGAGGAGGAGGCCGCCGCCTCCCACGCGGGCTTCTGGCAGGACCGACCCTGAGCAACGAGTACGACAGCAGGAAGAATCGAGCGCTCGAGCAGGAAGAACACGCATCGGCAGGAAGAGATCGGCGAAGATCTCCTGCTGTCGTGAACTCTTCCTGCCGTAGTGCTCCGGCCCGGAGGGGGACCGCGTGACGGACAGCCCGATGTCGACCTCGCCGTACGAGGTGCTCGGCGTGCCGGCCTCCGCCTCCGACGACGAGCTGCGGCGCGCGTACCGGCGGCTGCTGCGCGAGACGCACCCCGACACCGGAGGCGACCAGCAGCGGTTCATCGCCGTGCAGGCGGCGTGGGAGCGGATCGGCAGCCCGGACGCGAGGGCCGTCTACGACCGCGGCCGCTCGACCGCCGGGGAGCCCGCGTCGTGGGCGCCGGCCGGCGGCGGTGCGGATCGATCCGGATCCACCCGCCCGACGGCGCGCACCTTCGGCCACCCGGGCGGCTGGCGCCGCGAGCGCTACCTGTCGCTGCTGCGCGAGTGGGTCGGCGTCGGGGAGGCGATCCCGGATCCGTACGACCCGGTGCTGGTCCGCCGCGCGCCCCGGGAGATCCGGCACCTGCTCGCCGACGCCCTCGCCGAGGAGGCCACCGCCCGCCGGCTCGCCTCCCTCGGGATCGGCTACACCGTGTGGCACGACGTCGCCGCCGGCGGGCCCGACGAGAAGATCGACCACGTGGTGCTCGGGCCGACGGGCCTGTTCGCGATCCAGTCCGAGGACTTCGGGGCCGCTATCGGCATCCGCCGGGGGGAGCTGACCGGGGAGGCGCTCGCGGGGGAGCGGCCGATGCACGAGCTCGCCGTGCGCGCGAAGGCGGTCTCGCGCGCCGCCCGGGTGCGGTTCACCGGCCTGCTGCTCGTGCTGCCGGACGAGCACCTGACGTCCCCGGCCGAGTCGGTCGGCACCTCCCGGGGCGCCGAGCAGGTCGTGCTCACCGCCTCCGTGCTGCTGACCGCCCTGCGCGACGGCCTGCCCGACGCGCCCGCGGTCGGCGGCAACGAGATCTTCGAGGTCCGCACCCGCCTGCAGCAGGCCATCCGCTTCGCGTGACGAGCGGCGCCGCAGCGCCCCGGGGCAGACGGGGGCGTGCGGTGGACCGATGAACCGCGCTACGTATTGCCCGCTCGATCAGCCGGAAATAGGTTGTGCCCCACCTCCCGCGTTCCAATGACGGAAAGACCGGCGCATGTCGAAGACGACGCCCGCCCCTCCCTACCCCGTGCCGCCGAAGCCGTCCCACCAGTACTGGATTCCCGTTTCCCTCCACGCGCCGCCGCCGCCACCGAGCGAGCCGCTCGAGCACCTTCCGGCCGGGCAGGATGCCTCCGGTCGCACGCTGCGGATCGCGCTCGCGATGAAGGGCGGCGTGAGCCTCGCCGTCTGGATCGGCGGCGGCGTCGCGGAGATCGACGTGCTGCGGCGGATCCGGATCCGCCGCGTGGACGAGGAGGACCGGGCGTTCTTCGCGTTCGCCGTGCCGAGCTCCGAGAAGGACGTGACGGGGTACCTCATGAGGCACGCCCCGCTCTTCGACCGCGCAGCGGTCTACGCCCGGGCGCTGCACTCCCGGGGGTTCGACGAGGTGGAGGTGGACGTGCTGACCGGGGCGAGCGCCGGTGGCCTGAACGCCGTCCTGTACTCGGTGGCGCAGCGCTCCGGCGCGGACGTGGACTCGTTGATCGGAACCTGGCTGGACGGCGGCGCGATCGACCGGCTGCTGTGGACGCCCGGCACGCGACGGGTCGACTCCGCGCTGCGGGGCGACGCGTTCTTTTGGCCAACCGTGCACGGAGCGCTCAAGTCGTTCCGCGCGTCGCCGGACGTCGCTCGGCACCACGACGTCGCTGCGGACGACGTCGTCGTCGATCTCTCAGCGACGCTGATCAACCCCGGGCTGCACGACGACCACGCGACGCGGGACGGCCGCGGCCATCTCCGGTTCCTGGGCCGGAAAGCGGACCCGGTGCACGGTCGTAAGATCCCCGGCCTCTTCGACGAGGCCACGGAGCGACCGGGCGATCTCGTGCGCCTGGCGTACGCCGCTCGCACCACCTCCTCGTTCCCTGGCGCGTTCGAGCCGGCGATCATCGCCTCGATCGCCGACCAGCCCGCTCCTCTCCCGAACGATGAGGCGCCCGACATGTCCCGGGTGTTCGCGGCGCATCGGACGCCGCGCCCCGACGGCAGGACCGAGCCGTACCGCGTGATGGACGGCGGGGTGCTCGACAACATCCCGATCGAGCGGGTGCTGCGCTCGATCCGGCGGCAGCCGGCAGACCGGTTCTCGGCCCGTGCGCTGATCTATCTCGACCCGTCGCCGGACGACCCGCGCGGATCGTGGCGAGCGCCCGAGCCGTTCGTGCCGGCGAACGCCTTCAACCCGCAGCCGAGAACCCGCGAGGACCGGACGTCGCGGTTGAGCGCCGTCGTGTCGCTCGCGCTGAAGAAGCGCAAGGGCCGGGAGAACACCTACGACAAGCTCGACGAGATCGGCG
>NZ_CAXTOQ010000154.1:0-7821 GCF_964245895.1 uncultured Amnibacterium sp.
CGTCGGGCGTTGGGCGGTGCTGCTGCTCGCCGCGACGACCGTCGTGCTGCTGACCGGTCCCTCCTTCTTCGTGCACTACGTCGCGTTGACCGGCCCGTGGCTGGCGCTCGTGCTGGGCGTCGCCGCCGGGGAGCTGCTCGCGACGCGGCGGTCGCGCAGCCTCGTGGTGGGCGGCACCGTCGCGCTGACCGCGGCGGTCGCGCTGCCGACCCTGCCGTGGGATCTCGCCCCACCGAAGCGCGAGCCGTCGATCGCGGCCGTCAGCGCCGCGGCGCAGCGGGTGGACGGCTGCATCCGCTCCGACGATCCGGGCCTGCTCGCCGCGCTGGGCGTGCTGTCGACCCAGCTCGAGCGGGGCTGCGCGCTGTGGCCGGACGTGACCGGCTGGACGTTCGACCGGCCGGGCCTGCCGGCCCGCTCGGACGACCGCCCGGGCAGCGCCCGCTGGCAGCGGTTCGTCACCGCCTACCTCCTGGGCGGCGACGCGGTGATCGTCGACCGGCGCGCCACCGGGTTGTCCGCGGCGAGCCGGCATCGGATCGCCGCGCTGCCGCAGCTCGCGCGGTCGGGGCGGCTCGTGCTGCGGGCGGTGCCCGGCTGACCGCGGACGCTCGGCGCGGCGGTGGGACGATCGGGCGCATGCCCGACCGCACCCGCCCGCTGACGCTCGACGACGCGCCGGAGATCGCGCGGCTGCAGGCGAAGAACCGGGCGTTCCTCGCGCCGTGGGACGCGATCCGGCCGGACGTCTTCTACACGGTGCCCGGGCAGCGCGTGGAGGTGCAGCGGATGCTGGAGCGGGAGGTGGAGGGGACCGTCGTCGCCCGCGCGATCCTCGACGACGACGGGCTGCTCGCCGGGGTCATCCGGCTGAACGGCGTCACGCGGGGCGCCTTCGAGTCGTGCGCGATGGGGTACTGGGTCGACCAGGCGCGGAACGGCCAGGGCCTCGCCTCCGGGGCGGTCGCGGCGCTGCTCGAGACGGCGTTCGGCGAGCTGCGGCTGCACCGCGTGCAGGCCGAGACCCTGCGGGACAACGTGCGGTCCCAGCGCGTGCTCGCCAGGAACGGCTTCGAGCACATCGGCATGGCGCCCCGGTACATGCGCATCGCGGGCGAGTGGCAGGACCACGAGCTCTTCCAGCGCCTCGCGGACTGAGCGAGCACGACAGCAGGAAGAACCGAGCACGACAGCAGGAAGGATTCACTTCAGCAGGAAGAAGTCGCCCCGTTCTTCCTGCGAACGGTGATTCTTCCTGCTGTAGTGCTCGGGGGAGGCGCGGGCGGGGTCAGGCGGTCCGGATGACCACGTCGGCGCGCGCCCGGGTCGGCTCGATCAGCGCCGCGTTCGGCAGGTCGACGGCGTCGACCCACGCCGCGGCCTCCGCCGGCGCCTTGCCGAACCGCACGTGCCGCGCGATCAGGCGCTCGCGGAGGAGGTGGGCGGGCGCGTCCGCGAACCAGACCTCGTCGAAGAGCGCCACCGCCTGCGGCCAGGGGGCCGCGTCGACGAGCAGGTAGTTGCCCTCGGAGACGACCAGGTCCACCTCCGGCCCGACCGCGATGCTGCCCGCGATCGGCTGCTCCAGCACCCGCTCGAAGCCCGGCGCGGAGACCGGCTCGTCCAGCCGCAGCCGCAGGCGGCGCAGCAGGTCGCGGTAGCCCCACCCGTCGAAGGTGTCGATCGCGCCCTTCCGCTCCCGGCGGCCGAGGCGATCGAGCGCGGCGTCGGCGAGGTGGAACCCGTCCATCGGCACGTGCGCGGCGCGGTCGGCGAACGCCGTGACCACCCGCTCGGCGAGCGTCGTCTTGCCCGCGCCGGGCGGACCGGCGATGCCGAGCAGCACCCGGCGCCGTCCCGAGGGGCTCGACGGGTCCACCCGCGCGAGCAGCCCCTCCATCCGTCCGATCGCGGCATCGACGTCCAGCACCCCACCACGGTCCCAGGTCCGGGCGGGGAATCGCGCCGGTTCTCGGGTCGGCGTCGCCGGATGTGCCTAGCGTGGGGGCATGACGCAGGTGGAGCCCCGCACGTTCGCCGTCCCGCAGGAGCGCAGGGTCGTCACGGCGCTGCCCGGCCCGAACTCGCTCGCGCTGCAGGCCAGGCGCCTGCGCAGCGTCAGCCGCGGCGCCGGCACCCTCGCGAACATCTACATGGAGCGCGGCGCGGGCGCGATCCTGGTCGACGTCGACGGCAACCACCTCATCGACCTCGGCTGCGGCATCGGCGTCACGACGATCGGCCATGCGCACCCCGCGGTCGCGGCGGCGGTCGCGGAGCAGTCGCAGAAGCTGACGCACACGCTCTTCACGGTCACGCCCTACGAGCAGTACGTGCGGGTCGCCGAGAAGCTGGCGGCGATCACTCCCGGCGACTTCGAGAAGCACTCGATCCTGGTGAACTCCGGCGCGGAGGCGGTCGAGAACGCCGCGAAGATCGCCCGACGCTTCACCGGCCGGCGCGCGCTCGTCGTGCTCGACCACGCCTTCCACGGCCGCACGAACATGACGATGGCGATGACCTACCGCCCCTGGCCGGAGCGGGAGGGGATGGGCCCGTTCCCCGGCGAGATCTACTCCGTGCCGATCAGCTACCCGTTCCGCGACGGGCTGACCGGCGAGGAGGCCGCCGAGCGCACGATCGACTACATCGAGACCCACGTGGGCGCCCGCGACGTCGCGGCGTTCTTCGCCGAGCCGATCCAGGGCGACGGCGGCGTCGTGATCCCGGCGCCGGGCTACTTCGCGAGGATCGCGGAGTACTGCCGCGACAACGGCATCGTCTTCGTCGCCGACGAGATCCAGGCCGGCATCGTGCGCACGGGCGCCTGGTACTCCATCGAGCACCACGGCGTCGTGCCGGACCTCGTCACCTCCGCGAAGGGCATCGCGGGGGGCATGCCGCTCGCCGCCGTCACCGGGCGTGCGGAGATCATGGACGCCGTGCAGCCGGGCGGCATCGGCGGCACGTTCGGCGGCAACCCGGTGTCGGCCGCCGCGGCGCTCGCCGTGTTCGACCTGATCGAGCGCGAGGACCTGATCGGGGAGGCGCAGCGCGTCGAGCGCGCCCTCGTCGCCCGGATCGGCGGCTGGGCGGCGAAGTACGACACCGTCGGCGAGGTCCGCGGCAAGGGCGCGATGTTCGGCGTCGAGCTGGTGCTGCCTGGCACGCGGCGGCCGAACCCGGCGCTGCTGAAGCACGTGCTGCGGTACGCGACCGAGCACGGCGTGATCCCGCTCGACGCGGGCAGCTGGGACAGCGTGCTGCGCCTGCTGCCCTCCGTCGTCATCTCCGAGGCGCTGATCGACGACGCCGCCGGCGTGCTGGAGGCCGCGATCGAGTCCTTCGCGGGCGTCGGCGAGGGCGGCATCACCCCCGCCTCCTGACCCTTTCGCGGATCCGGATTCCTCTCGCGGATCCGGACGGATGCGCCGACACGCCGCGCGCGAGGCGCTGCGGACGGCGTGTCGCTCCGTCGATCCGGATCCGCGAAAGGCGCTGATACCCCCTTGGGGTATGTTGGGAGGCATGGAGCAGCACGCCGGGTACGTCGCCAACAAGGACGACCTGCTGAAGCGGCTGCGGCGGGCCGAGGGCCAGGTGCGCGGCATCCAGCGCATGGTCGAGGACGACACGTACTGCATCGACGTGCTCACCCAGGTGTCCGCGGCGACGAAGGCGCTCGAGACGGTGGCGCTCGCGCTGCTGGACGACCACCTCGCGCACTGCGTCGCGGAGGCGAGCGCCGAGGGCGGGCCCGTCGCCGACGAGAAGCTGCGCGAGGCGTCCGCCGCCATCGCGCGACTGGTCCGCTGAGGACCCACACGAGGAGGAACGATGAAGGATCTGGGCATCACCGACGTCAGCGCGAGCGCGGAGGCGACCTGCGGCTGCGGCGGCGTCGCGGGCGCCTGCGCGTGCGGCGGCCACGGCCACGCGGAGGCGCACGGGCACGCCGAGGCGCACGGCTCCGAGAGCGGCGGGCAGACCTATGCCGTCACCGGCATGACCTGCAGCCACTGCGTCTCGAGCGTCACCGAGGAGCTGTCGCTGCTGGCGGGCGTCGAGTCCGTCGCCGTCGACCTGCACCCGGGCGCAGCCTCCTCGGTCGTCGTCACCGCCTCCCGCGACCTCGGCGACGACGAGGTCCGCGCCGCGATCGAGGAGGCGGGCTACTCGCTCGCCCGCTGATGGCCGCTCCCTCCGAGGTCCGCCTCGACATCTCCGGCATGACCTGCGCCGCCTGCGCGACGCGGATCGAGCGCCGCCTGAACCGCCTGCCCGGCGCCTCCGCCGACGTGAACTTCGCGACGGAGACGGCGGTCGTGCGGGGCGGCCCCGCGCTGCCGGACGTCGTCGCCGCGGTGGAGGCCGCCGGCTACGGCGCCCGGCTCGCGGGCTCGGGGGAGGAGGCGCACGGCCGCGGACTCGTCCCCCGGCTCGTGGTCGCCGCGATGCTCGCGGTGCCGGTGGTGCTGCTGTCGATGGTGCCCGCGCTGCACGTCCCCGGCTGGCAGTGGGTCGCGCTCGCGCTGGCCGCGCCGGTCGTCGGCTGGTCCGCGTGGCCGTTCCACCGCGCCGCCCTGCGTGCTCTGCGGCACGGGGACGCGACGATGGACTCGCTCATCAGCCTCGGGGTGCTCGCCGCGACCGCCTGGTCGGTCGTCGCGGTGCTCGGCGGCGCCCCCGACACGTACCTCGAGGTCGGCGTCGTCGTCACGACCTTCGTGCTCGCCGGCCGGGTCGCGGAGAAGGCCGCCAGGCGGCGGGCGGGCGCCGCGGTGCGCGAGCTCGCCGCGATCGGCGCGAAGGACGCGATCCGCGTCTCCGCCGGCGGCGAGGCGCTCGTGCCGGTGTCGGCCCTCGTGGTCGGCGACCGGGTCCGCGTGCGACCGGGCGCGACGGTGCCGAGCGACGGTCGCGTGCTCGAGGGCCGCTCCGCGGTCGACGCCGCGCTCGTCACCGGCGAGGCGCTGCCCGTGGAGGTCGGCCCCGGCGACCGGCTGGCCGGCGGCACGGTCGTGGTCGGCGGCAGCCTCGACCTCGAGGTGGAGCGGGTCGGCGCCGACACCGAGCTGGCGCGGATCGGCCGCCTCGTCGCCCGCGCGCAGGACGGCAAGGCCGCCGTGCAGCGCCTCGCCGACCGGGTCGCCGGGGTGTTCGTCCCGGTCGTGATCGGGCTCGCGGTCGTCGCGCTGGCCGCCTGGTGGGTCGCGGGCGACCCCCTCCGCGGCGTCTCGGCGGCGGTGACCACGCTGATCATCGCCTGCCCCTGCGCGCTCGGGCTCGCGACGCCGACGGCGCTGCTCGTCGGCACCGGGCGGGGCGCGCGCCTCGGCGTGCTGATCAGCGGGCCGGAGGTGCTGGAGCGGACGCGCCGGATCGACACCGTCGTGCTCGACAAGACGGGCACCCTGACGACCGGCCGCATGCGCGTCGGCGAGGTCGTCGCCCTGCACGGCCAGGACCCGGACCGGGTGCTGCGGCTCGCGGCCGCCGCGGAGCACGACTCCGAGCACCCCGTCGGCCGCGCGCTCGTCGCGGCGGCGGCGGCGGGCGGCGTGCGTGCGGCGAGCGGCTTCCGCACCGACGCGGGCGGCGGGGTGACCGCGCAGGTCGAGGGCGCCCTGGTGCAGGTCGGCCGGCTCGGCTGGCTCGCCGACGCCGGCGTCGAGATCGGGGCCGCGCGGGAGGCGGTCCGGGCGATCGCGGCGCGCGGCGCGACCGCGACCGTCGTCGCCGTGGACGGCAGGGCCGTCGGCGTCGTCGAGCTCGCCGACACCGTGCGCTCGGGTGCGGCCGACGCGATCGGGCGCCTCCGCGCGCTCGGCCTCACCCCGGTGCTGCTGACGGGCGACGGGGAGGGGGCGGCGCACGCCGTCGCCGCCGCGACCGGCATCGACCGCGTCTTCGCCGCCGAGACCCCGGAGGGCAAGCTCGCCCGGATCCGCGCGCTGCAGGCGGAGGGGCGCACGGTCGCGATGGTGGGCGACGGCGTGAACGACGCCGCGGCGCTGGCTGCGGCCGACCTCGGGGTGGCGATGGGCGGCGGCACGGACGCCGCTGCGGCGGCCGCCGACATGACGCTGCTGCGCGACGACCCGCTGCTCGTCCCGACCGCGATCCGGCTCGCTCGGGCGACGCTCGGCACGATCCGCGGCAACCTCTTCTGGGCGTTCGCGTACAACGCGGCGGCCCTGCCGGTCGCGATGCTCGGCCTGCTGAGCCCGATGATCGCCGGCGGCGCGATGGCGCTGTCGTCGGTGCTCGTCGTCGGCAACAGCCTGCGCCTCACCCGGTTCCGGGCCGCGTGACCGCGCCTCCGGCCCGCTCGTCGTGGGGCTGACCGCCGCCCTCGCCCTGCTCCGCGCGCACGTGCTCGTCGTCGCGGTGCCGGGCAGGCCCGTGCTGCGCCTCCGCGCTGAGGCCGCCGTCCGCGCGCGCGGCTGGCTGCTGGTCGCGGACCCGGAGGACGCCGACCTGCTGCTCGTCTGCGGGCGGGCGGGCGGGGCGTTCGCGCAGGAGGTGGAGGTGCTCTGGAACCGGGTGCCCGCGCCCCGGTCCAAGCGGACGGTCGCGGACGCCGACGGCCTCGACGGGGCGCTCGACAGCGCCGCGCGGGTGCTCGCGGACGGGGCGCTGCAGCGGCGGACCGCGGCGGAGGTGCCGTCCGTGCCCGCGATGCGCGTGCCGACCCGCGGGCGCGTGCGCTTCGGCCCGGCGGCGCGCGACTGGCCGTCCGGGCTGGTGCTCGACTGCGCGCTCGACCGTCGCGGGCGGGTCGGCCTGGTGGACGCCTCCGGACGGCCGCTCGAGCCCGTCGCCGACCACCTCCGGGACCGGGTCGACGACGAGCTGCGGCGCGAGGTGCTCGATCTCGCGGGTGCCGCCGCGCTGCTGCGGCTGGTGGGGTGGACGCCGCCGGCCGCACGGATCGACGGCGTGGTCGACGGCCTGCTCGCGGACCGGCTGCGGAGGCCGCTGCGGCGCCGGGTCGAGCGGATCGCGCGCCGCGTGGAGGCGTCCGTCACGCTGCGCTGGACGCTGCAGCGGCTCGTGCCCGGCGTGCCTGTGCGCGCCCGCCTCCTCGAGCTGCTCGGTGCCCCGGTCGACGCGGCTGCCGGTGCCGCAGCACCCGAGTGGGGCGCGCTGCTCGACGGCCGCCCGCCCGCCGCGGTGCCGCTGATCGTCGCCGCGGCGGAGGCGGAGCACGGCCGTGCCTGACCTGCTGCCTCTGCTCGCCGTCCCCGCGCTCGTCGTGCTGGGGCTCGTCGGGCTGGGCCTCGTCGTCGCCGGCGTGGCCGCGGTCCGCACGGGCCGGGACCTCGGCGTGCTCGGCTCGATCGCCGTGCTCGCGCCGCTGTCGGAGGCGGCGCGAGCCCTCCGGACGCGCCCGCTGCTCGCGTCAGGCGCCCTGTTGCCGCGGCTCGGTGCCGTCGGGCTGCTCGTCGTCGCCGCCGTGCGGGTGCTCGTGCTGAGCGTGGCCGGCGTCGCGCTGCTCGACCCGCCCGTCGGCGTCGCGGCGTTCGTCGCGCTCGACCTGCTCGCCTGGGTGTGCTGGGCGCCGATCGGCGGCGCGCGACGGGTCCTCCTGCGCGCCGTCGCGATCGAGCTGCCGGTCGTGGTGGCCCTCGCGGCGCCGGTCGTCGCGGCGCGCTCGCTCGCGGCGGTCGCGGTCGCCGGTCAGTCGGCGCTGCCGCTCGCCGCGCAGGTGCCCGTCGCGCTGGTCGTGCTGCTGGCGGCGACCGGGGTGACCGCGCCGTGGAGCGCCGCCGCGCCCGCCGCGGTTCCGGTCTCGCTCGGCCCGACGGAGCGGGTGCT
>NZ_CAXTOQ010000155.1:0-7769 GCF_964245895.1 uncultured Amnibacterium sp.
CCGCGGTGCGGCGCAGCTCGACCGGGACGTGCCCGGGGTTGCGAGCGGACAGCTGGCCGGCGACGCGGGCCGCCAGCGCCTCCTCCACCTACGCGACGGGCTCCGTCAGCGCGACCGGCAGATCGGGCCGGGCGAACATCGGCGCGAACGCCGCGTTCCCCTCCTTCACCGCGACGATCGGGTCGAGGGTGCGGTCCAGCACCTCCTCGAGCGGCGCGGCCACCGGGTCGAACGCCTCGAACGCCGTCTCGTAGGCGGCGCGCAGCTCGGCCGCGTACCGCCGCCCGAGGGCGACCGCGATGTCCTGCTTGTCGCGGAAGAACTGGTAGAGCGAGCCGGGGGAGATCCCCGCCTCCGCCGCGATCGCGTTCGTCGTCGCCCGCTCGACGCCGACGCGGGCGAACACCGCGACGGCCGCCTCCAGGATCAGGGCGGCCCGGCGCTCGCCCCGGGCGAGCCGGGTGGGGGTCCGCTCCACGCCGCCACGGTACCGCAGGGGTGGACAGAAGCGAGCATCTGCTCGTATCGTGCATGCGAGCGAATGCTCGTAAACAGGAGGTGGATGGTGCGGAGGATCGCGGACCTGGAGGTGGGCGAGCTCGGGCTCGGCTGCATGGGGCTCGCCACGGTGTACGGCCGACCGGACCCGAGGGAGGCGCGGGCGACGCTCGACGCCGCGCTCGAGGGCGGGGTGCGGCTGCTCGACACCGCGGACATGTACGGCGACGGGACGAGCGAGCGGTTCCTGGGGGAGTGGCTGCCCGGGCGGCGGGACCGCGTGGTGCTCGCGACGAAGGCGGGCATCCGCACCCGGCTCGGCGGCCTGCCGGCCGGGCTCGACGGCCGCCCGGCGCACCTGCGCGCCGCGCTCGACGCCTCCCTCGGGCGGCTGGGCACGGACCACGTCGACCTCTACTACCTGCACCGCGTCGACCCGCGGGTGCCGATCGAGGACAGCGTGGGCGCGATCGCCGGGTTCGTGCAGGCGGGGAAGGTGCGGCAGGTGGGCGTCAGCGAGGTGACCGCGAGCGAGCTGCTGCGGGCGCACAGCGTGCACCCGATCGCCGCGGTGCAGTCCGAGTGGAGCCTGTTCACCCGCGACCTCGAGCGCGACGTCGTGCCGGCGGCGCGCTCGATCGGGGCGACGGTCGTGCCGTACAGCCCGCTCGGCCGGGGGATGCTGACGGGCGATCCGCGGGCGACGACCCGCCTCCCGCTGCTCGACTACCGCCGGTTCCTGCCGCGCTGGCGGGGTGCGAACCTGCGCAGGAACCTCGCGCTGGTGGACCGCGTGCGGGAGGTCGCCGGCCGCATCGGCGCGACGCCCGCGCAGGTGGCGCTCGCCTGGCTGCTGGGCCAGGGCGAGGACGTGGTGCCGATCCCGGGCACCACCCGGCGCCGCTCGCTCGCCGACAACCTCGGTGCGACGAGGATCACGCTCACCGATGGGGACCGCGCGGCCCTCGACGGCCTGCAGGCCGCAGGCGGTCGGTACGGGCGGCGCGGGGCGATGGGCGTGCTGCCGGAGGACGCGGCGGGCTGACCCCTCCCTCCTCGACGGTCATCCGTCCAGGGGTGTGGCAGCGGTGCTACAGTTGCGCACATGATATCGGTCGCATCGCGGGACCTCCGGAACCACACCGCCGAGGTGCTGCGCACGGTGGCAGAAGGCACGCGCGTCACGGTCACGGTGAACGGCGCCCCCGTGGCCGAGATCTCGGCGGTCAGGTCCAGCCGCGCGACCTTCCTGACGAAGGCCGATCTCGTCCGGATCGTCTCGACGAGCCGCGCCGACGCGGGACTGGCGCACGTGCTGGACGAGCTCGCGGGTGAGACGACGGACGATCTGGACGCGCTGTGAGCGACCGCGCGGCGCTGCTGGACACCAGCGTGCTGATCGCGCGGGAGACGGACAGGCCGATCGGCATCGACCTCCTGCCCGATCGCACGGCGATCAGCGTCGTGACGGTCGGTGAGCTGCAGGCCGGCGTCCTCGCGGCCGAGGACGTCTCGGTCCGAGCTCGGCGGCTCGCGACGCTCGAAGCGATCAGCGCGTTCGAGACGCTGACCATCACCGTCGACGCGGCGCGGTCCTGGGCGGAGCTGCGGGTCCGGCTGGCGCAGGCCGGTCGACGAGCCAAGGTGAACGACCTCTGGATCGCCGCGGTCGCGGCCGCGAACCGGCTGGACGTCGTGACGCAGGACGCCGACTTCGACGTGATCGAGTCCGTCGGCGGCCCCCGCGTCATCCGCGTCTAGACCTGCGGCACCGTGCTCAGCGGGCCGGCGCCGTCCGGGCTCCGCTCAGCGGGGGTCGGAGCGCACCACCGCGAGCAGCGCCTCCACGAACGCGTCCTGCTGCTCGAGATGGGGGGAGTGCCCGGTCTCCGGCAGGGCGAGCTCCCGGTACCAGCCCGCCCTGCGGGCGTACTCGTCGAGCACGTTCCGGGTCTGCGCGACCATCGGCTGCGAGGGCGCGACGTCCGCGCCCGGCCAGCCGGGGACGATGCCGGCGGAGCCGAGGGTGTTCAGGTCGAAGTAGCTCGCATCGGAGACGATCGCGTCCTGCTCGCCGCGGATCCACAGGATCGGCGGCTTGTCCGCGATGTCGACGATCGCCGTCAGGTCCAGGTGGTCCGGGGTCATCGTGTTCAGCACGCCGCGGCCGCCGGGTCCGAACCCGGGCCAGGCGTCGACCGTGGTCGCGTCGCCGGGGTAGTTGTCGACGCCGGTCGTCGTGGTGAGCATCGACTCGACCCAGACGTCCTCGTGCTCGATGCCCTCGGGGTGCGCGACGTACGCGGTGCGGTAGACGGTGCGGGGGGAGGTGGGGCCGTCGCCGCGGTCCTGCTCCTGCAGCGCCCGCACGAAGTCGGGGTTCGCGCCGCCTCCGCCGGAGCCCGCACCGCCGTTCAGCACGGTGCCGTCGAGCGCCGTGCCGCCGAACCCGTACGGGCTGACCGGCGACTCCAGCGTCACCGACAGCACCAGGTCGCGGCGGTCGAGCAGCAGCTGCAGCACGACGCCAGCGCCCATGCTCCAGCCGACGAGGTGGACGGCACCGGTCGCCATCTCGTCGAGGACGCTCGCCACGTCGTCGGAGAAGTCCCGCAGGCCGCGCGTCGCGTCGACCGGCTTCGCCTCGCTGCCGCCGAAGCCCCGCAGGTCGATCGCTACGGCCCGCACCTCCGGCGGCAGCGCGAGCATCAGCGGCTGGAAGAACAGCGACGAGGACACGTTGCCGTGCACGAGCACCACGGTCGGGCCGCTGCCGACGCCCGGGCGGTCGAGGATGCGGGCGCGGTAGCGGGGCGTCGCGACATCGACCGCCGTTATGCCGTCGAACAGCATGCCGTCGAGGACGGTCTGCATGGGAGCTCCTTCGTTCGCTGGGTTCAGGGGCGCTCGATCGCACCGCGGACGACGTCCGCGACCCGGTCGGCGCCCGGGGAGGTCATCACGATCGTGTAGTGGTTCACCTGCGGCACCTCGATCACCGCGAGCTGCGGCACCAGCGCCGTGCCCGCCTCCAGCGCGCCGGGCGGGTAGAGCCCTGGCGGCTCCGCCTGCAGACCGAGCGCGGCACGCAGGACCGTGGTCGGCTGCCGCACCTGCCGCAGCGCGGCGCGGTACCAGTCGGGGCCGAACAGCTCCCGCTGGTCGGTCGCGACCGCCTCCGGGTTCGCGGAGGGGGTGAAGCCCTGCTCCGCGGGCTCGAGGTCGTAGTCGGCGTACCGGGCGATTTCCTCGCTCCAGTCGCGGGCGAACGCCGGGTGCGCCTGCCAGAAGGCCCGGTACGCGGCGCGGGAGGGGAACACCGTCGTCAGGCGCTCGAAGGCGGGTCCGAGGAGGGCCGCGGGGGAGCGGGTGAGCAGCTGCTCGAGGTCGACGCCCGGGGGAGGGGCGAGCGGGAGGCCGCCGTCGACGAGGACCAGCTCGCGGACGCGCGTCGGCTCGGCGGCGCCCAGCAGCGCGGAGACGAACGCGCCCATCGAGTGGCCGACGACGACGACCTCGTCGAGGTGCAGGGCGTCGAGTACGCGCTGCAGGTCCGCCGCGTGGCGCCGCAGCCCGAACGGGCCCGGGAGGTGGCTGCTGCGGGCCCGGCCGCGCAGGTCGGGAGCGATCAGCCGAACGTCCGGGAGGAGGCGCGCGAGCGCCGCCCAGGTACGGCTCGATGCGGTGATGCCGTGGATCGCGAGGACCGGGGTGCCGTCCTCCGGGCCGTGCTCGGCGACCGCGAGGGGGCCGCCGTCGACCGGGACCGTCGTGTCGCGGGTCACGCGCGGGCTCCGGCGGCCTGCGTGATCGGGTGGTCCCGAGGCTCGCTGCGCTCGCGCCTCGACCGGCGGGCCCCGGAGACCTTCTCGTTGCGAATGAGACGGGTCACTTCGCGGTCCAGCCGCCGTCCATCGTGAGCGACGCGCCGTTCACCATGGCCGCCGTGTCGCCCGTCAGCCAGAGGACCAGGTCGGCCACCTCCGCGGGCTCGACGAGGCGCTTCACCGCCGCCTCGGTCAGCATGATGCGCTCCACGACCTCGGACTCGTCGATGCCGTGGACGCGGGCCTGGTCGGCGATCTGCCGCTCGACCAGCGGGGTGCGCACGTAGCTCGGGTTGACGCAGTTGCTCGTGACGCCCCTGCCGCCTCCCTCCAGCGCGATCGTCTTCGACAGTCCCTCCAGCCCGTGCTTCGCGGCGACGTACGCCGACTTGTAGGGGCTGGCGCGCAAGCCGTGCACGCTGCTGATGTTGATCACGCGGCCCCAGCCGCGCTCGTACATCCCGGGCAGCGCCGCCCGCGCCAGCTGGAAGGGGGCGACGAGCATCAGGTCGACGATGAAGCGCCAGCGGGCCGGGTCGAAGTCCTCGATCGGGCTGACCGTCTGCACGCCCGCGTTGTTCACCAGGATGTCGGCGGTCAGCCGCAGATCGTCCAGGGCGGCGGGCTTCGACAGGTCGACCTGCCACACCTCGCCGCCGATCGGCTCGGCGACCGCCGCGGCCGCGTCGCCGTCGAGATCCGCGACGACGACGTGGGCCCCCGCACCGGCGAGGGCGGTCGCGATGGCGGCGCCGATGCCGCTCCCGCCGCCGGTGACGACCGCGTGCGCGGCGGTGAGGTCGGGCATGCCACCTCCTGCTCCATCGCGTGCGTCGGCACCTCGCACGCTAGCGGAGGACCGCGTCCAGGTGCTGCGGACGCCGGGTCCGCCACCATCGAGCGGTGACGCCGTGCACCGCACCCGGATCCCGCCCATGAGCCCGGAGGAGCTGGCGCAGCGCCTCCGTGCGGCCGACGGGTCGGTGCGGCTGCAGGCGGCGCTCTCGGCCGGCTCGGACCCGGACCCGGCGACGGCCGAGGTGCTCGTGCAGCGCTGCGGCGCCGAGCCCGACTTCTTCGTGCGCGACATGCTGACCTGGGCGCTCACCCGGCTGCCCGCGGACGTGACGGTCCCGCGGCTGGTGGCGGAGCTGTCGTCCCCGTTCCCGCAGGCGCGCAGCCAGGCGCTGCACACGCTGTCCAAGATCGGCGATTCGGGCGCGCTGCCCGCCCTGACGGCGGCGCTGCTGCACGACGAGGAGGACGAGGTCGCCCGCGCCGCCTGGCGGGCCGCCGTCGTGCTGACCCCGGCGGAGGAGCGGGCGGCGCTCGCCGCCGACCTGGCCGGCGAGCTCGGCCGACGGAGCCGCGAGTGCTGGCGCAGCCTCAGCGAGGCGCTGGTCGCGCTGGGCGAGGACGCCAGGGCGCCGCTCGACGGCGCGGCGACGTCGGGCGCGTTCCCGGTCCGGGTGCACGCCGCCGCGACCGTGCTGCTGGTCGACGGGACGCACCGGGACTTCCGCTCCGCGGTCGAGCAGGCGCAGCGCAGCGCGATCGAGCCGCCCGGCGCCGCCCCCTGACCCGATGAGGCCGGCGCTATCGCGCGAGCCCCTCCAGCACGAGCGCGGCGCCCTGCCCGCCGCCGCCGCAGATCGCGGCCACGCCGAGGCTGCCGGCGCCCGCCTCCGCGAGCCGGCGCGCGAGGTGCCCGGCGATCCGCGTGCCGGAGGCGCCGATGGGGTGACCGAGCGCGATCGCGCCGCCGTGGGCGTTCACGAGGTCGGAGTCGACGCCGAGGAGGCGGGTGGAGACGACCGCGACCGCGGCGAACGCCTCGTTGATCTCGACGGCCCGCAGGTCGGCCGCGCTGCGGCCCGCCAGCTCGAGCGCCCGCAGGGCGGCGTTCGCGGGCTGCGCGTGCAGCGAGACGTCCGGGCCCGCGACCGAGGCGGAGGCGAGCACCCGGGCGATGCCCCTCCCGCCGGCGAGCGCCTCGTCCATCAGCACGACCGCGGCGGCGCCGTCGGTCAGCTGGCTCGAGTTGCCGGCCGTGACGCCGCCCTGCGGATGGAACGCGGGGCGCAGCGCGGCGAGGGACTCGATCGTCGTGTCGGCGCGCAGGCCGTCGTCCGCGCTGATCGTCGCGCCCTTCCTGCCCGGCGTCGTGAGCGGCGCGATCTCCCCGGCGAGGAAGTTCGCGCCGGCCGCCAGGCGCGCGTGGGAGGCGGCGGCCCAGGCGTCCTGCTCCTCGCGGGAGACGACGTGGTCGGCGTTGTGCTCCTCCGTGGAGGCGCCCATGCTGCGGTGCTCGAAGGCGTCGGTGAGGCCGTCGTGGTCCATGGTGTCGAGGAACTCGATCGCGCCGTACCGCTTCCCGACGCGGGAGCCCGGCCAGGCGTGCGGGGCGAGGGTCATCGACTCCTGGCCGACCGCGACGACGACCCGAGCCCGGCCGTCGGCGATCATCCGCGCGCCCTCCGCGACCGCCTCCAGCCCGCTGAGGCAGACCGCGTTCAGCGTGATGGCCGGCACGGTGAGCGGGATGCCGGCACCGACGGCGGACTGCCGGGCCGGGTTCTGACCGGCGCCGGCCTGCAGCACCTGGCCGCCGACGACGCGGTCCACCTCATCCGGGGACACGCCCGCGTTCGCGAGCGCGGCCGTGATGGCGTGCGCGCCGAGGTCCGTCGCGGGGATCTGCGCGAACACGCCGGTGAACTTCACGAACGGGGTGCGGGCGTAGCCCACGATCACGGCGGTCATGCGGAGGGTCTCCATTCCGGGCGGGGACGGGGCTACGGCGACCCCCGGCCATGCTCGCGCGGATCCGGCTGGGAGTCCACGCGACCGCGGCCGGCCGCTCGGTGCCGGCTGATCGGTGCCGACTGGTCAGTGCAGATCGGGCGCGAGCTGCCCGCTGATCGCCACCACCAGCGTCCAGCCGACTCCCGGCGGCGCCTCGACCGCGATGCGCGTCGGCGGGCGGCTCGGGTAGACGAACACCGTCGGCGCCCGCGCGCCCGAGTGGTCCTGCGCGATGCCGCGGGCGGCGACGAGGGGGTAGGAGGTCCAGTCCATCCGCGTGAGCATGATCAGCGCGCGCCACGACACGCGGGTCGGCGCACTCGACGTCACGTCGACCAGCACCCGGCCGCCCTCGAACGACCCGTCCGGCGGGTCGAAGCCCACGACGGCGGTGCCGTACCCCTGGAACCGCTGGCCGACCACGGCCGTGCCGTCGATGGAGACGGGGACGGGCGTCGGCCCGTCGGCCCGGCCGTCGACGGTGAGCACCCGCCCGTCGCCCACGTCCTGCAGCACCGCCTGCACCCGGGGCGTCGCGGTCGCGGTCGCATCGGGCGTCGACCCCGGCTGGCCCAGCCGGACCCCGGCGAGCAGCGCGACGCCCGCCACCGCCGCCAGCGCGGGGACCGCGATCCACCG
>NZ_CAXTOQ010000156.1:0-7701 GCF_964245895.1 uncultured Amnibacterium sp.
CGCCGCGGCCTGACACAGAGAGGACAGGGCCACCCTCCACAAACCACGGGACGTGACCGCCTCTCGCAGCCTGCCGAAGGGCGACCGGCCTGCTCAAGTGCTCCCCCAGCCTGCTCAGGTGCTCGCCCAGCCTGGCGAAGGGGGAGAGTCGGTCAGGTCGCCTCGACCTCGCGGATGCGGGCCTCCAGGCGGCGGAGCGCGCCGCGCAGGGCTCGCTCGGCGTCCAGCCCCTGCGCGGAGGCCGCCGCCACGGTGTCGAGCAGGGCGTCGCCGAGCGCCTCCTCGTCGTCCCGCACCTCGCGGGACGGGCGGGCCTCCAGCCCGACGCGCCCGGCCCTGCCCAGCAGCTTCTCCGCGAGCAGCAGCGACGGCATCGCCATCGGCACCCCGTCGAGCACGCTGGTGCGGTCGGCCTTCTCGCGGCGCTTCTGCGCCTCCCAGACCTCGACGACCGCGTCGGCGTCCGCGACGGAAGCATCGCCGAACACGTGCGGATGACGGCCGATCATCTTCTCGGCGGTGTCACGGGCGACGTCCTCGACATCGAAGCCCTCGCCGGGCGTCGCGGCGGCGAGGTCGGCGTGGAACAGCACCTGGTAGAGCACGTCCCCCAGCTCCTCGCGCATCGCGGCCACGTCTCCGGTCTCGATCGCCTCGACGAGCTCCGCGGTCTCCTCGATCAGGTAGCGGACCAGCGAGGCGTGCGTCTGCTCCGCGTCCCACGGGCAGCCGCCCGGCCCGCGGAGGCGCGCCATCACGGCGACGAGCCGGTCCAGCTCCGAGCCGCGCCCCTCCTCGTCCGTCATGCGGGTTCCGCCTCCGCCCGCGCCTCCGGCACCGTCGCGTGCTCGGCGCGGAACGCGGGCATCAGCGCGGCGATCAGCAGGGTGAGCACGGCCGCGACGACCACGCCGATGAACACCGCGGTCGAGGCATCGCTCACCGCGGCGGGAGAACCCGAGCGACCGGCCAGCACCGCGTTCGCGATCGCCCCGAACACCGCGACGCCGAGCGCCGACCCGACTGAGCGGAGGAAGGTGTTCGAGCCGGTGACGACGCCGCGCTGCCCCGTGGTCACGCTCGACTGCCCAGCGATGAGCGTCGGCGTCGCGACGGTGCCGAGGCCCAGGCCGACGACGAAGCACGCGAGGCCGGTGAGCCAGATGGAGGCGAACGGGGTCGCGACGAGCACGCCGACCGCGCCGACGAGCGCGACGGACGAGCCGATCAGCGCCGTCGGCCGGAAGCCGAGCCGCAGGTAGAGCCGTCCGGCGTTCGACGCCGCGATCGGCCAGCCGAGGGTCAGGAGGGCGAGCGCGAGCCCCGACTCCAGCGGCGTCGCGCCGCCGACCGCCTCCAGGAAGTTCGGCACGTACGAGGTCAGCCCGAGGATCAGCGCACCGACCGCGGCGCTGATCAGCCCGGTCGTCAGCAGCAGGCGGCGCGAGAACACCCAGAGGGGCAGCACCGGCTCCGCGGCACGCCGCTCGACGAGCACGAACGCGGCGAGCAGCGCGACCGCCGCGACGGGCAGCGCGACGCCGGGCACCGACGCCCAGGGCCACGCCTGCCCGCCCTGCAGCAGCGCGAGCAGCAGCGCCGTGAGGCCGAGCGTCAGCAGGACGGCGCCGGGCACGTCGACCCGATGCGCCGCCCGGTGGGGCGACTCCCGGTAGCGGCGGACGAGCAGGGCGGCCGCGATGCAGAGCGGCACGTTCACGAAGAAGATCCAGCGCCACGACACGAACTGGGAGAAGACGCCACCGAGGGTCGGGCCGACGACGGAGGAGATCGCCCACACGCTCGCGAGGTAGCCCTGAGCCTTCGCCCGCTCCGCCAGCGTGTAGATGTCGCCCGCGACGGTGATGGAGGTCGGCATGATCGCGCCCGCGCCGAGGCCCTGCACGGCGCGGAACAGGATCAGCGCGAGCATCGAGGGGGCGAACCCGCAGAGGATCGAGCCGAGCAGGAACACGCCGATGCCGAGCAGCAGCAGCGGCTTGCGGCCGACGGTGTCGGCCAGCTTGCCGTAGACCGGCACGGACACGGCCTGCGCCAGCAGGTACACCGAGAACAGCCACGGGAAGCTGGAGAAGCCGCCGAGGTCGTCGACGATCGACGGCACCGCGGTGGCGAGGATCGTGGAGTCGATCGCGATCAGCCCGGTGGAGAGCATGAGCGCCAGCAGGATCGGCCCGCGCTCGGACCGCAGGCCCACGTCGCGGCGGGTGATCGGGGACGCGGGCGGGGCACTCACTCCCAGCCCCAAGTCACCGCCCGCGCTGCGCATTCCGTTTCGAAGGAACTTCTGCGCACCCGGACGAGAAGTTCCTTCGAAACGGAAGGGTCAGCCGGCCGGGGCCGCGAGCAGGGCCACACGGTAGGCGCCGCCCTTCGTCTCCTGCTCGGCCAGCTTCTCGAAGCCCAGCCGGGCGTGGAAGGCGAGCGACGCGGGGTTCTCCGGGCGCACGTTGACCTCGCAGGTCACCTCGGCGCGGTCGAACTCGACGGCCCGCGCGAAGGCGGCGGCGTACAGCGCCCGGCCGACGCCGCCGCCGCGCTGCGCGCCGTCGACGACGATGCGGTCGACGTAGACGAACGAGTCGTTCCGCGCGGCGAACCAGCGGTAGTTCTCGCTGGCGTAGTCGACGTGCGGATCCATCGCGAGCAGGAAGCCGACCGGCTCGCCCGGCTCGACCTCGGCGACGACGGCGAGGGAGGCGGTGACGACCACGCCCGCCAGCTCCTCCGCGGTGGCCGGCGGCACCGCGGGCGCCGCCGCGTTGTTCATCGCCAGCACCGCGGGCAGGTCGGCGGACTCGAGCGGGCGGACGACGACGGGCACGGGCGTCCACGATATGGGCTCCAGGTGCAGCGGGCAGGATGCGGGGATGCTCCGACGTGCGGCTCCGCTGGCGGCGGCCGCCCTGCTCGTGCTCGGGCTCGCGGGCTGCGGCGCGCGCACGGCGGCGCCCACCTCCGCCAGTCCGCAGCGGACGACCGCCTCCCCGACGCCGCTGATCACGCCGTCCGCGGAGGCGGGCGAGGTCGCCCGGGCGACCTTCGGCGGCGGCGCGACGCGCGACGGGGCCGGCCGGCTGCCCGCGACCGGCCAGGTGGCGGTCGAGGTCGCGTGCTCCGGCGCCGACGCCGGCGTGCTCACCTGGCGGCTGGAGACGGAGGCGGGCGTGTCGCTCGGCCTCTCCGGGCAGGCGGACTGCAGCGCGCCGCCGACCACCTCCTGGCTCGGGATCACCGCGGACCCGCGGCCGGACCGCGTCCGGATCGTGCTGGAGCCCGGGGACGGCGTCGTCGCGGGCTGGGCGGTCGTGCGCATCGGGACCCCCTGACCCTCAGTGGGCGAGCAGCTCCAGCGCGATCACCGCGAGGCCGAGCGCCGCCTCCGCGAGCAGCACGACCAGCCGCTGGAACCACGGCAGCCGCAGCCGGCGCACCGCGATCCAGCCGATGGCGACGAGCGCGACGATCAGCGCGATCTCCGCGCCGCGCAGGGCGCCGTCGAGGGTCCACACGTGCAGCGCCGCGAGGCCGAGGAAGGCCGACGGCAGCACCAGCACGGCGAGCGAGCCGACGACCACGCGCAGCATCGCGGACAGCTCCGCCCGGGTCGGCAGCGCCTCGTGCGCGGTGATGTGCGACACGACGTCGGCGACCAGCACGGCGAGCAGGGTCGCGACCACGGTGAGCGCGAGCGTGCTCGCGGCGCCGCCGACGGAGGCGTGCTCCGCCAGCTCCGAGCGCAGCGCCAGCACGACCGCGAGCGCGGTGAAGGTGATGTAGATCCGCTCCTTCAGGGCGTCGGCGCGCTGCTCGCGCTCCCGCGTCGCGTCCGTCACCCCCTCATCCTGGCCCCGCGGCTCGATGGAAGGATCGTCCCGTGGCCTACCGCACCGACCGCGCCCTCCTGTCCGCGCCCGCCGTCGACGACCTCGCGACCGCGCGCGTGCGCGACGGGAAGGCACCCGCAACCTCCTGGGCGCTCTTCGGGCCGGAGGGGGTCGTCGCGACCGGTGCCAGGGGCGACGCGGACGTCGCCCCCGTCCCGGACGCGCGGACCGCGTTCCGGGTCGCGTCCTGCACGAAGAGCCTCACCGCCGCGACGCTGCTGACGTTCGTCGAGGAGGGGGCCGTGGCGCTCGAGACGCCGCTGACCGACGTGCTCGACGCGGCCGTGCTCGGCGCCTCCCGCGCCCCGACCCTCGGCGAGCTGGCGTCCATGGCGGGCGGCATCCCGATCGACGACCCGTGGGCCGACCGGCAGGAGTCGATGACCGCGGCGGCCTTCGACCGCATGATCGGCGACGGCATCCGGCTCGCCTACGAGCCCGGCACGACGTACGAGTACTCGAGCTTCGCCTACGCGATCCTCGGCCGGGTGCTGGAGCGGCTCGGCGGCCGGCCCTACCCGGCCCTGGTGCGCGAGCGGCTGCTCGACCCGCTCGGCCTGACGGCCCTCGGCTTCGACCGCGGCGTGGACGCGCCGATCGCGGCCGGGTACGCGAAGGTGCAGGACGAGTGGGTGGAGCAGCCGTGGGCCGAGCCGGGCGCGTTCTCCGCCCTCGGCGGCGTGATCGCGAGCCCGACGTCGCTCGCGACCTGGACGGGATGGCTCGCGAGCGCGTGGCGCGAGGACGCGACCGACGACGTGCTCGACGCGGCCGGGCGACGGTCGATGCAGGAGCCGCGGACCCGCGTGCCGGGCTCGGCCGGGCACCACTACGGGCTCGGGCTCGTCGTGGAGGAGGACCCGCGGCACGGCCGCGTCATCAGCCACTCCGGCGGCTACCCCGGCTACGGCGCCCACATGCGCTGGCACCCGGCGAGCGGGCTCGGCGTCGTCGTGCTCGAGAACGCCCGCTACAGCGGCGCGACGGTGCCCGCGACGCAGGCGCTCGCGCTGCTGCTCGACGGCGCCGCCGATCCGGAGGCGGAGCCCGCGCTCTGGCCCGAGACCGCCGCCGCCCGCGAAGTGGTGGAGGGGCTGCTGCGCTCGTGGGACGACGGCGCCCTCGCGGCGATCGCGGCCGACAACGTCTCGCTCGACGAGGCGTTCGCGCTGCGCGCCGCGCACGCCGCGCGCCTCCGGGACCGGGCCGGGCTGGCGGCCGACGCGGCGGTGCCGCCGCTGACCGCGGCAGCGGCCCGCAGCGAGTCCTTCGCGCACCTCGTCTGGACGGTCCGCGGCGCGACCGGCGCGATCCGCTGCGAGATCCGGATGACCCCGGTGCGCACCCCGCTGCTGCAGACCCTCTCCCTCCGGCTCGCCTGACGCACCCCGACCGCACACCTGCCGCTCCCGGCAGACGACACCCCGCTCCCGGCGCAGAAAGTGGCAAGCGTGCGCTTCATCACCTCCGACCGCGGGTCGGCGACGCTGCTGCTCGCGGCCGCTGCGCTCGCGCTGGTGCTCGCCGCGACGCCGCTCGGGCCGGCCCTGATCGGCGCGCGCGACCTGCCGCTCGCGCTCGACGCGACCGGGCTGCGCCTCACCCCCGGCCTCGTGGTCAGCGACGGGCTGCTCGCGATCTTCTTCCTGCTCGTCGCGATCGAGCTGCGGCACGAGCTGACCGGAGGCGACCTGGCGCATCCCGCCTCCGCCGCGGTGCCGGCGCTCGCCGCGCTGGGCGGCGTCGCCGCGCCCGCCGGGATCTACCTCGCGGTCGCGGGGCCTGCCTCCGCGGGAGGCTGGCCGATCCCGACCGCGACCGACATCGCGTTCGCGCTCGGCCTGCTCGCGCTGGTCGGGCGGGGGCTTCCCAGCCGCGTGCGCGCGTTCCTCCTGGCCCTCGCGATCCTCGACGACCTGGTGGCGATCCTGCTGATCGCGGTCGTCTTCCCGCACGGGATGCAGCCGGTGCTCGTGGTCGCGGCGCTCGTGCCGCTTGCGGCCTTCGGCGTCGTCGCCCGCCTGGGCGGGCCGTCCACCGCCCGCACGGCGGCGCTCTGGGTGTTGGGGCTCGCGGTCTGGTACCTCGTCGCGCGGTCGGGGGTGCACTCGACGCTCGCCGGCGTCGCGCTCGGGCTCGCGCTGCCGTCCGGACCGGGCGCGACCGCCGACCGCCTCCTGCAGCCCGTCTCCCGCGCCGTCGTCCTGCCGCTGTTCGCGTTCAGCGCGAGCCTGATCCGCGTGGAGGACGTCGTGCTCGGCCCCGTGTTCGTCGCGGTCGTGCTCGCGCTGCCGGTCGGCAAGCTGGTCGGCATCACGGCCGGCGGGCTGCTGGGCCACGCGGTGCTCGGGAGACGGTCCCCGAACCCCCTCCGCCCGGCCGAGCTGGTCGCGGTCGGGCTGGTCGGCGGGGTCGGCTTCACCGTGTCGCTGCTGATGGCGCAGCTGGCGTTCGCGGAGGCGGGGACGCGCTCCTCCGCCACCCTCGGCGTGCTGGTCGGATCCCTGGCCGCGATCGTGCTGTCGGTGGCCGTGGTGCCGCCGATCGCCCGGAGATCCCGCTCCCACCCCTGATCACGAGCACGATCGCAGGAAGAATGCACATCAGCAGGAAGAGAAGGGCCCGCTCTTCCTGCTGATGCGGATTCTCCCTGCCGACGGACTCGGTTCTTCCTGCTGACGTGCTCAGGTGCGGGGGAAGCCGAGGTCGACGCCGCCGTGGGAGGGGTCGAGCCAGCGGCTGGTGATCGCTTTCTGCTGGGTGAAGAACTTGACGCCCTCGGCGCCGTGGGCCTTCGTGTCGCCGAACAGGCTCTGCCGCCAGCCGCCGAAGGAGAACGTCGCGACCGGCACCGGGATCGGCACGTTGACGCCGATCATGCCGACCTGCACCTCGTGCTGGAACCGGCGGGCGGCGCCGCCGTCGTTGGTGAAGATCGCGGTGCCGTTGCCGAACGCGCCGGAGTTGATCAGCGCGACGCCGTCCTCGTAGGAGGCGACCCGCACCACCGACAGCACCGGCCCGAAGATCTCCTCGGTGTAGACGCGGGAGGAGGTGGGCACGCGGTCGATCAGGGTGGGTCCGAGCCAGAACCCGTTCGGGTCCCCGTCCGCCTCCACGGCCCGCCCGTCGACGACGACCTCGGCGCCGTCCGCGATCGCGACGTCGATGTAGGAGGCGACCTTGTCCCGGTGCTGCTTCGTGACCAGCGGGCCCATGTCGCACGAGCGCCGGCCGTCACCGATCCTCAACGACGCCATCCGGGAGGTGACCTTCTCGATCAGCGCGTCCGCGACGGTCCCTCCCGGCTCGGCCTCGCCGTCGCTCCGCGCCGCCGAGGAACCGGCCGGCAGGGGCCCATCCACCGCGACGACGACCGAGATCGCCATGCACCGCTCCCCCGCGGAGCCGAAGCCCGCGTTCACCGCGGAGTCGGCGACCAGGTCGAGGTCGGCGTCGGGCAGCACCAGCATGTGGTTCTTCGCGCCGCCGAGCGCCTGCACGCGCTTGCCGTGCCGCGCCGCGGTCTCGTAGATGTACTGCGCGATCGGCGTCGACCCGACGAACGAGATCGACCGCACGTCCGGGTGGGTCAGCAGCCCGTCGACCGCCTGCTTGTCGCCGTGCAGCACGTTGTAGACGCCGTCCGGCAGGCCCGCCTCCTGCCAGAGCCGCCCGATCCACACCGCGGCGGAGGGGTCCTTCTCGCTCGGCTTCACGACGACGGTGTTGCCCGCGGCGATCGCGATCGGGAAGAACCACATCGGCACCATCGCCGGGAAGTTGAACGGGC
>NZ_CAXTOQ010000157.1:0-7386 GCF_964245895.1 uncultured Amnibacterium sp.
GGCACGGTCGCGAACGTGAAGGTCACCGAGCTGCTCGCGACGCGCGCGCTCGAGCGCTACCCGACCGAGTCCGCGTCCGCCGGCGACATCGTCGCGGTCGCCGGGTTCCCGGACATCACCATCGGCGACACGCTCGCCGACCCGGAGGACGTGCGCCCGCTGCCCGCGATCCACGTCGACGACCCCGCCATCTCGATGCTGATCGGCACGAACACCTCGCCGCTCGCCGGCAAGGGCGGCAAGGGCCACAAGGTCACCGGCCGCCTCGTGAAGGACCGCCTCGACCGTGAGCTGGTCGGCAACGTGTCCGTCAAGGTGGTCGACGTCGGCCGGCCGGACGCGTGGGAGGTGCAGGGCCGCGGCGAGCTGGCGCTGGCGATCCTGGTCGAGCAGATGCGCCGCGAGGGCTACGAGCTCACCGTCGGCAAGCCGCAGGTGGTCACGAAGGAGGTCGACGGCAAGACGCACGAGCCGTTCGAGCACCTGACGATCGACGCGCCGGAGGAGCACCTCGGCGCGATCACGCAGCTGCTCGCGGCCCGCAAGGGCGTGATGACCACCATGTCGAACCACGGCACCGGCTGGGTCCGGATGGAGTTCCGTGTCCCGTCCCGCGGGCTGATCGGGTTCCGCACCGAGTTCCTCACCATCACCCGCGGCACCGGCATCGCGAACGCGATCTCCGACGGCTACGACCGCTGGGCCGGCGCCATCACCACCCGCGTGAACGGCTCGATGGTCGCGGACCGCCAGGGCGTCGTCACCCCGTTCGCGCTGCAGAACCTGCAGCAGCGCGGCGTCTTCTTCGTCAAGCCCTCCGACGAGGTCTACGAGGGCATGGTCGTGGGCGAGAACAGCCGCCAGGACGACATGGACGTCAACGTGACGAAGGAGAAGCAGCTGAACAACATCCGCTCCTCCACCGCGGACGAGCTGGAGCGCCTCACCCCCTCCCGCGAGCTGTCGCTCGAGGAGAGCCTGGAGTTCGCCCGCGAGGACGAGTGCGTCGAGGTCACGCCGAACGCCGTGCGGATCCGCAAGGTCGCGCTCGACGCGCACACCCGGGCGCGCAACGCGTCGCGCCTGAAGCGCCAGACGGTCGACGCGTAGCGCGCCGCGGGCATGTCGGTCAGAAGGCCGGCTTGCCCGCGGTGTGCAGCCAGGTGCGGAAGAACGCGCCGAGGTCCTGGCCGGACAGCCGCTCGGACAGGGCGACGAACTGCGCCGTGGAGGCGTTGCCGTACCGGTGCTCGGTCGCCCAGGCGCGCAGGATCCTCGTGAAGGTCGGGGTGCCGACCTGCCGCTGCAGCATCGCGAGCGTCAGCGCGCCTCGGTCGTAGACGAGCCGGTCGTACAGGGTGGAGGAGCCCGGATCGGCGACCTCCCCCTCCCACAGCGCGTCGGTGGCGGGCGTCGCGCGCATCCGGTCCACCTTCGACTCGATCGTGCCGAGGCCGGCGTGCTCGTCCCACAGCCACTCCGCGTACGTCGCGAAGCCCTCGTTCAGCCAGATGTCCTTCCAGCGCTTCGGCGTGACGCTGTCGCCGAACCACATGTGCGCGGTCTCGTGCGCCACCTCGGACTGGTCGACGGACGCCGGGTAGATCGGGCGGGTCTGCGTCTCCAGGGCGTAGCCGACGTCGAACGAGCTGACGATCGAACCGCCCTCCTCGAACGGGTACCGCCCGAAGTGCTTCGCGAGAAAGCGGACGATCTCCGGCTGCAGGTCGATCGCGCTCTGCGCCGCCTCGCGCTGCGGCGCGGTCAGGTGCTGGTCCACCGCGGTCAGGTACCGCACGCCGCCCTTCGAGAACCGGTCGACCGTGAAGTCGCCGATCGCCACGGTCGCGAGGTAGCTCGACATCGGCTGCGCTGCGGCGTACCGGAAGGTGGTCCAGCCCGCGCGGGTCCTCGGAGCGCTCCGCGGCAGGCCGTTCGCGATCGCCTGCTTGCCCTTCGGCACGGTCACCGTGAACGAGTAGGTCGCCTTGTCGGTCGGGGTGTCGTTCACCGGGTACCAGGTCGGCGCCCCGTACGCCTCGCTGACGACGAGCGCGCCGTGCGGCGTCGAGACCCAGCCGAACAGGGAGTCGGTGTTGTCGATCGGCCGCCCGGTCGTGCCGGCGTAGGCGACCCGCACGGCGACCGCGCGGCCGCGGGCGAGCGGTGCGCCGGGCGTGATGCGCAGCTTCTGCCCGCTCTGACGGAACGCGGCGGGCCGACCGTCGACGCGGACCTGCGACACCCTCAGCCCGCGCAGGTCCAGCGTGAAGGACCGCAGGGTCGCCGCGGGGCGCAGCCGGACGGTCGCGACGGCGGCGAGCCGTCTGGTCGCCGGCCGGTACCGCAGCGCGATGTCGTAGTGCAGGGCGTCGTACCCGGTGTCGCCCTGGTGGCGGAAGTAGGGGTCGCCCGCCCAGGCGCCGCCGTCGACGGCCGGTCCCGGTGCGGCGTCCGCCATCGGCGCCGCGCCGACGGCGAGCGACAGGGCGAGGACGCCCGCGAGCAGGGGCAGACGATGGCGACGCACGGAGGGGACGGTAATGGTCTGGGAGAGGTGGCCCGGAGGAGGCGCACGCGGGGTGCACGGAGCGCCGACGTCCCCGACCGAGGGTCAGCCGAACAGCTCCTGGCCGATGTAGCGACCCGGCTTCGGCGACCTCGGCGTGAAGAACAGGCCCGACCCGATGTGCTGGATGTACTCGTTCAGCGCATCCGCGCGGCCGAGCCGGGTCTGCAGCGTGATGAAGTGCTGCGGGTCGTTCATGTAGGCGATGAAGAGCAGCCCGGCGTCGAGCAGCCCGTACTGGTTCAACCCGTCCGTGTAGTTGTAGCCGCGGCGCAGGATCTTCACGCCGCCGTTGTTCTCGTGCGCGGCCAGCGCGATGTGCGCGGTGGGGGAGATCGTCGGGTCCGCCGCCCCCTTCGTGTGCGCGGCGAAGTCCGGGGTGTCGAACTCCCGCCTGCCGCCGAGCGGAGCCCCGACCGCCTTGGTCCGGCCCATGACCGACTGCTGGTCGCCGACCGGGTCGGCGTCCCAGGCCTCGATGTTCATCTGGATCTTGCGCACCACCTGGTAGCTGCCGCCCGCCGTCCACGGCTGGTCGTCGTCCACCCAGACGAAGTCCGCGAAGTCCGTCTGCTCCTTGATGTTCCTGGTGCCGTCCTTGAACCCCATCAGGTTGCGCGGGGTCGCCTGCCCCTTCCCGGCGGAGGCGCGCCCGAAGCCGAGCACGGTCCAGCGCGTCTTCGCGACGCCCCGCGCCATCCGGGTGAGGTCGCGGATCGCGTGGTACGCCACCTGGGGGTCGTCGGCGCAGGCCTGCAGGCTCAGGTCCCCGCCCGTGGTCGCGGCCTGCAGCTGGTCGCTCGGCAGGTCCGGCAGGGCGGTCAGGTGCGCCGGCCGCTTCGCCGCCAGGCCGTAGCGCTGGTCGAAGACGCCCGGGCCGAAGCCCACGGTCACCGTCAGCGAGCCGGGGGACAGCTCGTACGCCTCCCCGGTGTCCTGCGCCACCGCGTTCTCGTCCGTCGGCTCCACCGACCCGATCGGCAGGCCCTTCATCAGTTGGGCGATCGCGCCCGACCAGCGGGCCAGCAGCACCTGCAGCTCGGAAGGCAGCGGGGTGAGCAGGTCGAAGGTCATGAAGACGGAGTAGCGCTGCTGCTCGGTCTCGATGCCCGCCTGGTGCGCCTGCCCGTAGAAGGGGTGGCTGCGGGTGAGGTCGACGACCTCGGTCTCGTCCGCCTGCGCCGCCGGCGTCCGCGTTGCGGCGAAGGCCGCGGTCGTCGCTCCGGCGCCGGCCGCGGCGCCGGCGATCCCGCCGGCGAGGCCTGCGATCAACCCGCGGCGGGAGACCGCGGACGGCGCGCTGCCCGCCTCCTGGTCCTGGGGGTCCGTGCTCAAGCGGTCGCCACCTTCTCGGCGATGCGCGACAGGGGCTCCTGCAGGCTCTGCACCGTGCTCGCGAGCGCCGCGGCGTCCTTCGCCCTGACCTCGGCGGTGTACAGCTCGTAGCCGCCCGCCTGCGATGGGTCCTGGTACTTCGTCAGCGCGTCGGTGACCGCCGTGAAGCGGTCGGCGACCTGCTGCGTCAGGGTCGGGTCGATCTTCTGCATGCCGGGCTGCAGGTTCGCGAACGCCTGCTGGGCGCCCTCGATGTTCGCGGCGAAGTCGACCAGGTCGAGGTGGCTGTACGCCTCCTCCTCGCCGGTGATCTTGCCGGACTGGACCTCCTCCAGCAGCCCGGCGGCCCCGTTCGCCAGGTCCTCCGGCTTGTAGGTGAGCGTCTTCGCCAGGTCGACCAGCTTCTCGACGTTCGCCGTGAGGTCGGAAGCGTACTTCTTGGTCCCGTCGGTGATCTTCCCGGCCTTCCAGAGGTCGCGCTCGACCGCGTGGAAGCCGCTCCAGCCGACGGCCGGGTCGAGGTTCGAGGCGCGCATGTCGATCAGGTAGTCCAGGTTGCCGGCGTTGTCGGTCGGGTCGGTGCCGGGCAGCACGAAGCCCTCGACGTCGGACTCCACCTTCTCGTAGAACGGCCGGGCGAGCGCGTACTGCTTCTTCGCGGCTGCCAGATCGCCCGACTCGACGGCGGTCTGCAGGCCGCGGACCGCCGTGACCATGTCGCCGAGGGTGCTGGTGACGTACTCGCCGTAGGTCTTCGTGCCCGTGGTCAGCAGCGTCGACGCGGTGCTGCCGCTCGAGTCGGGGGCCTTGCCCGTGACCGTGAACGCGGTCGCCTCGGTGGTCGCGCCGGGGCAGTAGACGGAGTAGGTGCCGCCGGTGAGGGTGCTGGTGAAGGACACCGCCGCGAGTCCCGGCGCGAGGTTCTCCTTCTCGCCGACGATCCGCTGGCCCTGCAGCAGCTCGACCTCGGTGATCCCGGTGGCGCTCGTGTTCGTCACCGAGAACGTGACCGGTCCGGCCTTCGCGGTGCTGCTGGACACCGTGCACTCGTCGCCGGAGTCGCCGGACACCAGCTCGATCGCGACCTTGGAGACGCCGTTCGACACCGGCGCGACGGATGCCCCGGCGGACGACGGCGCGGGCGACGCGGCGCCGCCGGACGCGCACGCCGACAGCAGCAGCGCGGTGGCGGGGAGGAGGGCGATGGCGGCCGCGGTGCGGGTCCGGCGGTCACTTGACGGCATAGGGGGTGCTCCTCGTTCGGGATGCGGGGGTCGGGAGGGGATCGCCGGCGACCGCGGTGCGGCGGCGGCGTGAGCGGAGGGCGGTGGCGGCGACCGCGAGGGCGGCCACCAGCAGCACCACGGGCACCTGCACGCCCCACAGGGAGCGCTCCGGTCCGGCGGCGGCCGCGGCCGTGATGGCGCTCGCGGTGGCGGCAACCGCTGCGGGGGCGACGCGCCAGGACGCGGCGGCCGGGGCGTCGGCGCCCGTGACCGAGACGGTGCGCGGGGTCAGCAGCCCGCCTCCGGTGATCGTGAGCACGGTCGTCGCCGTGCGGCGCGCGTCGACGAGGACGCCGCCGTCGGTCCAGGCGGTCGTGGTCGTCGTCGCGCGCCACGTCGCGGCGAAGGGCCCGGGGTCCTGCGCGGCGTTCACGCCGACGGGCAGCCGCCCGCCTGCCGCGGCGGCGAGGTCCGCGAGGGTGACGGAGGCCGGGCCGTCGACGGCCGCCGATCCGGTGGTCGTCCGCTCCGTCGCGGTGATCCCGGCATGCCCGGTGACGTCGCCGGCCGGGAGGCGGACGCGCTCCACCGCGCCGTCCCTCGTGACCACGAGCGTGCTGCCGGCGAGGTCGGCGGTCCCGCCTCCGGCGAGGGGACGGGCGCCCGCGGAGGGGACCGGTGCGGTCGGCACGGCGACCGCCAGGGCGACGGCGGCAGCAGCCAGCCCTCCGGCGACGATCCAGCGCAGCCGCACGGCGGCGTCGGCGCCCGGCCGGCGCTTCGCGGGCCAGGTGACGAACAGGGCGACGGGGATCAGGTAGGCGAGCCACGCGACGACCTCGATCAGGCGCGGGTCGGCGGGGATCCCGAGCAGGCCGGTGACGAGCGCGCCCTGCACCGTGCCGTTCGCGGCGAGCCAGCCGAGGTCGACGGTGCGCTGCTGACCGGCGACGACCCAGCCGGCCTCGTGCGCCGTGCGCACCGCGCTGAGCACCAGCCCGGCGGCCACCAGCACCAGGAAGGCCCCCGTGATGCGGAAGAACCGGGACAGGTTCAGCCGCACGCCGCCCGCGTAGATGCCCCAGCCGATCGCGACGGCGATCGCGACGCCGACCACCGCGCCCGCCGCCGCGAGGCCGGTGCTCTGGGCGGCGCGGAAGGTCGCGAGGAGGAAGACGCTGGTCTCGAACCCCTCCTTCAGCACGGCGAGGAAGGCCATCACCGCCAGCGCGGTCGCGCCGCCGCCCTGCAGCGCCGCGCCCGCCGACGCCTCCAGCTCGCGCTTCATGCTGCGCGCGTGCCGGTGCATCCAGAGCAGCATCCCGGTCACGAACACGACGGCGATCGCGCCGATGACGGTCTCGAGCCCCTCCTGCTGCGCCTGGGGGAGCGCGCCCTCCAGCACCCACAGGGCCACGCCGACGGCCAGGCTCGCGGCGAGCGCGAGGCCGACCCCCAGCCACATCGCGCCGAGCCCGCGGCCGTTCCGCTTGAGGAAGGCGGCGATGATGCCGACGATCAGCGCGGCCTCGAGGCCCTCGCGCAGACCGATGACGAGGGTCGCGAGCACGGGCGGTTCCTCTCACGACGGCCGGCGGCTGGGGTGCGCGCCGTCAGGAAGGTTAGCCTGTCCTTACTGTCATGGCGAGTGGTGCCGGGGAACGATCGAGGGGTGCCGACCGCCGTGAGCCGCCGTGACCTCGCGCTGGGGGCGCCGGTCGCGCTGCTGGGCGGTGTCGCCGTCGGCACGATCGGCACGTTCAAGCACCAGGTCGGCGTCTCCGCGGCGACCGGCACCGGCTGGCCCGTCGGCCTCGTCCTCGCGCTCGCGATGGTCGTGCTGTTCCTCGTCGCGCTGCGGCTCGCCTTCCCCTCCCGCTGGTTCGCCGGCGCGGCGGCCGCCGGCGTCGTCGGCGCGGTCGCGCTGCTGTCCCTGCCGGGCGCGAGCGGCGGCTCCACCGTCATCCTCCTGAACGCCGTGGGCATCGTCTGGACCGTCGCGCCTGCGGTGCTCGGGGCCGCGGTCGTCGGCTGGCCCAGGAGGCGCGTCCGCCGAGGCGCCCACCCGGCCGGGGGGATACTGGAGGGTGCCCCGGCGGAGAAGGACGACTGAGTGACCTACGTGATCGCGCTGCCGTGCGTGGACGTCAAGGACCGCGCCTGCATCGACGAGTGCCCGGTCGACTGCATCTACGAGGGCGAGCGGATGCTCTACATCCAGCCCGACGAGTGCGTCGACTGCGGCGCCTGCGAGCC
>NZ_CAXTOQ010000158.1:0-7337 GCF_964245895.1 uncultured Amnibacterium sp.
GCCGCCGAACGATCTGTTCCCGGCCTCGCTCGCCGACCGCGCCGTGCAGGCCGCCGAGGAGGCAGGAGCGACCGCGACGGTGTGGGACGAGACGGCGCTGGCGGAGGAGGGCTTCGGCGGCATCCTCGGCGTCGGCGCGGGGTCCAGCCGGCCGCCGCGGCTCGTGCGGGTGGCGTGGGCGCCGGAGGGCGCCGCGAGGACGATCGCGCTCGTCGGCAAGGGCATCACCTTCGACTCCGGCGGCCTCTCGCTGAAGCCGGCCGCGTCCATGGTCGGCATGAAGTACGACATGACCGGCGCGGCGACCGTGCTCGCCGTCGTGACCGCGGCCGCGCGCCTCCGGCTGCCGATCGCCGTGACCGCGTGGCTCTGCGTCGCGGAGAACCTGCCGTCCGGCACCGCGATGCGGCCGAACGACGTCATCCGCATCCGCGGCGGCCGCACCGTGGAGGTGCTGAACACCGACGCGGAGGGCCGCCTCGTGCTCGCCGACGGGCTGGTCCGCGCCGGCGAGGAGCACCCCGACGCGATCGTCGACGTCGCGACCCTCACCGGTGCGGTCATCACCGCGCTCGGCACCCGCTACAGCGGCGCCATGGGCGACGGCGCGCTCGTCGCCCGCACGCAGGCCGCGGCGAAGCGCGCCGGGGAGCTGGTCTGGCACCTGCCGCTGCCCGATGAGCTGCGGGCGCTGCTGAACTCCGACGTCGCCGACATCGCGAACGTGAAGATCGGCAGCACGGCCGGCGGCGCGCTCGTCGCGGGGCAGTTCCTGCGCGAGTTCGTGCCGGAGGCCGCGGACGGCTCCCCCGTGCCGTGGGTGCACCTGGACATCGCGGGCTCCGCCGAGAACAAGGGCGGCGCCTACGGCACGACGGGCTCGGGACCCACCGGCGTCCTGGTGCGCACCCTCCTCGCACTGCTCGAGGACCTCGCCGCGGACGGCCCCGCGGAGGGCGCTCCCGGCGCCCCGGCATCCGGCAGGGAGTAGGGTTTCCGCGGCGCTCCGGGAGGGGCACCGCTCCTCAGCGGAAGACCGGCGGGGCGGTCTCCGTCGGTCGCGCCAGCGACGAGAACGGGAGTACCGACGACGTGCCAGACCAGTCCTTCGACCTCGTGATCCTCGGCGGAGGCAGCGGTGGCTACGCGGCCGCGCTGCGGGCCGCCGAGCTCGGCAAGTCGGTCGCCGTGATCGAGAAGGACAAGGTCGGTGGGACCTGCCTGCACCGCGGGTGCATCCCCACGAAGGCGCTGCTGCACGCCGCCGAGGTCGCGGACACCGCGAAGGACTCCGCCCACTACGGCATCCGGGCGAGCTTCGATTCGGTCGACATCGCCGGCGTGACCGCGTACCGCACGGGGATCGTCGCCAAGAAGTTCAAGGGCCTCCAGTCCCTGCTGAAGGCGCGCGGCGTGACCACCATCGACGGCGCCGGCACGCTCACCTCCGCGACGACCGTGCGGGTCGGCGACTCGACGATCACGGGGAAGCACGTCGTCCTCGCGACCGGCTCGTACTCGCGCTCGCTGCCCGGCCTCGAGCTCGGCGGACGCGTCATCGCCTCCGAGCAGGCGCTCGACCTCGACTACGTGCCCAAGAAGGTGCTGGTCCTCGGCGGCGGCGTCATCGGCGTCGAGTTCGCCAGCGTCTGGCGCTCCTTCGGCGCCGAGGTCACGATCATCGAGGCCCTCCCGCACCTCATCCCGAACGAGGAGGAGGTGCTGTCGAAGTCGCTCGAGCGGGCGTTCCGCAAGCGCGGCATCCAGTACTCCCTCGGCGTGCGGTTCCAGTCCGTCACCCAGGACGACTCCGGCGTCGTCGTCACGCTCGAGGACGGCAGGACGTTCGACGCGGAGCTGCTGCTCGTCGCCGTCGGCCGCGGCCCCTCCACCGCGGGCAACGGCTTCGAGGAGGCCGGCGTGCAGCTCGATCGCGGCTTCGTGAAGGTCGACGACCGCCTGCAGACGACGCTGCCCGGCGTGTACGCCGTCGGCGACATCGTGTTCGGCCTGCAGCTCGCGCACCGCAGCTTCCAGCAGGGCATCTTCGTCTCGGAGGAGATCGAGGGCCTCGATCCCGCGATCGTCTCGGACGTGAACGTGCCCCGGATCACCTACTGCGAGCCCGAGGTGATGTCCGTCGGGCTCACCGAGGCGAAGGCCGTCGAGCAGCTCGGCCGCGACGCGGTGGTGGCCTACGACTACAGCCTGGCCGGCAACGCGAAGAGCGAGATCCTCGACACCTCCGGGTCGATCAAGGTCGTCCGGGCCAAGGACGGCCCGGTGCTCGGGGTGCACGGCATCGGCACGCGCGTCGGCGAGCTCGTCGGCGAGGCGCAGCTCGTCGTGAACTGGGAGGCGTACCCGGAGGACGTCGCGCCGTACCTCCACGGCCACCCGACCCAGTACGAGGCGCTCGGCGAGGCGTTCCTCGCGCTCGCCGGCAAGCCGCTGCACGCCCTGTGACGCACGACCGTGCCCACCACCGCGACCGTCCGCACCACACATCCGGCGGTGCTGCCGCCGATGCGAAAGGAACCATCCGATGAGTGAGTCCGTCACCCTTCCGGCGCTCGGCGAGAGCGTCACCGAGGGCACGGTGACCCGCTGGCTGAAGCAGGTCGGCGACTCGGTCGAGGTCGACGAGCCCCTGCTCGAGGTCTCGACCGACAAGGTCGACACCGAGATCCCGTCGCCCGTGGCCGGGGTGATCGAGGAGATCCTCGTGCAGGAGGACGAGACGGTCGAGGTCGGCGCCGAGCTCGTGCGGATCGGCGACGGCGCTGGCGCGTCCGGCAGCGAGTCGGCTCCGGAGCCGGAGGAGGCCGAGCCGGCCCCCGTCGCGGCCGAGCCGCAGCAGCAGCAGCAGCCGGTCGCCGAGTCCCTCCCGGAGGAGGCGCCCGAGGCGGGCACCTCCTACACCGAGCCGACGCTCGAGCAGGAGGTCGCGCCGCAGGGCGGCGGGCAGCAGCAGGCCGAGCAGGAGCAGCCTCCGCTCGCCCAGGACGCGACCAGCTCGGTCGACGCCGAGCCGGGCCAGGACGCCGGCCCCGCCGCCGCGCCCACCACCCCGCCGACCCCGGCGCAGCCCGCGCCTACGCCGTCGGCTCCGGCCGCCACCAGCGCTCCGGCCCCCGCGCCGAGCGCGCCGGCTGCGGCCGAGTCGGCTTCGGGCGGCGGGGCGCACGCGTCGGCGCCGTACGTCACGCCGATCGTCCGCAAGCTCGCGAACGACCGCGGCGTCGACCTGGGCTCGGTGCAGGGCTCCGGCGTCGGCGGCCGCATCCGCAAGGAGGACGTGATCGCCGCGGCGGAGGCGGCCGCTCCCGCCGCTGCCGAGGCACCGGCAGCGGCCCCCGCGCCGGCGAAGCCGGTCGAGCCGTCGCCGCTGCGCGGCACGACGGTGAAGATGTCCCGCCTCCGCAAGGTGGTCGCGGAGCGCGCCGTCGTCTCGATGCAGTCGACCGCGCAGCTGACGACCGTCGTCGAGGTGGACGTCACCGCGGTCGCGAAGCTGCGCGGCGCGGTCAAGGACGAGTTCCTCGCGAAGACCGGGCAGAAGCTGTCGTTCCTGCCGTTCTTCGCGCTGGCCGCCGTCGAGGCGCTGCAGCAGTACCCGATCATCAACGCGACCGTGGACGGCGACTCGATCGTCTACCCGGACACGGAGAACGTGTCCATCGCGGTCGACACGGAGCGCGGGCTGCTCACACCCGTCATCCGGGGCGCCGGCGGCCGGTCGATCGCGGACCTGGCGGCGCAGATCGCGGATCTCGCCGGCCGGACGCGCGACAACAAGCTGAAGCCGGACGAGCTGGCGGGCGGCACGTTCACGCTCACCAACACGGGATCGCGCGGCGCGCTGTTCGACACCCCGCTGGTGTTCCTGCCGCAGGTCGCGATCCTCGGCACGGGCGCGGTCGTGAAGAAGCCGGCCGTCGTCGCGACGGCCGACGGCGGCGAGTCGATCGCGATCCGCTCGACGGTGTTCCTGGCCCTCAGCTACGACCACCGCATCGTGGACGGCGCGGACGCAGCGCGATTCCTGACCACGATCAAGCAGCGGCTCGAGGCGGGCGACTTCCGGAGCTCCCTCGGGATCTGACGAACTGCACGGCGGACGGGCGGGCTCCTGACGGGGCCCGCCCGTCCGTCGTCTCAGCGCTTCGCGACGACGTCGCGCAGCCGCCAGCCGTCCGGCTCCCGGACCGCGAGCACCGTCGAGCCCGCTGCGTCCGCGAGGACGAGCCCGCCGCTCGTCGAGCGGATCGCGAGCCGCGCTCCGTCGACCGCGATCGCCTCCGCACCGGAGGCGACCGCGGCGAGATCCGACTGGAGCACCGGCGAGCCGGCGGCGTCCACGCCGGCCAGGCACCGCTCGCTGCCGGTCGCGAGGCAGCGCGCCCGCGCGGCGACGAGCGCGCGCAGCGCCGCCTCCGGCCGCTGGGTGGGCGCGACGGTGGGGACCGGGACCGCCGTGCGGGCCGTCCTCGCGACGGCGGTCGCCGCCGGTTCCGGCCGGTCCGCCGGCAGCAGCGCCGGCACCACGGCGAGCAGCAGCGCGACGGTGCCCGCCGCGACCCAGACCCGGCGGCGCACCGTGCGCAGGGGTGCGACGACGCGCCCGACCCGCGACCGGACCGCTTCGCTGCGCCCGGCCCACGACCGGACGCCCTCGGCGCGCTGCGGGTCGGGTGCAAGGGCCGGCAGCAGCCGCGACGGCGGGGCGACGGGCTCGACCGTCGCGGGCGCGGGGTGCAGGCGGACCGCCCGCGGCTCGGCGACCGTGAACAGCGCCGCCGCGAGGCTCGCCAGGTCGGCGCCGCCGGGGGCCGAGCCGCCGAGGAGCGCCCGGCACAGCTCGCGGAACGCCGCGACGTCGGCCGCGACCGCCGGCGCGAACGCCGCGTCGCCGACGGCTCGCCGCAGCACGGGCGCGTCCGGGCCGGTCCACGAGGGCGAGCCCTCCGTGTCGAGGGCGACGGCCGCGAGGCCGACCGCGCCGTGCGCGACGCCGGCCCCGTGCAGCCCGGCGAGCGCCGTCGCGAGCGGCGCCAGCACCGTGACCGCCTCCCCCGCGGACGGCCAGCCGGGCACCAGGACCAGCTCGGCCGGTCGCGCCGCCGGCGCCGGGACGACGAGCAGCAGGTCGCCGTTCGGCGCGCGGCCGACGTCGACGAGCCGCTCGACGTGCGGCCCGGGCGCCGCGAGCAGCGCCTGCAGCCGGTCGGCGCGGTCCTGGCGCACCCGGACGACGACGGGCGGAGGCTCGATGACGGTCACGCGGGCAGCCTGCCCCTGGATCCGCGCGCCGCGGCCCGCACGGCCTGGGGAGGAGCGGATACCATGCCCTCATGGCCCGAAGCACCGGTCGCCCTGCCAAGGAGCCGGGCCGCATCAAGCAGCTGATCGACGTCTTCCACATGACGAGGAAGGCCGACTCCGCCCTCGTCTGGTGGATGCTGCTCGCGTTCCTCGTGCCGGTGCTGGTCGGCGTCGTGCTCGCCGTGCTGAGCGGCGCGATCATCACGATGATCACCTGGATCCTGCTCGGTGTCGTGACCGGTCTGCTGGTCGCACTGATCGTGATGAACCGTCGCGCCGAGCGCGCCGCGTACAACCGCATGGAGGGGCAGCAGGGCGCCGTCGGCGCCGTGCTCCGCGCGACGCTGCGCCGCGGCTGGCGCGGCAGCGAGATCCCGGTCGCGGTGAACCCGAGGTCGCGGGACGCGGTCTACCGCGCCGTCGGGAAGCCCGGAGTCGTCCTCATCGCGGAGGGTCCGAAGGGGCGCACGCAGCGCCTCGTCGACGAGGAGCGCCGCAAGGTGGTCCGCGTCGCGCCGAACGTGCCCGTCTCGGTGCTGCGGGTCGGCTCCGACGAGGGCAGCATCCGGCTGTCCCAGATCAACCGCCGCCTCGGCCGACTGAAGGGCAAGCTGACGCGGGCCGAGGTGCTGGCCGTCAGCAACCGGCTCGAGTCGCTCGGCGGCGGCGTCCCGATGCCGAAGGGCGTCGACCCGACGAAGCTGCGGCCCGTCCGGCGGTGACCGGCGCGGCAGCGCCGCTGTCGCGGTCGGAGGCCGCGGCCCTGCTCGAGGTGCAGGAGGACGCGACCGCCGCCGAGGTGCAGCGCGCCTACCTCCGGGCCGCTCGGCGCACGCATCCGGACGCGCTGCCGGAGGCGGACGACGCGACCAGGCGGGCGGCGTCGCTCGCGTTCGACCGGCTGACGCGCGCGCGGGACCTGCTCGTGACGACGACCCAGGGGTCCGCTCCGCCCGCGTCACGCGCGGAGCCGGAATGGCGGCCCGGGCCGGAGGGACCGGACGGCCCCCGCTACCGGCAGGTCGCCGGCCGGGGGCTGGGCGGCTCGTTCGTCGTCCTGGCGCTGCTCGCGTTCCTGCTGATCGCGATCGTGAGCGCGGAGCAGGCGTTCCGCGGCTCGGCCTTCGACCTGCCCGCCTCCCCCGCGGTCACGTCGGGTCCGTAGGGCGTGTAACACCCTCGAAACGAAGCGGTCACGTGGCCGAAATCCCGTCCCCCGTAGGTTGGTCACCGACTGCAAGCGCAGCACTCCCTGGACCAGCGCAGGAGATCCACCGGCATGCCCAACCCCACGTTCACCGACTCATCCGAGGTCATCAAGTTCATCAAGGACACGGACGTCAAGTTCCTCGACATCCGGTTCACCGACCTCCCGGGCGTGCAGCAGCACTTCAACATCCCGGCGTCCACCGTCGACGAGGAGTTCTTCTCCGTCGGCCAGCTGTTCGACGGCTCCTCCATCCGGGGCTTCGCGAACATCCACGAGTCGGACATGCAGCTGATCCCGGACATCTCGACGGCGTACGTCGACCCGTTCCGGATCGAGCGCACCCTGATCCTGGTCTTCGACATCTACAACCCGCGCAACGGCGAGATCTACGCGAAGGACCCCCGCCAGATCGCGCACAAGGCGGAGAAGTACATCGCCACGACCGGTATCGCGGACACCGCGTTCTTCGCCCCCGAGGCCGAGTTCTACATCTTCGACGAGGTCCGCTACGAGGTCGCCCAGGGCTCGAGCTTCTACAAGGTCGACTCCTCCGAGGCGGCCTGGAACTCCGGGCGGGAGGAGATCGGTGGCAACCTCGGCAACAAGACGCCGTTCAAGGGCGGCTACTTCCCGGTGTCGCCCGTCGACCAGCACGCGGACCTGCGCGACGACATCTCGCTGAAGCTGATCGAGGCCGGCCTGATCCTGGAGCGCGCGCACCACGAGGTCGGCACCGCCGGGCAGGGTGAGATCAACTACCGCTTCGACACGCTCGTGCACGCGGCGGACGACATCCTGAAGT
>NZ_CAXTOQ010000159.1:0-7321 GCF_964245895.1 uncultured Amnibacterium sp.
TACCCCCGGTCCCGGCTCGTCGTCGCCAGCCGGGTCGGGAACCTGCCCGGCCCGATCGACGGGCCCACGGTCGGTTCCAGCCATCCCGTGCTCCGCGAGCAGTCCCAGACCACCGTCGCCCTCGGCATGACCGGCAAGCTCTGCCTCGACATCGGACAGCTGCCGGTCATCAACGAGGTCATCAGCCCGACCCCCTCCGACGTCGCGTGGGCGCAGGACTTCATCGCCGACTTCGAGGCCCGCGGCCGCGTCATCCGGGACGGCAGCGACCTGCCGCGGCTCGGTCGCGCGCAGAAGATCCAGAAGCTCGCGACGGCGTTCGGGGTGAACCCGCTCTGACCAGGGACCTGCGCGATCCGGCCCGTCCCAGGGCCCTCCCAGGGTCGTCCGCAATGGTTCGCGGCCGCGATCCGCTTCTGCCGGCCCGTCACCGATTTGTTACCAAGGCCGTCTGTGCTCCTAAACTCGCCAGGATCAAGGGAGATCGGAGACGCCCTGGAGACTGAGACGAACGAGCGCGACCGCTCCGTCCTCGGTCGCGCCGTCGGCGTCCTGGACGCGTTCGCCGGCGCGGACGGCCCCGAGCTGTCCCTGACCGAGCTCGCCGACCGCGCCGAGCTGCCGCTCACCACCACGCACCGGCTCGCCGGCCAGCTGGTCAACGAGCGCCTGCTGGAGCGCCTGCCGTCCGGCCGGTTCCGCATCGGCCCGCACGTGCAGGAGCTGGTGTCCCTCGCGCCGCGAGACGTCGCCGCCGAGGACGTCGCGCACCCCTACCTGCAGGACCTCGCGGACGTCACCGGGCAGCCCGTGCAGCTGGTGGTGCTCGACGGAGGCGAGTCCGTCACCGTCGACCGCGCGGACGGCGTCGAGCCGAGCCGCAGCCCGACCCGGGTGCCCGCCCCCGCCTCCTGCGGCGGCCTGGTGCTGCTGGCCCACGCGCCGAAGCGGCTGGTCGACACCGTGCTCGCCGGCGGCATGATCGAGCGCCGCTGGGACGCCGCCCCCGGCGTCGCCCAGCGGGTGCGCGCGGCGATCGAGGTCGCGCGCAAGAAGGGGCACCTCGAGCTGCGCAGCAGCTCGACCGGCACGGTCTCGGTCGCGGCGCCCGTGCTCGTCGGGCCGGACCACGCGGTCGCCGCCGTCGCGATCAGCGGCGCGCCCGCCTCCGCGCGGTCGCTCGCCCCCGCCGTGCTCACCACGGCCCGCAGCATCGCCCGCGCGATGGGCGCCCCCGCGACCGGCCCCATCCCGATCCCGTAGCGGCAGCCCGGCGGAGGATCTCCGCCGCTGCCGAGCCCCGACGCGACCGGATCCGCGGCGTTCACGCGAGGATCAGGTCGATCTCGGTATCCGCTCGTGACACGCCCGTGGTTGCATGAGCATCGTGCAGGTGCCGGTGGCGGAGCAGCGGAGCGGTGTCGCGCTGCGCGGCCTGCGGAAGACCTTCGGCGACGTCGTCGCGGTCGACCGCCTCGACCTCGACATCGCGGACGGCGAGCTCTTCGCCATGCTCGGCCCATCCGGCTCCGGCAAGACCACGGTCCTGCGGATGATCGCGGGCTTCGAGCAGCCGACCGAGGGGTCGGTGCTGCTCGGCGGCGCCGACGCGACCGGGCTGCCTCCGGCGAAGCGGGACGTCAACACGGTCTTCCAGGACTACGCGCTGTTCCCGCACATGACCGTCGCGCAGAACGTCGAGTACGGCCTCAAGGTGCGCGGCGTCGGCCGCGGGGAGCGCACGAGGCGCGCCGGGGAGGCGCTCGACCTCGTCGGGCTGTCGGACGCCGGCTCGCGGCGGCCGGCCCAGCTGTCCGGCGGGCAGCGGCAGCGCATCGCGCTCGCCCGCGCGCTCGTCGTGCGCCCGCGCGTGCTGCTGCTCGACGAGCCGCTCGGCGCCCTGGACCTGAAGCTGCGGGAGCGGATGCAGGTCGAGCTGAAAGCGATCCAGCGCGAGGTCGGCATCACCTTCGTGTTCGTGACGCACGACCAGGACGAGGCGCTCACGCTCTGCGACCGCCTCGCGGTCTTCAACCACGGCCGCATCGAGCAGGTCGGCGCCGCGGCCGACGTGTACGAGCGGCCGGAGACGCGGTTCGTCGCGGGCTTCGTCGGCACCTCCAACCTGCTCGACGGCGACACGGACGCGTCCCTCACCGGCGGCGCCCCCGGCACGTTCGCCCTGCGCCCGGAGAAGGTGGCCGTGCTGCCTCCCGGCGCGCAGCCCCCGGTCGGGCACATCGCCGCTCCCGCCGTCATCACCGAGGTCGTCTACGCCGGCTCGACGACCCGGGTCGTCGCCGCGGCCCGCGGCGGCGGCACCGTCAACGCCGTGCTGCTGAACGACTCCCCCGCCCGGCAGGCGGACCTCGCGCGCGGCACGGCCGTGCTGCTGTCCTGGCCCGCCTCCGCCCTCCGCCCCCTCGCCGCCTGACCGGAAGGACCTCCCCATGCGCCGACAGCGCTCCGCAGCGATCGCGCTCACGACGGTGCTCGTCACCGCGGCCGCGCTGACCGGCTGCTCCACCTCCACGACCGTCGGCGGCGGCAGCGGGGACTCCAGCGACGCGCCGCCGAAGGTCGCCGAGCTGAAGAAGCTGGGCGACGGCGAGGGCGCGCTGAACCTGATCGCCTGGGCGGGGTACGCCGAGGACGGCTCCAACGACAAGACCGTCGACTGGGTGCACCCGTTCGAGCAGCAGACCGGCTGCACCGTGAACGTGAAGATCGGGAACACGTCCGACGAGATGGTGCAGCTGATGCGCACCGGGCAGTACGACGGGGTCTCCGCCTCCGGCGACGCGACGCTGCGCCTGATCTACGGCGGGGACGTCGCCCCGGTGAACACCGGCCTCGTGCCGAACTACGCGACCATCTCCGACTTCCTGAAGGACAAGGCCTGGAACTCGGTGGACGGGCAGATGTACGGCATCCCGCACGGCTGGGGCGCGAACGTGCTGATGTACAACACCGACGTCGTGAAGGACGCGCCGACGTCGTGGGGCGCGGTGTTCGAGGGCTCGTCGAAGTACGCGGGCAAGGTGACCGCCTACGACTCCCCGATCTACATCGCCGACGCCGCGCTGTACCTGATGAGCACGAAGCCCGAGCTCGGCATCAAGGACCCGTACTCGCTCACCGAGAAGCAGCTCGACGCGGCCGTGGACCTGCTGAAGGCGCAGAACGCGGACATCGGCGAGTACTGGGCCGACTACACGAAGGAGGTCCAGGCGTTCGACTCCGGCACCTCCGTGATCGGCACCACCTGGCAGGTCATCGCGAACCTGGTGGAGGCGGACGAGAAGGCGCCGATCAAGACCGTGCTGCCGACCGAGGGAGCGACGGGCTGGTCGGACACCTGGATGATCTCGTCGAAGGCGAAGCACCCCAGCTGCATGTACCGGTGGATGGACTGGATCACCTCCGCGAAGACCAACGCGCAGGTCGCGGAGTGGTTCGGGGAGGCGCCCGCCCAGACGAAGGCGTGCGACGAGACCTCGGACCGCTCGTTCTGCACGACCTACCACGCGACGGACGCGGCCTACGCCGCCAAGATCCACTACTGGACCACCCCGCAGAAGCAGTGCGTCGACGGCAGCGGCGGGACGTGCACCGACTACAGCGAGTGGACCTCGAAGTGGCAGGAGATCAAGGGGTGACCGCCCGGTGACGGACGCCGCCGCGCCGCGAGGCGGGCGGGTGGCCGAGCGGCTGCGGCTCGCGGGGCTGCTCGGCCCTCCGCTCGCCTGGCTGGTGATCGCCTACCTCGGCTCGATGGCCGTGCTGCTGCTCAGCGCGTTCTGGAGCCGGAACACGTTCACGGGCCAGGTCGTGCAGGTGTACACGGTCGGGAACCTGCTGCAGGCCTTCGGCGACCCGGTGACCTGGGCCGTGACCCTGCGCAGCATCGGGATCGCCGCGGCCGTCACGCTCATCGACGCGGTCGTCGCGATCCCGATCGGGCTGGCGATGGCGAAGGTGGTGTCCGCCCGGGCGCGGATCGCGCTCGTCGTGGCGATCACCACGCCGCTGTGGGCCAGCTACCTGGTGAAGGCCTACGCGTGGCGGGTGCTGCTCGCGCCGAACGGGCCGCTGTCGTTCCTCGGCCTGACCCCGGAGTACGGCATCGCCGCGACGATCGGCACGCTCGCGTACCTGTGGCTGCCCTACATGGTGCTGCCGGTGTTCGCGGGCTTCGACCGGGTGCCCGACTCGCTGCTCGAGGCGAGCACGGACCTCGGCGCCTCCGCGCTCACGACGCTGCGCTCCGTCCTGCTGCCGCTGGTGTTCCCCGCGGTGGCGGCCGGCTCGATCTTCACGTTCTCGCTGTCCCTCGGGGACTACATCGCCGTCGGGATCGTCGGCGGCAAGACGCAGGTGCTCGGCACGCTGATCTACGGCCAGCTCGTCACGGCGAACAACCAGCCGCTGGCCGCCTCCCTGTCGCTCGTCCCGCTCGCCGCGATCGCGCTCTACCTCGCGGCGCTCGGGCGCACCGGCGCGCTGGAGAACGTGTGAGGTCGATGTCCCGCGGCGCGGTCCGCGTCCTGAGGGGCTGGCTCGTGGTCGGTCTGGTCCTGCTGTACCTGCCGCTCGCGCTGGTCGTGCTGAACTCCTTCAACGCCTCCCGCACGTTCGGGTTCCCGCCCTCCGGCTTCACGCTGCGCTGGTGGGCGGCCGCCGTCGGCAGCGAGGGGGCGCTCGCCGCGCTCGGCACCTCCGTCGCCGTCGGGCTGGCCGCGACCGCCGTCGCGCTGGTGCTCGGCACGATGGCGGCGTTCGCGGTGCAGCGGTTCCGCTTCTTCGGGCGGCGCGCGGTGAGCGTGCTGCTGGTGCTGCCGATCACCCTGCCGGGCATCGTCACGGGCATCGCGCTGAACGCAACGTTCACCTCCTACCTCGGGCTGACGCTGGGCTTCCTCACCGTGGTGGTGGGCCATGCCACGTTCTGCATCGTGATCGTGTTCAACAACGTGCAGGCACGGCTGCGGCGGCTCGGCGGCTCGTTCGAGGAGGCGTCGGCGGACCTCGGCGCGAGCACGTGGCAGACGTTCCGGTTCGTGACCCTGCCGCTGATGCGCGGCGCGCTGGTCGCCGGTGGCCTGCTCGCCTTCGCGCTCAGCTTCGACGAGATCGTGGTGACCAACTTCACCGCGGGCCCCGCGGTGCAGACCCTGCCGATCTGGATCTTCGCGAACCTGTTCCGCCCGAACCAGGCGCCGGTGGTCAACGTCGTCGCGGCGGTGCTGACGATCGCGGCCGTCGTGCCCGTCTGGATCGCGCAGCGCCTCGGCGGCGACCCGACCTCCCGCGTCTGAGGTTCCGTCTTTCAGAAGCCGAGTGCGTCAACCCAAGTTGACAACTCCGGGCGACTCGTGTCAACTATGGTTGACAGATGCCCGAGGAGGACGCCGTGACCGTCGCCGCCGCCGAGTCCGGGGACCCGCTGGAGGTGCTGCGCCGCATCGCGCAGCAGCGCCGCGAGCTGGACCGCGCCGAGGCCATCGCCGTGCGGCGGGCGCGGGTCGGCGGCACCTCGTGGGCGTTCATCGCGACCGTGCTGGGCGTCACCCGGCAGGCGGTGCACAAGCGGTACGGCCGGCGCTGACCGCTCCTCCGGCACGAGCGGCCCCGCAGGCCGAGGATCATGGGAAGCGATGAGCACCACCACCGTCGCCGCGCCCCGTCGCGGGTTCCTCCGCCGCAGCCGCGACGAGGGCCCGCGGGCCCGCTTCCGCGACCTGCTGCCGTACCTGACCGAGCACCGCGGCGCGCTCACGGTCGTCATCGTGCTGAGCGTCATCGGCGCCGCGCTCTCGCTCGCCCAGCCCCTGCTGGTGCAGCAGATCGTCACGCGGGTCCAGCAGGCGCAGCCGCTCGGCACCCTCGTCGCCCTGGTCGCAGGCGCCGTCGCGGTCGGCGCCGTCCTGTCGGGCGTGCAGCACTACCTCCTCCAGCGCACCGGCACGTCGGTGGTGCTGAGCGCGAGGACGCGGCTGATCCGGCACCTCCTCCGCCTGCCCGTGGCCGACTTCGACCGGCGCCGCACCGGCGACCTCGTCGCCCGCGTCGGCACCGACACGACGCTGCTGTACGCCGTGCTCACGCAGGGGCTCGTCGACGCGGTCGGCGGGGCGTTCACCCTCGTCGGCGCCGTCATCGGGATGGCCCTGCTCGACCCGGTGCTGCTCGCGCTGACCGCCGTCATCGTCCTCTTCGCGGTCGTCGTCGTCGGCGGCCTCTCGCGGCGCATCCGGGAGGCGAGCCGGCGGCAGCAGGACGCTGTCGGCGCGCTCACGGCCGACGTCGAGCGGTCGATCTCCGCGGTCCGCACCATCCGCGCCTCCGGCGCCACCGACCGGGAGACCGAATCCGTGCTGCGGGGCGCCCGCCGCGCGTGGGTCGCCGGGCTCGACGTCGCGAAGACCTCTGCACCGGTCGTGCCGATCGCGTCGCTGACCCTGAACCTCGCGTTCCTCGTCGTCATCGGGGTCGGCGGATTCCGGGTCGCTTCCGGGGCGATCGACATCGGCAGCCTCATCGCCTTCCTGCTGTTCCTGTTCCTGATGGTCGGGCCGCTCGGCAGCGCCTTCGGTGCGGCCAGCTCCGTCGCGAGCGCGCTCGGCGCGCTCGGCCGGATCACGGAGGTGCTCGACCTGCCGTCCGAGACCGCGAGCGATCCGGCCGACCAGGCGATCGACCCGGGTCGGACGGCGGCGGCCGCCGTCGAGTTCGACGACGTGTCCTTCGCGTACGCGGGCACGGACGGCGAGCGGGTGGCGGTGCTGCAGGGCGTGTCGTTCGCGGTGCCGCGCGGCACGCGCACGGCGCTGGTCGGCCCCTCCGGTGCGGGCAAGAGCACGATGCTGTCGCTGCTGGAGCGGTTCTACGACGTGGACGCGGGCACCGTGCGCATCGGCGGTGTCGACGTGCGGCGCCTCCCCCGCGCCGTGCTGCGCAGCCAGTTCGGCTACGTCGAGCAGGACGCGCCCGCGCTGGCGGGCACGATCCGCGACAACCTCGTGCTCGCGGCGCCGCTCGCGACCGACGACGACTGCCTCCGCGCGCTGGACGCCGTGAACCTCCGAGCGACGGTGCTGAAGCACGCGCAGGGGCTGGAGGCGGAGGTCGGCGAGGAGGGGGTGCTGCTGTCCGGCGGCGAGCGGCAGCGGCTCGCCATCGCCCGCGCGCTGCTCGCGGACGCGCCGATCCTGCTGCTCGACGAGTCGACCTCGAACCTGGACGGCCGCAACGAGCAGCTGCTGCGCGACTCCCTGGCCGCGGCCGCGGAGGGCCGCACGACGATCGTGATCGCGCACCG
>NZ_CAXTOQ010000160.1:0-7237 GCF_964245895.1 uncultured Amnibacterium sp.
TCGCTGGGCGTGGTCGACGGCCCCGCGGACGGCGCCGAGGCCGCCGGAGCCGAGGGCGACCCCGCGGGAGACGAGGCCGGCTTGCTCGGCGCGTCGACCTGCGCCCTGGCCACCTGCACGGCCAGATCCGCGTCGCGGCTGGCCCGCCGGCGCGACAGCTCGGCCTCCAGCTCGTCGTCGGAGAGCGAGCTCAGCTTGCGACGCGGGTCGATGTTGTCCGCGGCCCGCTCGAGCAGCCGGGCGCCCTCCTCGAGCATCAGCGCGACGTCGATGCCCGCCGGGATCTTGATGCCGGCGTCGTGCAGCCAGGTGCCCCAGTCGTCGAGCCAGGCCTCCACGTGCCAGGTCCACGGCCCGACCTCGTCCACCTGCAGCGACGCGGTCCACCGGCCCAGGCCGGGGTTGACTTGCACCATCGGCCGGCGCACGACGCGGCCGGACGGCGCGGTCAGCACCACCGCCGCGTCGATGACGTCGTGCCCCTCCTTGAACACCGTCGCCGAGAACGGCACCACCTCGCCGTCGAAGGCCTTGGCGGGCCAGAGGTCGTCCGGCTGCTGCGGGGAGAGGTCGAGCACCGGGATGCGACCCAGCACGGGCGTCCACGGCGGGGTCTTCTTGGCGGGGCGGCGCACCGCTGCGGAACGGGTGCCCGTGCTCCGGGACCGCGTCCTCGCGGGGATGCCGCCATCGGCCGCTGCCTGGGTGTCAGCCACGTGCTCACCATAGAAGAGGTGCATGGGAGGTGCGTGGACGGGCCTCCTCGCGGCTCCCCGCAACCGTTTGCATCGGCGACACGTCCCTCCCGTAGGGTGACCGGAGCCACGAGGATGAGGAGTCCCGCCGCAGTGAAAGCCATCCGCCGCTTCACCGTCCGAACCGTGCTGCCGGCATCGCTGTCGGCGCTCGACGAGCTCGCCGCGAACCTCCGCTGGTCGTGGCACGAGCCCACGAGGCGCCTGTTCGAGGAGATCGATCCCGAGATCTGGCGCACCATCGCCGGCGACCCGGTCGCGCTGCTGGGGGCGGTCAGCCCCAGCCGCATCGGCGCCCTCGCCGCCGACCCGGACTTCGTCGGGCGGGCGAACGCCCTGCGCGAGGACCTGGCGACCTACTGCAGCGAGCCGCGCTGGTACCAGTCGCTCACCTCGGCTCCCGGCCACATCGCCTACTTCTCGCCCGAGTTCGGCATCGCCGCCGCGCTGCCGCAGTACTCGGGCGGCCTCGGCATCCTCGCCGGCGACCACCTGAAGAGCGCGTCCGACCTGGGGCTGCCGCTGACCGGCATCGGCCTGTTCTACCGCGCGGGCTACTTCAAGCAGTCGATCTCCGCGGACGGCTGGCAGCAGGAGGCGTACCCGGTCCTCGACCCGGACGGCCTGCCGCTCACGCTCACCCGGCACGCGGACGGGGCGCCGGCCCTGGTCTCCCTCGCGCTGCCGTACGGGCGCACGCTGCACGCGCGGATCTGGCAGGTCGCGGTCGGCCGCGTCACCCTGCTGCTGCTCGACACCGACATCCCGGAGAACGAGGACGCGCTGCGCGACGTCACCGACCGCCTGTACGGCGGCGGGGGCGAGCACCGGCTGCTGCAGGAGGTGCTGCTCGGCATCGGCGGCGTGCGCGCGCTGCGGATCTGGACCGAGCTGACCGGGCACCCCGAGGCGGAGGTCTTCCACACCAACGAGGGCCACGCGGGGTTCCAGGGCCTCGAGCGGATCTCGACCCTGATCCACGACGGGCTGTCGTTCGCCGAGGCGCTGCAGGTGGTGCGCGCCGGCACGGTCTTCACCACGCACACCCCGGTGCCCGCGGGCATCGACCGCTTCGACCGCGGCCTCATGCAGCAGTACTTCTCCGGCGACCTGCTGCCCGGCGTCGACGTGTGGGAGGTGCTCGCGCTCGGCGGCGAGAACTACCCCGGCGGCTCCGGCGACGTGTTCAACATGGCGGTGATGGGCCTGCGGCTGGGGCAGCACGCGAACGGCGTCTCCCAGCTGCACGGCGAGGTGAGCCGCGGCATGTTCAGCGGGCTCTGGCCGGGGTTCGACGCCTCCGACGTGCCGATCACCTCCGTCACGAACGGCGTGCACGCGCCCACCTGGACGGATCCGCTGCTGCTCCAGCTGGCGCAGGACCAGCTGGGCACCTCCGACACGACGGCCGCGGACTGGGCGGGGCCCGGTGTCTCGGACGCCGACCTCTGGCGGGTGCGCGGCACGATGCGGGCGAACCTCGTGGCGGACGCCAGGCGCCGCGTCACCGCCGCCTGGCACGAGGAGAACCCCGGTGCCTCCGCCCCCGCGTGGTTCCAGGACCTGCTGGACCCCGAGGTGCTCACCATCGGCTTCGCCCGACGGGTGCCGACCTACAAGCGCCTCACCCTCATGCTCGAGGACGAGGACAGGCTGATCTCGCTGCTGACGCACAAGAAGCGGCCCATCCAGATCGTGATCGCCGGCAAGTCGCACCCCGCCGACGACGAGGGCAAGCGCCTGATCCAGAAGCTCGTGCGGTTCACCCAGGACCCCGAGCTGCGGCGGCGCATCGTGTTCCTGCCGAACTACGACATCGCGATGGCGCAGGTGCTCTACCCGGGCACGGACGTGTGGCTGAACAACCCGCTGCGCCCGCTGGAGGCGTGCGGTACCTCCGGCATGAAGGCGGCGCTGAACGGCGCGCTCAACCTGTCGATCCTCGACGGCTGGTGGAACGAGTACTACGACGGCGAGGACGGCTGGGCGATCCCCACCGCCGACTCGGCCGGCGACGCCGCCGAGCGCGACAAGCTGGAGGCGGACAGCCTCTACGACCTGATCGAGAACCAGATCGCGCCGCGGTTCTACCGTCGCGACGCGAACGGCGTCCCGACCCGCTGGCTGAAGTCGGTGCGGCACACGCTGGCCACCCTGTCGCCGGAGCTGTCCGCCGACCGGATGGTCCGCGAGTACGTGCAGCGGCTCTACATCCCGGCGGCGGCGGCGGCCGAGGCGATCAGCGTCGCCGACTACGCCGGCGGGCGCGAGCTGGCGGCGTGGAAGCACGTCGTGTCCTCCGGCTGGAGCGCGGTCTCGGTCGTGCACGTCGAGTCCGGCGGGCTCGCGCGGGTGCCGCAGGTCGGCGACCGCCTCCACGTGCGCGCGCAGGTGCAGCTGGGGACGCTCGCGCCCGAGGACGTGGCGGTGCAGGTCGTCTACGGCACCTCCCGCGAGGGCGACGACCTGGAGAACACCGCGACGGTGGAGCTGGCCCCGCTGGAGGAGGACGCGGTCGCCGCGACCGGCCCCATCGCGCTCGACGGCTCCCAGACCTTCGCCGGCACCGTGACCCTCGCGCGCCCGGGCTCCTTCGGCTACAACGTCCGCGTCGTGCCGAAGAACGCGTACCTGGCGGACCCGGCCGAGATGGGCCTGGTCGCCGTCGCGCACTGACCGAGCACTTCAGCAGGAATTCCGGAGTCCTTCAGCAGGAACAACTCGCTTCAGCAGGAAGAACTCGCCCGATTCCTCCTGCCGTAGCGAGTTCTTCCTGCTGTCGTGCTCCGCGTCAAGCGAGCTCGGGCGTCACGTCATCCGCCCACGACACCTCCGGAGCACGACAGCAGGAACTTCTCGCAACGGCAGGAAGAACTCGCCCGATTCTTCCTGCGGAAGCGGATTCCTCCTGCTGACGTGCTCGTGGATTCCTGCTCAGGTGCGCGCTAGCGGGCGGCGTACAGGAGCAGGGTCGGGCCGTCGATCTGGATGTGCTCGCCCGGCACCGAGTGCAGGCCGAACGCGGTGTCGTCCGCGCTCGTCCACAGCAGCTCGTAGTCCGTGATGCCGTCGTGCTCCGGCAGCGCGGCGCGCATCGTCGTCTCGTCGCCGTGCACGACGAGCAGGGTCGCGTCGGCGCCCGCCTGCGCCAGGTACTGCAGCGTGCGGTTCTCCGGCGTCGTCCACGCCGCTTCGTCCATCGCGACCCCGTCGGGGGTGTACCAGTGCATCCGGTTCTCGCTCGTGTCGGAGGCGTGCGTCGCGGGCCGCAGGGCGGGGTGCTCCCGGCGGATGCGGATCAGCCGCTTCACGATCGCCTGCAGGTCCGACTGCCACTCCGCGGGGTTCCAGGAGACCCAGTTGACCGGCGCGTCCTGGCAGTAGGCGTTGTTGTTGCCGCGCTGCGTGCGGCCCACCTCGTCGCCGGCCAGCAGCATCGGCACGCCCGCGGACAGCAGCAGGGTGCCGAGCAGGTTCCGCATCGCGCGCTGGCGGTCGGCGACGACGCGCTCCACCCGGGTCGCGCCCTCGATGCCGAAGTTGAACGACCGGTTGTTGTCGGTGCCGTCGCGGTTCGACTCGCCGTTGCCCAGGTTGTGCTTCGCGTTGTACGACGTCAGGTCGCTCAGCGTGAAGCCGTCGTGGGCGGTGATGAGGTTGACGCTCGCCAGCGGGCCGCGCTCGGGGGAGAAGTGCCAGGAGGATCCGGCCAGCTCGTTCGCGAGCGCGCCGATCCCGGTGCGCGCGAGGCCGCCGTGCCGCGTGATGACGGTGTCGGTCAGCCAGAAGTCGCGCACGGTGTCGCGGTAGCGGTCGTTCCACTCCGACCAGCCCGGCGGGAAGCCGCCGGTCTGCCAGCCGCCGAGGCCCACGTCCCACGGCTCCGCGATCAGCTTCACGTCCGCGAGCGCCGGGTCGGCCAGCAGCTCCTGCAGCAGCGGCGCGTCCGGCGTGTAGGTGACGTGCTCGTCGCGGCCCAGGGTCACGGCGAGGTCGAACCGGAAGCCGTCGATCTGCACCTCCTGCGCCCAGTACCGCACCGAGTCGTGGACGAGGCGCCGCACCTGCTCCTGCGAGCAGTCGAGGCTGTTGCCGCACCCGGTGGTGTCGATGTAGCGGCCGTCGTCCTGCCGGTAGTAGGTGCTGTTGTCGATGCCGCGGAAGCTCTGGATCGGGCCGGAGGGACCCTCCTCCGCTGTGTGGTTGTAGACGACGTCGAGCCACACCTCGATGCCCGCGGCGTGCAGGTGCTTGACCATGCCCTTGAACTCGTCCAGCACCGCCTGCGGCCCGGAGGACTGCGCGGGGAGGGAGGCGTACTGCGCGTGCGGCGCGAAGAACCCGACGGTGTTGTAGCCCCAGTAGTTCACGAGGCCCTGCTTCATCAGCCGCTGCTCGCTGCCGAACTGGTGCACCGGCAGGAGCTCGATCGCGGTGACGCCGAGGTCCTTGAGGTAGGCCACCGTGGACTCGTGCGCCACGCCGGCGTACGTGCCCCGCAGCGCCCGCGGCACCGAGCGCAGCTGCTTCGTGAGCCCCTTCGCGTGCGCCTCGTACACGACGGTCTCCGCCAGCGGCACGTTCGGCTTGCGCACGTCGCCCCAGTCGAAGTCGTCCTCGACGACGACGCTGCGCCACGAGTCCTGGTCGATCCGCACGATCCCGCGCGCGTACGGGTCGAGCAGCTGCCGCGACCGGTCGAACGCGTGCCGCGGGCCGTCGGGTCCGCCGACCTTGACGGCGTAGCGCCGACCGGGGGTCAGCAGCGCCGAGCCGCCTGTCCAGACGCCGTCGTCGCCGCGCTTCATCCGCACGGTCCGCTCGACCCAGGAGGGGTCCCGCTCGCTGAGGAGGCAGAGCTCCATGCTGGTCGCGGTGGCGCTCGCCACCCGCAGGACGCCGCCGTCGAGGCCGACGCGGACCCCGAGGTCGCGGAAGCGGTCGGTCGCGACGGGCTCGGCCTGCACGCGCCTACCCTAATGACGCCATGGGCGCCTACCTCGACCACGCGGCGGGCACCGCGCTGCGGCCCGCGGCGGCCGCGGCGCTCGCGGCGGCCCTGGGCACGGTCGGCAACCCCTCCTCCGTGCACCGGCACGGCCAGGTGGCGCGCGCCCTGCTCGAGGAGGCGCGCGAACGGCTGGCCGCCGCCGCCGGCTGCGAGCCCGTGGAGGTGCTGCTCACCTCCGGCGGCACGGAGGCGGTCAACCTGGCCATCACGGGCGCCTGGCGCGCCCGTGGGGGAGCCCTGCTCGTGCCGGGCGGCGAGCACGCGGCGACGGTCGGGACCGCGGAGGCGCTCGAGCGCGCGGGCGCGACGGTCGTGCACCTGCCGGTCGACGGGGAGGCCCGGCTCGCGCCCGCGACCGTCGCCGACGCGGTGCAGCGGCAGCCCGGCGCCGCGCTGCTGACGGTGCTCGCGGCGAACAACGAGGTCGGGTCCGTCAACGACGTGCCGGCGCTCGTCGCGGCGGCGCACGCGGGCGGCGTCCCGGTGCACGTGGACGCGATCGCCGCCTTCGGCTCGGTGCCGACGCGGTTCGACGGGTCGGGCGCCGACCTCATGAGCCTCTCCTCGGTCAAGATCGGCGGTCCGGCCGGCATCGGCGCGCTGCTGGCCGGCCGGTCCGCGCCGACCGCGCCGCTGCTGCACGGCGGCGGGCAGGAGCGGGGGCTGCGCTCCGGCACCCCCTCCGCGGCGCTCGCGCTCGCCTTCGCGGTCGCGGCGGAGGAGGCGGTCGCCGACCTCGACGCTGAGGCGGTGCGGCTGGCCGCGCTGCGCGACCGCGCCCTCGCCGGCGTCCTCGCAGCGCTACCCGGCGCGGTCGTCCGCGGCGCCGCGCCCGGCCCCGACCGCCTCCCAGGGAACCTCCACGTCACGGTCGAGGGGGCGGAGGGGGAGTCGCTCCTGCTCCTGCTCGACGCCGCCGGCGTCTCGGTCAGCACCGGGTCGGCCTGCCTCGCGGGCGTCACCCGCGTCTCGCCCGTGCTGCTCGCGATGGGGCTGCCGGAGGCGACGGCGCGCGGCGCGCTGCGGATCACCTTCGGGCACCCGTCGGGCGAGGACGACGTGGACGCGCTGCTGGCCGCGCTGCCGCTGCTCGCCCCAGCCCTTCCTCGTTGAGGCTCGTCTCGCGACACGCCGGACCGCGAGCGCGAACGCGGGGCGCGGCGGCGGATCCGGCCTGAACGAGCGAGGCCCCGGACGGGGGGATGCGGGCGGGCGGAGCCGCTCGTAGGTTGGCGAGGTCGAGTCCCCGCTCGGCACGGCGCCCCCACCCACGGCGCCGCAGCACCCCACCCGAAGGTGTCCCCCCTCGTGCCCTCCTCCCTGCGGAGCGCGCGCGCCCGCGCGCTCCCCGTCGTCCTCGCCACCGCCGCCGCGGTGGTCGTCTCCGGCCTCGCCGCGGCGCCCGCCGCCGCCGACGAGCGCCGCGTCGCGCTGCCCGGAGCCCGGCCCACCGTGTCGGCCGCCGCGATCG
>NZ_CAXTOQ010000161.1:0-7213 GCF_964245895.1 uncultured Amnibacterium sp.
TTGCTCTCGTCGTCACCGAGGTCGTCGAGGTGCTGGGCGTCGGCATCGGGGTGCTCGTGCTCGGGGTGCTGCTGCACAACTGGCTCGTCGGGGCGCTCGGCTTCGCCGCGATGTTCGGCGGCGTGCTGCTGGCCGTCGGCGTCCGCAGCCGCGGCGGCATGCCCTCCTTCCCTCCCGCCGCCGGCGGACTCCGCGGCGGCGGCTTCATGGACCGCCTCGCCCAGCGCTGGGAGCGCCGCCGCCAGCCCTGACCCACCCCGCTCCATCGAACGCCCCGCGGCACCGCCGCGGGGCGTTCCGTCGTTCCCGGGGGAGCGGGGTGGGGACGCGCCCCGTCCGAGGGTGCCCGAGTGGAGCGTTGTGGAGTAAAGTGGGGAGCACCAGCACCGCTGGTCATGTGGACAGCGAGGGGTCGGTGCCGTGTTCCTCGGTACCTACGCGCCTCGCCTCGACGAGAAGGGGCGGATCATCCTTCCTGCCAGGTTCGCGGAGCGGCTCGCCGACGGCGTGGTCATCACCCGCGGGCAGGAGCGCTGCCTCTACGTGTACGCGCGCGACGAGTTCGACCGCGTGCACGAGCGGATCCGTCAGGCGCCCGTCACCAGCCGCGACGCCAGGAACTACCTGCGGGTGTTCCTGTCCGGCGCGCACGACGAGACGCCGGACAAGCAGCGCCGGGTGACCATCCCGCAGACCCTCCGCACCTACGCGGGGCTCGACCGCGAGCTCGCGGTCCTCGGTGTCGGCGATCGCGTCGAGATCTGGGACGCGGCGGCCTGGGAGCGCCACCTGGCGGAGACCGAGGACGCGTTCGCGTCCGTCGAGGGGGAGGTGGTCCCCGGCATCCTCTGACCGTGCCTCCCGAGTCCCAGCCGTGACGGGATCCCTGACACACTTCCCCGGTGCCAGGTCGACCGTCTCGCCGCCCCTGTCACACTTCCCCGGTGCCAGGTGCGGTCCACGGATGGGTATCGGGATGAACGGCCATGAGGACGCCGGGGACCGCTCCACCCCCCTCCACGTCCCGGTCCTGCTCGACACGACGCTCGGGCTGCTCGCCCCCGCGCTCGAGCGCGGGGGCGCCGTCGGCGTCGACGCCACGCTCGGGCTCGGCGGGCACGCGGAGGCGCTGCTGACCCGGTTCCCCGGTCTGACGCTCGTCGGCGTCGACCGCGACCCGGACGCCCTGCGGCGCTCGTCCGCCCGCCTCGCACCCTTCGGCGAGCGCTTCCGGCCGGCGCACGCCGTCTACGACGCCATCCCCGAGGTGCTCGACCGGCTGGGCCTCGCCGCTGCGGACGGCGTCCTGTTCGACCTCGGCGTCTCCTCCATGCAGCTGGACCAGGACGACCGCGGGTTCAGCTACGCGAGGGACGTCCCGCTCGACATGCGGATGGACCCGGGGGAGACCCGCACCGCCGCGGACGTGGTCGCCGAGTACCCGGCGAAGGACCTCGCACGGATCTTCCGCGTCTACGGCGAGGAGCGCCTCGCCGACCGGTACGCGCGGGCCGTCGTGGCGGCGCGCGCGGCCACCCCAATCCGGGGCTCGGCCCAGCTGGTCGCCGTGCTGGAGGCGGCCACGCCCGCCGCGGTGAAAGGCCGCGGCCACGTGGGCAAACGCGTCTTCCAGGCGCTGCGGATCGAGGTGAACCGCGAGCTCGAGGTGCTCGAGCGGGCCGTTCCCGCGGCCCTCGACCGGATATCCGCAGGTGGCCGGATCGTGGTGCTGTCCTACCATTCGCTGGAGGACCGGATCGTCAAACGGGCGCTCGCGCCCCGGACCGTCTCGACCGCCCCGCGAGGGCTCCCGGTCGAGACCGACGACACGGCCCCCACCTTCCGGATGCTGACGCGGGGCGCACCCACGGCGGCGGAGGGGGAGGTGGAACGGAACCCGAGGGCCGCATCCGTGCGGCTCCGGGCGGCGGAGCGGATCCGGGGGGATCCCCGCTCCACCTGACACGGATGTCGAACAGTTGGGGGACTGTCCATGAGCTCTGCGCTCGCCATCGATCCGATCCGCTCGCTGCAGCCGCGGCCGGCGACGCCCAGGCCGCTGCGCCCCGTCGACGTCGATCCGGCTCCCGCGGGCGCCGTCGCTCCCGCCGCCCGTCGCGCGGCCCGCCCGCGGGTGCTCGCCGCCTCCGTCGTGCTCGGCGGCGTCGTCTGCGTCGTCGCGGCCCAGCTGCTGCTGTCGATCGGCACCGCGAACGGCGCCTACCGCCTGCACGCCCTCGAGCAGCGCTCCGACCTGCTCACCCGTCAGGCGCAGGTGCAGTCGGAGGCGATCCGCGCCCTCGCCGCCCCGCAGCGGCTCGCCGCGCAGGCCGCCGCGCTCGGCATGGTGCCCGACGACTCGCCCGCCTACCTCGACGCCCGCACCGGCCAGGTGCTCGGCTCCCGGTCGGCGGCCACCGGTGCCGTCCACACGCCGGGCGGCCTCACGCGCTGACCGCCGCCCCTCGCCTAGGTTCGCCAGGCCGGAGGCGGACCCGGCGGGGGAGCGCGGATGGCGAGGACACGGCGGGGGACGCGGATGCGCCCGGCCGTCGTGCTGCTCACCGTGCTGGCGCTCGCTGGCGTGTTCCTCGTGCGGCTGACGGACGTGCAGGTCGTGCAGGCCGACCAGCTGCAGGCCCAGTCGAAGGACCGCCGCAGCATCTCCACGGTGCTGCCCGGGACGCGGGGCGACATCGTCGACGCCGACGGCACCGTGCTCGCGACGACCGTCGACCGCTACCGCGTGACGGCGGTGCCGTGGATCGCCACCAAGGCCGGGCACGTGCCCGCGGCCGCCGCGCGGATCGCGTCGGCGCTCGGCGTGCCGGCCGCGGGCGTGCTGGCCGCGTTGACCGCCGATCCCGGCGCCTCCTACGCGCTGGTCGCGAAGGAGATCCCGTTCGGGACGCTGCAGAAGGTGAAGGCGCTGCGGCTCGGCTGGCTCTACTTCGAGGCGATCCCGGAGCGGACGTACCCGTCGGGCGCCGTGGCCGGCAACCTCGTCGGGTTCCTCGGGGCCGATCAGGACGCCCAGGCGGGGATCGAGTACGGCTGGAACCGGTGCCTCGCGGGCACCGACGGCGAGGCGGTGTCCGAGAGCGCGCTCGACCGCACCCCGATCCCCGGCACCGAGACCGTCGTGCAGGCCGCGAAGCCCGGCGGCACCGTGCGGCTGACGATCGACCGGGACCTGCAGTACTACACGCAGCAGGTGCTGGCGCAGCGGGCGCGCGAGACGGGCGCCGCCTGGGGGTCCGTCGTCGTCGAGGAGGTGCGCACCGGCAGGCTGCTCGCCGTCGCGGACTGGCCGACGGTCGACCCGAACCAGGTCGCGCGGACGGCCGACACCGACGCGGCGGCCCTGGGGTCCCGCGCGTTCACCGCGCCGTACGAGCCCGGCTCGACGATGAAGGCGGTGACCGCGTCGATGCTGCTCGACGCCGGCGTGGCCACCCCGGCCTCCCGCGTCGTCGCCCCCTACCGGCTGCGGACCGCCGACGGCGCCGACGTGAACGACAGCGAGCAGCACGGCGACGAGCGCCTCACCCTCACCGGCGTGCTCGTGCAGTCCAGCAACACCGGCATCTCGCAGCTCGGCTCCCGCATCTCCTCCGCCACCCGGCTCGAGTACCTGAAGCGGTTCGGGTTCGGCACCGCGACCGAGGTGGGCTTCGGGGCGGAGGCGACGGGGTCGTTCGGTTCGGATGCGCCCGACTGGGATGCGCAGACGCGCTACGCGACCATGTTCGGCCAGGGGCTGACGGTCTCCGCCGTGCAGATGGCGAGCGCCTACCAGACCATCGCGAACGGCGGCGTGCGCCTGCCGGTCCGACTCGTCGACTCCTGCACCGCCGCCGACGGCACGGTGCATCGCGTCGCGACCGGCGCGCCGAGGCAGGTCATCTCGAAGGCGGCGGCGAACGGCACGGTCCGGATGCTCGAGAACGTGGCGACGAAGGGCTGGCTGCGGGCCGACGTCGCGATCCCCGGCTACCGCGTCGCGACCAAGACGGGCACCGCCCAGGAGGTCGACGCCTCCGGCGGGTACTCGAAGGACTACCTCGTGTCGATGGCGGGCACCGCGCCCGCGGACGCCCCGCAGTACGTCGTGTACGTCGCGCTGTCGCAGCCGACGAAGATGAACACCTCGCAGGCCACCGCGCCGATCTGGCGCCAGGTCATGGCGCGGGCCCTGCAGGCGGGCGGCGTCGTCCCCTCCGGATCGACCTCGCCGGACCTGCCCGCCTCCTGGTAGTCGGGGCCCTGCAGCGGCGATCCTCTACGCTGGATCCCCGGTTGCGGGACCAGCGGGAGGTGGCCGGGTGCGGAAGGCGACTGACGGGCGGACCGGCGGAGCGAACCCCCGGTGATCGCGCTGACGATCGACGAGATCGCGCGCGCGGTCGGCGGGGAGGTGGTCCCGCCGGAGGCAGGGAGCGCCGTCGTCGACGGCGCGGTCGAGACCGACTCGCGGCAGATCGAGGCCGGGGGCGTGTTCGTCGCCCGGGTCGGCGAGACGATGGACGGGCACGACTTCGTGCCGGCCGCCGTGGAGCGGGGCGCGGCGCTGCTGATCGTCGAACGCCCGCTGGAGTCCCCGGCGCCGCAGGTCGTCGTCCCGGACGCCACCGCCGCGCTCGCGGCGCTCGCGAAGGCCGTCGTCGCGCGGGTCCGCGGGGCCGGCCGCCTGCGGGTGGTCGGCATCACCGGGTCGAACGGCAAGACGACCACCAAGAACCTGCTGCGCGAGATCCTCGGCCGCGTCGGCCCGACGGTCGCCTCCCACGCGTCGTTCAACAACGCCGTCGGCGGTCCGATGACGATGCTGCGCATCACGCACGACACCCGGTTCCTCGTCGCCGAGATGGGCGCGTCCGCCGTCGGCGACATCGCCCGCCTGGTCGCGCTCGCGCCGCCCGACGTCGGCGTGGTGCTGAAGGTGGGCCTCGCCCACGCGGGCGGCTTCGGCAGCATCGAGGGCACGGCGCTCGCCAAGTCCGAGATGGTCACGGGCCTCGCCTCGAACGACGTCGCGGTGCTGAACCGGGACGACCCCCGGGTCGCCGCGATGGCGGAGCGGACCGCCGCCCGCGTCGCCTGGTTCGGCCTGTCCGCCGATCCCGCGACGGGCGGCACGAGCGCGGACGACGTCGAGGCGACCGCGACCGGCACCGCCTTCGAGCTGCGGCTGCCGACCGGCGAGCGCCGGACCGTCGCGTTCCGGGTGCTGGGCGAGCACCACGTCGGCAACGCGATGGCGGCGGCCGCGGTCGCGACCGCGCTGGGCGTCGACGCGGACACGATCGTCGCCGGGCTCGAGGCCGTGGTGCGGGCCGAGCGCTGGCGGATGGAGATCCTCGCCACCGACCCCGTCGTCGTCGTGAACGACGCCTACAACGCCTCGCCGGACTCCATGGCGGCGGCCCTGAAGACGCTCGTGCAGATCGCGCCCGGCCGCTCGGTCGCGGTGCTCGGCGCGATGACCGAGCTGGGCGAGTCGGCCGGGGAGGAGCACGACCGCGTCGGCCTGCTCGTCGTCCGCCTGAACATCGGCCTGCTCGTCGTCGTCGGGCCGGACGCGAAGCGCATCCACCTGGCCGCGATCGCGCAGGGCTCCTGGGACGGCGAGAGCGTCTTCGTGGAGACGCAGGACGACGCGGAGGCGCTGCTCGCGGCGACGCTGCGCCCGGGCGACACCGTGCTCGTCAAGTCCTCCAACTCCGCGGGCCTGCGGCACCTCGGCGACCGGGTCGGCGCCCGCTGGGCCGCCGTCGATGGGACGATCGCCTAGTGCAGTCCCTGCTGACCGGCGCCGCGGTCTCCCTGGTCTTCACCCTCTTCCTGACCCCGCTGTTCATCCGGCTGTTCCACCGCCTCCAATGGGGCCAGTTCATCCGCGACGACGGACCGGTCAGCCACCACGCGAAGCGCGGCACCGCGACGATGGGCGGCCTGGTCTTCATCCTGGCGTCGGTGGTCGGCTACTTCGTCGGCCACCTCACCGCGCCGCGCAGCCCCGTCACGGTCACCGGCCTGCTCGTCCTCCTGCTGATGATCGGGCTCGGCGCGGTCGGGTTCGTCGACGACTTCCTGAAGACCAGGAACCAGCGCAGCCTCGGTCTGGGCGGGTGGGCGAAGATCGCCGGCCAGCTGCTGGTCGGCACCGTCTTCGCGCTGCTCGTGCTGCAGTTCCCGCGCACCGCGGTCGGCGCGGGCGGGCGGACGTACTCCGCGACGCCGGCGACGACGAACATCTCGATCGTCCGCGACCAGTGGTTCGACGGCTCGGTGCTCAGCTTCACGGCGATCTTCGGCGCCGTGCTCGGCGTGATCGTGTTCATCGTCTGGATCTGGCTGATCGTCGCGTCGACGTCCAACGGCGTCAACGTGACGGACGGGCTGGACGGCCTCGCGACGGGCGCCTCGATCTTCGCGATCGGCTCCTACGTCATCATCGGCTTCTGGCAGTTCAACCAGTCCTGCTTCAAGACCGATCTCACGACGAACATCCCGCTCTGCTACGACGTGCGCGACCCGCTCGATCTCGCGACCGTCGCCGCCTGCATCACGGGCGCGCTCATCGGCTTCCTGTGGTGGAACACCTCGCCGGCGCAGATCTTCATGGGCGACACCGGGTCGCTGGCGCTGGGAGGCGCGCTGGCCGCGCTGGCGGTGCTGTCCCGCACCGAGCTGCTGGTCATCTTCATCGGCGGCCTCTTCGTGATCGAGCCCGGCTCGGTGATCCTGCAGCGGGCGTACTTCAAGGCCACGCGGGGGAAGCGCATCTTCCTGATGAGCCCCGTCCACCACCACTTCGAGCTGAAGGGGTGGGCGGAGATCACCGTCGTCGTGCGGTTCTGGATCATCGCCGGCCTGCTGGTCGCGCTCGGCGTCGGCCTGTTCTACCTCGAGTGGCTCTCGAGGGCGAGGTGACGGCCGATCTCGCCCTGCTCACCTCCTGGCACGCGGAGGGGTGGCGCGGCCTGCGGGCCGGCGTCCTCGGGGCCGCGGTGGTGGGCTTCGCCGCCGCGGACACCCTCGTCGAGCTGGGCTGCGAGGTGCTCGTGGTCGGCGAGCGCGCGACGGAGGAGCGCGCCGCGCTGCTCGAGGTGATCGGCGCCCGGCTCGACCTCGGCGACGCCGCCGCGCAGCGGGACGCGCTCGAGTCCTTCGCGCCCGACCTCGTCGTCGTGAGCCCCGGCTTCCACCC
>NZ_CAXTOQ010000162.1:0-7148 GCF_964245895.1 uncultured Amnibacterium sp.
AGCTTGGTAGCGCGCCTCGTTCGGGACGAGGAGGTCGTGGGTTCGAATCCCGCTATCCCGACCGGATCGACAACCGACGTCGCCTGTGGCTGAATGCCCCGGTGATCGACATCGTGGACGCCCTCGTCGTCGCGGACGCCGCGGCGTGGCGCGCCTGGCTCGAACGGCACGAGGACGACGCGGACGGCGTGTGGCTGGCGCTCGCGAAGAAGGGCGTCCCCTCCTCGACGTCGCTGCGGTACGACGAGGCGCTCGAGGAGGCGCTGTGCTTCGGCTGGATCGACGGGCCGAAGAACAGCATCGACGCGACCCTGTTCGCGCAGCGGTTCACGCCGCGCAGGAGGGCGTCGCTCTGGTCCGTCCGCAACGTGGGCATCGTCGCGACCCTCGTGGCCGACGGGCGCATGCGGCCGCGCGGGCAGGCGGAGGTGGACCGCGCCAAGACGGACGGGCGGTGGGACCGCGCGTACTCCGGGGCCGCGTCGGCGGAGGTGCCGGAGGACCTCGCGGCTGCGCTCGCCGACTCCCCCTCCGCCGCCGCACGGTTCGCGGAGCTGAACCGGACGAACCGGTACGCGGTGATCCACCGCGTCTCCACGGCGCCGAGCCCGACGGCCAGGGTCAATCGGCTGGCGAAGCTGGTCGCACTGCTCGCGGACGGCGGATCGCCGTACCCCCGATGACTTCTCGTTCTGTAGGAGCTGGACTCCTACAGAACGGAACGAGTCAGCTGAAGTCGGCGTCCGGGCCGAGGGACTGCGGGACCGAGACGGCCTCGCCGTCGAGCACGCCGCCCGACTCGGCCAGATAGCAGGCGGCGCAGAGCGACTCGTACCGCACGTCGTTCAGGGTGTCGATCGCGACCTGCTCGCCGTCGAACACGTACCGGTCGCCGATCCGCCGCGCGTTGAACAGCGCCTTCCGGCCGCAGCGGCAGATCGTCTTCAGCTCCTCGAGGCTGTGCGCGACCTCGAGCAGCCGCGCGCTGCCCGGGAACGCCTCCGTGCGGAAGTCGGTGCGGATGCCGTACGCCAGCACGGGCACGTCCTGCACGACGGCGATGCGCAGCAGATCGTTCACCTGCCACGGCGTGAGGAACTGCGCCTCGTCGACGAGCAGGCACGACACCGGCGACCCCGTCGCCTCCGTCAGCGCGCGCCTCCGCGCGAAGAACAGCTCCATCACGTCCTGGTCCTCGCCGATCAGGAAGTGCACCGGCCGGGCGACGCCGAGCCGCGACACGATGTCGCGGTCGCCCTTGGCGTCGACGCCGGGCTTCGCGAGCAGCACGCGCTGCCCGCGCTCCTCGTAGTTGTACGCGGCCTGCAGCAGCGCCGTGCTCTTGCCGCTGTTCATCGCGCCGTACCGGAAGTAGAGCTTCGCCACGTGTCTAGATGTACCCGTCTTCCAGGGCCCGCTGGATCAGCTCGGCCTTCCGGCTCGCCGGCCGGTCGACCCGCGCGTACTTCTCCCGCACGCGGCGGAGGTAGGTCTTCGCCGTCTCGAACTGCACGCGCATCTCCGCCGCGACCTCGCGGGTGGAGCGGCCGGAGGCGTACAGCCGCAGGGCGGCCTCCTCCCCGAGGCTGAGACGCGGGCGCCCGACCGCCTCCGCCGCCCGCGGCAGCGGCCGCCACTCGCGCAGCACCGGGGTCCGGCCCGGGGTGAGCCCCATGACCTCGCGGGCGGCGGCGAGCACCTCGCCGAGCGGGCGGGACTTGCCGAGGAACGCGGCCGCGCCGGCGCGCAGCGCCCGCTCCCTCAGGTCGGGCGTATCCAGCCCGGTGAGCACGATCACCGTCGCGCCCGCGGCCCGGCAGGTCCGCACGCGGGCCTCGATCGAGACCGGCTCGCGCAGCTGCACGTCGATGAGCACGAGGTCCGTCGGGAAGAGGGGGCTGTGCACCAGCTGCAGCCAGGAGGTCGCGGTCAGCACGACGTCGAAGTCCGGCGCGTTGGTCCGCAGCCACGACGCCATGCTGTCGAGCAGCACCTCGTGGTCGTCGAGCAGAGCGACGCGCACGGCCCTGGTCCGCACGGCGGGCGGCCGCTGCACGCGGGTGCCGCCCACGGCGTGGACCGGCGCGAGGTCGTCGTCGTTCGGCATGCCGCTCCCGGCGTCGGGGGACGCGGGCGACGTCCCTGTCCCCCGATGATGCCCCAACGCGGCCTCATCGGCACCTCTCGCGCGGCGGTTCGCGCGCCAGGGCTCCTGAACCGGGGTCAGAACAGGGTCGGCGGAGCCGCCGCGACGGCGGCCTGCACGATCCCCGCGGAGCGCGACCGCACCCCTCCGGTGACGTCGTCCTCGGCGCCGTGCCGCAGCCCGTGCTTCCGCAGCAGCGGCTCCGCCCGGTCGGCGAGCCACCTCCGGTAGTCCTTGGGCGCGTACGGCCCGTCGGCGTAGAGCCGGCGGTAGAACGCGTCGTGCTCGGGGAACCAGCGGTGCAGCCACGCGAGGTACCACTGCCGCACCCCCGGCTTCAGGTGCAGCGCGGACCAGACGACGTAGGAGGCGCCGGCGTCGGCGATCGCCGCGAACGCCGCGTCGAGGTGCGCGACGGTGTCGGTCAGCCGCGGCAGCACGGGCATCAGGAAGACGCCGCAGTCGAGCCCTGCCTCGCGAGCGGCCCGGACCGTCGCCAGGCGCGCGGCGGCGGAGGGGGTGCCCGGCTCGACGAGCTGCTGCAGCGCGGGGTCGAGCACCGCGATCGACATCGCCAGGTCGACGGGACCGCGCCCGGCCATCCCGGCCAGCAGCGGCAGGTCCCGGCGCAGCAGCGTGCCCTTCGTCAGCAGCGAGACGGGGGTGCCGGAGTCCGCCAGCGCCTCGAGGATCTGCGGCATCAGCCGGTAGCGCCCCTCCGCCCGCTGGTACGGGTCGGTGTTCGTGCCGAGCGCGACCGGCGCGCCCGCCCAGGACGGACGCGCGAGCTCCGCGCGCAGCACCTCCCCCACGTTGACCTTCACGACGACCTCGGCGTCGAAGTCCGCGGGGTCGGCGAAGTCGAGGTACTGATGGGTCGGCCGCGCGAAGCAGTAGACGCAGGCGTGCGAGCAGCCGCGGTAGGGGTTGATGGTCCAGCCGTAGGGCGTGCCCGGCACGTGTCCCGGGACCTTGTTCAGCGCCGACTTCGCCCGCACCTCGTAGAAGGTCATGCCGGCGAACTCGGGCGGCCGGGAGGTGCGGACGAGGTCGTGCACCTTCGCCAGCCCGGGCAACGCGCCGGGCACCTCCGCGCCGACCTGTTGACCCGCCCATCGCATACCGATAGTCGAACACGTGTTCGACCTATTCGCAAGCCGGATGCGTTGTGAAGGCGATCTGGCGCACCAAAGCGCCTTCAAAATGGAGGGTCAGGCGGTGAGGCCCAGCGCCTTCGCGGTCGCGGCCTGCACGCGGCGGGCGTTCCTCGGGTCGTCCGACAGCAGCGAGCCGTAGGTCGGGATGAGGCGCTGCAGCTCCGGCTGCCAGCCGGGCATCAGGGCGGGGAAGGACCGGCCGAGCACGTCGAGCATGATCGCCGCGGCCGTGGAGGCGCCGGGCGAGGCGCCGAGCAGCCCCGCGATCGTGCCGTCCGCGCCGCCGACCACCTCCGTGCCGAACTGCAGCACGCCGCCCTTCTTCGCGTCCTTCTTGATCACCTGCGCCCGCTGGCCCGCGCTCAGCGGGTACCAGTCGCTCGGGTCCGCATCGGGGTAGAACTCCTGCAGGGAGGCGAACTTCGCCTTCTTCGACTTCGTCAGCTCTCGCACCAGGTACTGCACGAGCGCGAAGTTGTCCTTGGCGACCGCGAGCATCGGGATCAGGTTGTGCGGCCGCACCGACAGCGGCAGGTCGAGGATGTTGCCCCGCTTGAGGAAGCGCGGCGACAGCCCCGCGTACGGGCCGAACAGCAGCGACGCCTTCCCGTCCACGATGCGGGTGTCGAGGTGCGGCACGCTCATCGGCGGCGCGCCGAGCGACGCCTTGCCGTAGACCTTCGCGCGGTGCTGCGCGACGATGGCGGGGTCGTCCGACCGCAGCCACTGGCCGCTGATCGGGAAGAGGCCGTAGCCCTTCGCCTCCGGGATGCCCGCCTTCTGCAGCAGCTTCAGCGCCCAGCCGCCGGCGCCGACGAAGACGAAGCGCGCCTTGACCTCGTGCCGGTCCAGGCCGACCGAGTGGCGCGACCGCACCCGCCAGGCGCCGTCGGGGAGGCGCTTCAGGCCGGAGACCTCGGTGTTGAGATGCAGCTCCGCGCCGTCGTCGAGCAGGGAGTCGATCAGCGCGTTCGTGAGCGCCCCGAAGTCGACGTCGGTGCCGGCCTCGGCGCGCGTCGCGGCGACGGGCTCGTACCGGTCCCGGCCGAGCATGAGCAGCGGCGCCCAGTCGTGGATGACCTTCGGGTCCTCGGAGTACTCCATGTCGGCGAACAGCGGATGGTCCGTCAGGGCCTCCCACCGGCGGCGGAGGAAGTCGATGTGCTCCGAGCCGCGGACGAAGGTCATGTGCGGCGTCGAGTTGATGAAGACCGCCTCGCGCGGCAGGCGGGCGTGCTCCGCGAGCGTCGCCCAGAACTCGCGGGACACCTGGAACTGCTCGTTGACCTTCACCGCGCTGCTGATGTCGATCGAGCCGTCCGCCTTCTCCGGCGTGTAGTTCAGCTCGCAGAGCGCGGCATGCCCGGTGCCCGCGTTGTTCCAGGGGTTGCTGCTCTCCAGCGCGACGCCGCCGAGGCGCTCGTAGATGCGGATGCTCCAGTCGGGCTGGAGGGCGTGCAGCAGCGTCCCGAGGGTGGCGCTCATGATGCCGCCGCCGATCAGGACGACATCGATCGTCTCGTCCTCCGCCATGGTTTCGAGCCTATCCGCGGAGGGATGGACGCCCGATCCGTTCCGTTCTGAAGGAGTTCCTCGGGCCGGGCTCGAGAAACTCCTTCACAACGGATCAGCGGCGGGCGAGGTTCGCGGCGACCAGCTCCGCGATCTGCACGGCGTTCAGCGCGGCGCCCTTGCGCAGGTTGTCGTTGCTCACGAACAGCGCGAGGCCGCGACCGGCCGGCGCGCCCTCGTCGCGGCGGATGCGGCCGACGAAGCTCAGGTCCTTCCCCGCGGCCTCGAGCGGGGTCGGCACGTCGGTGAGGAGCACGCCCGGCGCGGAGGCGAGCAGCTCGCGGGCGCGATCGGGCGAGAGCTCGTCCGCGAACTCGGCGTTGATCGACAAGGAGTGCCCCGTGAAGACGGGGACGCGCACGCAGGTGCCGGACACGAGCAGCTGCGGGATCCCGAGGATCTTGCGGCTCTCGTTCCGCAGCTTCTGCTCCTCGTCCGTCTCGTCGCTGCCGTCGTCGACGAGGTTGCCGGCGAGCGGGACGACGTCGAACGCGATCGGGCGGACGTACTTCTGCGGCTCGCCGAGGTCGACGGCGGACCCGTCGTGCGTCAGGGCGGCGATGTCGCCGGTCGCGACCGCGCGCTCCACCTGGCCCGCGAGCTCCGCGACGCCCGCGAGACCGCTGCCGGAGACCGCCTGGTAGGTGCTGACCACGAGGCGGACGAGCGTCGCGTCGTCGTGCAGCACCTTCAGCACCGGCATCGCGGCCATCGTCGTGCAGTTCGGGTTCGCGACGATCCCCTTCCGCGCGTCGCGCAGCGCCTCCGGATTCACCTCGCTGACCACGAGCGGCACATCGGGGTCCATGCGCCAGGCGCTCGAGTTGTCGATCACGATCGCGCCGGCGTCCGCGAACCGCGGCGCGAGGGCTCGGGAGGCGGTCGCGCCCGCGCTGAACAGCGCGACGTCGAGGCCGGAGGGGTCGGCGAGCGCCGAGTCCTCCACCACGACCTGCTCCCCGCGGAACGGCAGCGTCGTGCCGGCCGAGCGGGCGGAGGCGAAGAACCGCACCGACTCGATCTCGATGTCCCGCTCCTCGAGCAGCCGGCGCATCACGGCGCCGACCTGCCCGGTCGCGCCGACGACCCCGATCCGGAGGCCCGTCATCGTCCCGTCCCTGCGTACACCACGGCATCCTCGTCCCCGTCGAGCCCGAACGCCGAGTGCACCGCCAGCGTGGCGGCCCTGATCGAGTCGGCGCGGGTCACGACCGAGATGCGGATCTCGGACGTCGAGATCATCTCGATGTTGATGCCGGCCTCGGACAGCGCGCGGAACAGGCGGGCGGAGACGCCGACGTTCGTGCGCATCCCCGCGCCGACGAGCGCGAGCTTGCCGATCTGGTCGTCGTGCTGCAGGGAGGCGAAGCCGAGCACCTCCTGCTCGGCGGCAAGCGCGGCGAGCACGGCCTGCGCGGACGCCTTCGGCAGCGTGAAGGAGATGTCGGTGAGCCCCGTGGCCGCGGCCGACACGTTCTGCACGATCATGTCGATGTTCGCGCCGGTGCGCGCGACCGCCGTGAACAGCTCCGCCGCCTTGCCCGGCTCGTCGCGGATGCCGACGACGGTGATCTTCGCCTCCGACAGGTCGGTGGCGACGCCGGCGATGACCGGTTCTTCCACGGGTGCTCCGTTCTCGTCGAGCCCCGGCCCCGCCGGGTTGTAGACGATGGTCCCCTGCTGCGGGCTGAAGGACGAGCGCACGTGCAGGGTCACGCCGTGCCGCCTCGCGTACTCGACGGCGCGGATGTGCAGCACCTTCGCGCCTGCGGCCGCGAGCTCCAGCATCTCCTCGCTGGTGATCCGCGGCACGGGATGGGCCTTCGGCACGATGCGCGGGTCGGCCGTGAAGATGCCGTCCACGTCGGTGTAGATCTCGCAGACGTCCGCCTGCAGCGCCGCCGCGAGCGCGACGGCGGTCGTGTCGGAGCCGCCCCGGCCGAGCGTCGTGATGTCGCCGGTCCCGCGGTTGAAGCCCTGGAAGCCGGCGACGATCGCGATCGCGCCCTCGTCGAGCGCCCCCCGGACCCGGCCGGGCGTCACGTCCACGATGCGCGCGGCGCCGTGCTGGGCGTCGGTGATCATGCCCGCCTGGCTGCCGGTGAAGGAGCGCGCGTCGAAGCCCATGCTCTTGATCGCCATCGCGAGCAGCGCCATCGAGATCCGCTCGCCTGCCGTCAGCAGCATGTCGAGCTCGCGCGGAGCGGGCAGCAGCGTCACCTCGTGGGCGAGGTCGAGCAGCTCGTCGGTGGTGTCGCCCATCGCGGACACGG
>NZ_CAXTOQ010000163.1:0-7113 GCF_964245895.1 uncultured Amnibacterium sp.
GCACATGGCGGCCGAGGTGGCGGCGCTCGCGAGCGTCGTGAGCGCATCCGCGGTCGCGGCGGCGCCCGACACCGAGGTGTGGGTCCTGGCCGGCCCTCGGGGCCGGTCCGCCGCGCGCCTCCTGCCCGGCATCGACGAGCTGCGCGTCGTGGGCGTCCCGTGGATCACCGCGGTCGACCGCCCCGTCGATGCGCGGCTGGTCGCGGAGGTGGACGCCGTCGTGGCGGAGGGTCGCTTCGACGAGGCGATCGTCCTCACGTCGTTCCACCAGTCGCCCCTCCCGATCGCGCTGCTCCTGCGGCTGGCGGGGGTGCCGCGCATCCTCGGCGCCTCCGTCGAGTCGTCGGCCGGCCTGCTCGACGAGCGGTGGATCCCGGGCGAGACCTTCCCGGAGGACATCCCGGAGCCCGAGCGGAACCTCGCGATCGTCGGCCTCGCCGGGTACGCGCTGGCCCCGGGCGACGACGGCCGGCTGCACGTCGAGCTGCCGCCGCAGCGGCCCGCGGCGCTCGACGGGCTGCCTCCGCGGTACGTCGCCGTGCATCCCGGGGCGCAGTACCCGGCGCGGGAGTACCCCGCCGATCACTTCGTCGAGGTCGTCCGGCTGCTGAGCGCCGCCGGCCATGCCGTCGTGGTGACCGGCGGCGACCACGAGCGCGCGTTGACCGCGGCGGTCGTCGGGGACACCGGCGTCGACCTCGGCGGCCGGCTCGACCTGGGCGGCACGGCGCAGGCGCTCGTCGGCGCGGCGGTCGTCGTCGTCGGCAACACGGGCCCCGCGCACCTCGCGGCGGCGGTCGGCGCGCCGATCGTCAGCCTGTTCTCCGCGGTCGTGAAGCCCGAGCGCTGGGCGCCGTACGGCGTGCCGGTCGAGCTGCTGGGCGATCAGGAGGCGGCGTGCCGCGGGTCCCGGGCGACCGCGTGCCCGATCCCCGGGCACCCGTGCCTCGCGAGCGTGACCCCGGCGGCGGTCGTCGCCGCGACCGAGCGCCTCCTGGCCCTCCGCTCCTCCGCCGCCTGATCCGGCCCCGCCGGTGCCCGCAGCCGCGAGCCGAGCGCGATGGCAGGACAGAACGGCTTCAGCAGGACGATCCGGGCCGTTTCGTCCTGCTGACGGCGTCCTGTCCTGCTGAAGCCCTCGATTCGTCCTGCTCAAGCGCTCAGACGTCCTGCTGAAGCGCTCGGCTCCGTCCTGCTGAAGCGCGGCGCCGCTACTGCCGCAGCTCGAGGTACTTGGCGATCAGGGCCCTGGTGGAGGCGTCCTGCGCGTCGAGCGCCTCCCGGTCGCCGTCCACGGCCGGCGCGACCTGCAGCGCGAGCTGCTTCCCCAGCTCCACGCCCCACTGGTCGAACGAGTCGATGCCCCACACCGTGCCCTGCACGAACACGATGTGCTCGTACAGCGCGATCAGCTGCCCCACCACGCTCGGCGTGAGGGACGGCGCCAGGATCGACGTCGTCGGCCGGTTGCCGCTGAAGACGCGCGCCGGCCCAACCGACTCCGCGGTGCCCTCCGCCCGCACCTCCTCCGCCGTCTTGCCGAACGCCAGCGCCTTCGTCTGCGCGAAGTAGTTCGCCATGAACAGGCCGTGCACGTCCACGTCGCCGTCCTCGAGCGCGTGCGCGGGGTTCGCCACGGCGATGAAGTCCGCGGGGATCAGCCGCGTCCCCTGGTGGATCAGCTGGTAGAACGCGTGCTGCCCGTTCGTGCCGGGCTCGCCCCAGAACACCTCGCCGGTGTCGGTGACGACGGGGGAGCCGTCCGACCGGACGCTCTTGCCGTTCGACTCCATCGTCAGCTGCTGCAGGTAGGCGGCGAACCGGTGCAGGTACTGCGCGTACGGCAGCACCGCGTGGCTCTGCGCGCCGAGGAAGTTCGTGTACCAGATGTTCAGCAGGCCCATCAGGACGGGCACGTTCGACTCGAGCGGCGCGGTCCGCATGTGCTCGTCGACCGCGTGGAACCCGGCCAGGAAGTCGGCGAAGCCGTCGGGGCCGATCGTGATCGCGATGGAGGTGCCGATCGCCGAGTCGACGGAGTAGCGGCCGCCCACCCAGTCCCAGAACCCGAACGCGTTCGCAGGGTCGATGCCGAACGCCGCCACCTTGTCGAGCGCCGTCGACACGGCCACGAAGTGCTTCGACACCGCGTCGCGCTTCGAGTCGTCCGTGTCCTCGATGGCGCCGGCGGCGAGCAGGCCCTTCCACAGCCACTCGCGGGCGAGCCGCGCGTTCGTCAGCGTCTCGAGGGTGCCGAAGGTCTTCGAGGCGACGATGAACAAGGTCGTCTCGGGGTCGAGGTCCGCGGTCTTCTCATAGATGTCGCTGGGATCGATGTTCGAGACGAACCGGGCGGTGAGCCCCGCCTGGACGTACGGCTTCAGCGCCTCGTAGACCATCACGGGCCCGAGGTCCGACCCGCCGATGCCGATGTTCACCACGGTCTCGACGCGCTTGCCGGTGACGCCGGTCCACGAGCCGTCGCGCACGGAGGTCGCGAACGTCGCGATGCGGTCGAGCACCTCGTGCACGTCGTGGTCGACGTCCTGCCCGTCGACGGTCAGCGGCGCCGCCGGCTCGAGCGAGCCTTCGGCGGGACGGCGCAGCGCCGTGTGCAGCACGGCGCGGTCCTCCGTCACGTTGATGTGCTCGCCGGCGATCATCGCCGCGTAGCGCCCGGGCACGTCGACCGTGCGCGCGACCTCGAGCAGGTGGCCGAGGATCTCTTCCGTCACCAGGTTCTTCGACAGGTCGACGGTGAGGTCGGCCGCCTGGAAGGTCCAGCGCTCGGCGCGGGACGCGTCGTCCGCGAACCAGCCGCGCAGATCGGGGGAGAAGCCGTCGGCGATGCCCTCGAGGGCGGCCCAGGCGGCGGAGGTGGTCGGGTCGATCGGGGCTGCGGTCACGGCCGGGTGCCGCCTTTCACCAGAAGCGGATGTGCCGCCCGACGCCGGGCGGGGATGGTCGGAACCACGCCGGATCGAACGCTAGCGCGCCCGGCTGCGCGCCCGCCTCCCGCAGCAGGAGGGAGGAGGGGCCTGCTCGCTCGGTAGGGTCGGGCCGTCCGCGGAGCAGCGGAGGAAGCAGGCACGGCATGATCGCGGGCATCGAGACGGGCGGCACGAAGGTGGTCTGCGCGGCAGCGGCGGCATCGGCGCCGGAGCGCCCGCTGGTCACCCGCCGGTTCCCGACCACCGGGCCGGACGAGACGATCGGGCGCATCCGGGACTTCCTGGCGGAGGTGACGGCCGACGAGCCGCTGCAGGCCCTCGGCGTCGCGTCGTTCGGTCCCGTCGACGCCGCGCACGGCAGCCCGCGGTTCGGCTACGTCACGACGACGCCGAAGCCGGGCTGGGCGGACGTCGACCTGCTCGGCCGGGTGACGCCGCAGGGGGTGCCGGCCGCGTTCGTGAACGACGTCGTCGGCGCGGCGGTGGGGGAGCTGCGGTACGGCGCCGGCCAGGGTCTTTCCTCGCTCGCCTACGCGACGATCGGCACGGGCGTCGGCGTCGGGATGGTCGTCGACGGCCGCCCGATCGGCGGCGACGGCTGGCCGGAGGTCGGCCACCTGCTCGTGCGGCGGCACCCGGCCGACCGGTTCGCGGGGAACTGCCCGTTCCACGGCGACTGCCTCGAGGGCCTCGCCGCCGGCCCGGCGATCAAGGCGCGCTGGGGCGTCGACGCGTCCTCATTCCCTCCGGAGGTGCACGACGAGGCGTTCGCGGTCCTCGCCTCGTACATCGCGCAGATGGCCTACACCGTGGCGCTCACCGTCGGGGCCGAGCGGGTGGTGCTGGGCGGCGGCGTGATGCTCGCGCCCGGCCTGCTCGACGCCACCCGGGCTGCGCTCGCGGCGATCTCCGGCGGCTACGGGCCGGCGACGCTCGCGACCGCCGACCCGAAGGACGTGCTCGTCCCGCCCGGCATCGAGGACTCGCCCGGCGTCGTCGGCGCCCTCGCGCTGGCCGCCGACCTCCTCCCCTGATTCGCGGATCCGGATTCCTCGCGCGGATCCGGACCAGCATCGCGACACGCCGCGCCCGGCGCCTCCCGCCCGGCGTGTCGGCCAATCCATCCGGATCCGCGAGACGGAGTCAGCGGAGGACCGCGGCGGGTCGTGCTGCATGCCGGTGCTGGTACGCGATGCCGAGCACGGCCGTGCAGACGCCGGCGATCGCGCCGACCACCAGCGCCTCCCGCGGGCCGAGCACGTTCGCGATCCAGCCGACCAGCGGGCCGCCGACGACGGTGCCGCCCATGACGGTGGCCATGTACAGCGCCATCACCCGCCCGCGCACCTCGCGCTCGACGCCCAGCTGCACCAGACCGTTGGCGGTGGTCATGAAGGTCTGCGCCGCGACCCCGACGAGCGGCAGCACGATCGCGAGCCACAGGTAGGAGGGGGCGACGGCTCCGATCAGCAGGCCCGTACCGAACAGCGCGCCCGCGAGGATCAGCAGCACGAACCGCGGCGCGGGCCGCCTGGCCGACAGCAGGGCACCGGTCACCGCCCCGACCGCCAGCGCCGACGACAGCAGCCCGTAGCCGGTCGCGCCCTGCCCGAACATCACGGCCATGGTCGAGGCGTAGATCGGGAAGTTCAGCCCGAAGGTGCCCAGCACCGCGACCATCGCGAAGACGACGAGCAGATCCCGGCGCCGGACGACGGTCGCGAACCCCTCGCCGACGTCGCGCAGCGACCCCTTCCTGGGACCGCGGGCCCCGAACGCGGGGGCGCGGATGCAGCGGAGGGAGACGAGCACCGCCGCGAAGCTGACCGCGTTGATGATGAACACCCAGCCGGCGCCGACCGCCTCCGTCAGCACGCCCGCGACCGCCGGGCCGAGCAGGCGGGCCAGGTTGAAGGAGGCGGAGTTCAGGGCGACCGCGTTCGACACGTCGTCCGGGCCGACGAGGTCGGACACGAAGCTCTGCCGCGCTGGAGCATCGAAGGCCGCCGCGATGCCGAGCAGCAGCGCGAAGCCGTAGACCTCGATCAGCGTGGCGGTGCCGGAGAGCACGAGCAGCCCGAGCGCCAGCCCCAGCGCGCCCATCACGGCCTGCGTGATCGTGAGCAGCGTGCGCTTCGACACCCGGTCGGCGACGAGCCCGGTGACCGGGGAGAGGAACAGCTGCGGGCCGAACTGGAGGGCGGTGGTGATGCCGACCGCGAAGGCGTCGTGGTCGGTCAGCCGGGTCAGCACGATCCAGTCCTGGGTCGTGCGCTGCATCCAGGTGCCGACGTTGGACACGATCGCGCCCGACGCCCAGAGCCGGTAGTCGTGGACGCGGAGCGACCGGAACATCCCTGCGCCCGTGATCCCGCTCATGTCCCTCCAGCATACGCAGGCTGGACTGTGTATCTGGCGCGCACCGCTCCCGCACCGCAGCAGGCCGGCCGAGCACTTGAGCAGGCCACCCGCACCTCGGCAGGCCGCGAACCGCCTCCGTGGCCTGCCGAAGTGCGGAGAGCCTGCCGAGGTGCTGCAGGGCGGCCATGCGCGCAGCGGCCGCACGGGCCCGCCAGAATCGACCCGTGACCTCCTTCACCGACGACGAGGGCGTCGTCATCGAGACCGTCGAGTGGGCCGTCGACGCCCCGCGCGCGATCGTGCAGATCTCGCACGGCATCGGCGAGCACAGCGGCAGGTACGCGGCGCTCGCCGCGGACCTGAACCGGGCCGGCTTCACCGTCGTCGCGGACGACCACCGCGGCCACGGCGCGACGGGGATGCGGCAGTGGGGCGGGGACCCGTCCCGGCTCGGCTCCCTCGGGCCCGGCGGCCTGCGCGCCACCGTCGCCGCGATCGCGCGGTTCGGGCGGCTGACCCGGCAGCGCTTCCCCGGCGTGCCCCTCGTGCTCGTCGCCCACAGCTGGGGCTCGCTGATGGGGCAGATGGCCGTGAACCGGCAGCCGGACGCCTACGACGGGGTCGTCCTCTCCGGCACCGCCTACCGCCTGCCGGGCTGGATGGACGCCGGCGACCTCAACCGGAGGCACCGCTCGCTCGGCACCACCGGAGCGGAGTGGCTCAGCCGCGACCCCGCCGTCGCTGCGGCCTGGGTCGCCGACCCGCTCGCCTTCCCCGCGCAGACCGCGAAGCTGATCGGCATGCGCGACGCGCTCCGGCTGCTCGGCCGCCCCGCGCGGCACCTCCCCTCCGACCTGCCGGTCCTGATCCAGGTCGGCTCGGACGACACCCTGGGCGCCGGGCGCAGCGCGCAGCGCCTCGCCCGCGCCTACCGGACGCGGTCGGGCCTCACGGACGTCACCGTGCGCGTCTACGACGGCGCCCGGCACGAGGTCTACAACGAGACGAACCGGGACGAGGTCATCGGCGACCTCGTGCGCTGGATCGACGACCGCGTGCTGCACCAGGAGGCGAGCGCATGAGCGCGGAAGAGGAGCGCCACGGCGAGTACAAGGTGCCGGGCGGCAAGCTCGTCGTCGTCGATCTGACCGTCCAGGACGGCCGGATCGCGGCGTTCCGGCTCGCCGGCGACTTCTTCCTCGAGCCCGACGACGCCCTCGAGGCCATCGACCGGGCCGTCGTCGGCGTCCCGGAGCAGGCCCCAGCGGTCGACATCGCCGGCGCGGTGCGGGCCGCCCTGCCGGAGGGCGCCGTGCTGCTCGGCTTCAGCCCGGAGGCGGTCGCGACGGCCGTCCGCCGCGCGATCGGCGGCGCCGCCGGCTGGACGGACTTCGACTGGCGGCTCGTGCACCCGGGCCCGTTCCCGCCCGCGCTGCACCTCGCGCTCGACCAGGTGCTGACGGAGGAGGTGGGGGCGGGCCGCCGGCAGCCGACCCTGCGGATCTGGGAGTGGGACCAGCCGGCCGTCGTGATCGGCAGCTTCCAGTCGCTGAAGAACGAGGTCGACCTCGAGAACGCGCGACGCTTCGGCATCGACGTCGTCCGCCGCGTGTCCGGCGGCGGCGCGATGTTCATGGAGGCGGGCAGCGTCGTCACCTACTCGCTGTACGCGCCGGGCGACCTGGTCCGCGGGATGTCGTTCGCGGAGTCGTACGCCTACCTCGACGACTGGGTGCTACAGGCCCTCCGCTCCCTCGGCATCGACGCGACCTACCAGCCGCTGAACGACATCAGCTCGCCC
>NZ_CAXTOQ010000164.1:0-7085 GCF_964245895.1 uncultured Amnibacterium sp.
CGACGTGCCCGCGCTCGCCTGGGCCGCCGCATCGGGCGTGCCGGTGCTCGGCGACGTGGAGCTCGCGTGGCGCCTCCGCGACAAGGCGGGCGTCCCGGCCGAGTGGATCACGATCACCGGCACGAACGGCAAGACGACCACCACGCGGCTGACGACCGCGATGCTGACGGCGGGCGGGCTCCGCGCCCGCGCCTGCGGCAACATCGGCAGCCCGGTGCTCGACGCGATCCGGGAGCCCGACGGCTGGGACGTGCTCGTGGTGGAGCTGTCCAGCTACCAGCTGCACTGGATGGGCGAGGTCGCGCCCGCGGCGAGCGCCTGCCTGAACATCGCGGACGACCACCTCGACTGGCACGGCTCCGCCGACGCCTACCGGGCCGCGAAGGGCCGGGTGTACGAGCGCACGCGCCTCGCCTGCGTCTACAACGTCGAGGACCCGGTCACCGAGCGGCTCGTGCGCGACGCGGAGGTGCAGGAGGGCTGCCGCGCGATCGGCTTCACGCGCGGCATCCCGCGGGTGTCCGAGGTCGGGATCGTGGAGGAGGTGCTCGTCGACCGGGCGTTCCTCGACCAGCGGCGGACGTCGGCGCTCGAGCTGACGACCCTCCACGCGCTGCACGACGCCGGGCTCTCCGCGCCGCACGTCGTCGCGGACGTGCTCGCGGCGGCGGCCCTCGCCCGGGCGGTCGGGGCGGAGCCCCGGGCGATCCGCGACGCGCTCGTCGCCTTCCGGCTCGACCCCCACCGCATCCAGCCCGTCGGGGAGGCCGGCGGCGTGCGGTTCGTCGACGACTCGAAGGCGACGAACCCGCACGCCGCCGCTGCGTCGCTCGGCTCGTTCGAGCACGTCGTGTGGATCGCCGGCGGCCTCACGAAGGGGGTCGACGTCGAGCCCCTCGTCGCCGCCGCGGCCGGAGCGGGCCGGCTCCGCGGCGCCGTGGTCATCGGCCGCGACCCGGCCGCGTTCCAGCAGGCGCTCGCCCGACACGCGCCGGGCGTCCCCGTCACGGTGGTGCCCGACGTGGACACTGACCGGGTGATGCCGCTCGCGGTGGACGCGGCCAGGTCGATCGCCGAACCCGGCGACGTCGTGCTGCTGGCCCCCGCTGCGGCGTCCATGGACCAGTTCACCGACTACTCGGACCGCGGCGCGCGGTTCGCCGCCGCAGTCCGCGAGGCCCTCGCGCAGCCGGGCGGCGCCTGACACCACGGAGGAGGGCCGATGGCCACCGCCACCCGCACGGACTCCCTGGCGCCGGTCGTCCGGCTGCCGGTGCCGCGCCGCCCCGTGGTGCAGCGCATCTCGATCCCGTCGATCTCGTCGGTCGCGGGGGCCGACTCGCTCGCGCTCGGCGCGATCACGCTCTTCCTCGTCGTGTTCGGGCTGGTGATGGTGCTGTCCTCCTCCAGCGTGGAGGCGGGCGTCGCCGGGAACCCCTACGGCGACTTCACGACCCAGGCGGTCGCCGCCTTCGTCGGCATCCCTCTGATGCTCGCCATCGGGACCCGGCTTTCCACCGCGGTCCTCCCGCGCGTCGCCGGCTGGATCTTCGGCGGCGCCGTGCTGCTGCAGCTGGTCACGGCGCTCACGCCGCTCGGCACCAGCGTCGGCGGCAACCAGAACTGGATCCGGCTCGGCTCCATCAGCGTCCAGCCGTCCGAGTTCGTGAAGGTCGGCCTCGTCCTCATGCTCGCGACGTTCTTCTCGCGCCGCCCGGGCGAGCGACTCGGCCTGGTCGCGCTGCTGCCGGTGTTCGCCTTCTCCGGCCTCGCGATCGGCTCGGTCTACCTCGGCGGCGACCTCGGCACGAGCCTGATCCTCTGCCTCATCGTGCTGGGGGCCCTGTGGTTCGGCGCCGTCCGGCTGCGGGTGCTGCTGCTGCCCGGCGCGGTCGGCGCCGGCGGCCTCTGGCTGCTGGCGCAGATGAACGGCTCCCGCACCGGCCGCATCGCGGCGTGGAGCGAGGGGTGCGTCAGCGACATCCTCAGCACCCACTGCTGGCAGACGACGCAGGCGAAGTGGGCCCTCGCGAACGGCGGCCTCACCGGGGTCGGCATCGGCAACTCGGTGTCGAAGTGGTTCTGGCTGCCGGAGGCGGACAACGACTTCATCGCCGCGGTCATCGGCGAGGAGACCGGCCTGCTCGGCCTCCTCGTGCTGCTCGCCTGCTTCGTCGCGCTGGCCGTCGTGCTGCTGCGCATCTCCACCGGGACGAAGGACCGCTTCACCCGGGTCGCCGGCGGGATGCTGCTCGCCTGGCTGGTCGGTCAGGCGTTCGCGAACATCGCCGTCGTCGTCGGCGTCGCGCCGGTGTTCGGCGTCCCGCTGCCGTTCGTCTCCGCGGGCGGCTCGTCGCTGCTCGCGAACCTGGTCGCGGTCGGCTTCGTCATGGCGCTCGTCGACCGCCCGGTGACCGGCGGGCCGCGGCCCGCGGTCAGCTCGGACCACCCGGCCGCTCGCGGCGGCGCGGTGCGGCGGCCATGACCCGCTGGCTGCTCGCCGGCGGGGGCACCGCCGGGCACGTCAACCCCCTCCTCGCGGTCGCGGACCGGCTGGCGGAGGAGGGCGACGAGGCGCTGGTGCTCGGCACCGCCGAGGGACTCGAGTCGCAGCTCGTGCCCGAGCGCGGCTACGAGCTGCTGGTGATCCCGCGGCTCCCGTTCCCGCGGCGGCCGAACGCGGCGGCGGTGCGGTTCCCGCGCGCCGTCGCGGGGTCGATCGCGCTCACCGGCCGGTACCTCGCCGACCGCGGGATCGACGGGGTGATCGGGTTCGGCGGGTACGCCGCCGCGCCCGCCTACCTCGCCGCCCGCCGCAGGGGCGTGCCGATCGCGGTCCACGAGCAGAACGCGAAGCCCGGCCTGGCGAACCGGCTCGGCGCGCGCCTGACCCGCGCGGTCGGCGTCACCTTCCCCGGCACCCCGCTGCCGCACGCGACCCGCGTCGGCATGCCGCTGCGCCGGGAGATCGCCGCCCTGGACCGCCGGGCGCTGCGGGACGATGCGCTCGCCGCGTTCGGCTTCGACCCGGCGCGGCCGGTGCTGCTCGTGATGGGCGGCTCGACCGGCGCGCGCCGGATCAACGGCACGGTCATCGCCTCCGCCGCGGCGGTCGTCGGCGCGGGCTGGCAGGTGCTGCACCTCGCCGGCGGGAAGCAGGAGGTGACCGACCCGCAGCTGCCGGGGTACCGCCTGCTGCCGTACTGCGACCGGATGGACCTCGCGCTCGCGGCAGCCGACCTCGCCGTGTCCCGCGCCGGCGCGACGACCGTCAGCGAGTACTCGGCGGTCGGGCTGCCCGCCGTGTACGTGCCGTACGCCGTCGGCAACGGCGAGCAGCGCTTCAACGTCGCGGGCGTCGTCGCGGCGGGCGGCGCGGTGCTCGAGCCCGACGCGACGTTCACCCCGGAGCGGTTCGCGGCCGTCGTCCTGCCGCTGCTCGCCGACCCGGCACGGGTCGCGGCGATGGCGGCGGCGGCGACCGGCGACGGCGTCCGCGACGGCGCCGAGCGGATGACTCGCCTGGCGCGCGCCGGGCTGCGCTGAGGCGTCCGCGTACCCTCGGCCGCATGACGATCAAGCCCGATCTCACCGTCCCGATCCCGGCCCGGCTCGACCGGGTGCACTTCGTCGGGATCGGCGGCTCCGGCATGAGCGGCATCGCGAGGCTGTTCCTCGCCCGCGGCGCCACGGTCACCGGGTCGGACCGCACCAGGAACGCCTACACCGACGCGCTGCGGGACGCGGGCGCCACGGTCTCGATCGGGCACGACGCCGGCAACCTCGGCGACGTCGACGCGATCGTCGTGACCAGCGCCCTCTGGCCCGACAACCCGGAGCTGCTGGAGGCGCGCCGCCGCGGCGTCCCGGTGCTGCACCGCTCCCATGCGCTGAAGGCGCTGATCGGCGGCGACCGGCTCGTCGCGGTCGCCGGCGCCCACGGCAAGACCACGACGACCGGCATGGTCGCGGTCGCGCTCGACGCGCTCGGTGCGGACCCGAGCTTCGTCGACGGCGGCACCATCAAGGACTTCGGCACGTCCTCGCGCCTCGGCGACGGGGACGTCTTCGTCGTGGAGGCGGACGAGTCGGACGGCTCGTTCCTGCTGTACGACACCGCGATCGCGCTGGTGCTGAACGTCGACGCGGACCACCTCGACCACTACGGCACCGAGGACGCGTTCGACGACGCCTTCGTCGCGTTCGGCGACCGGGCGGCCGAGCTGCTGGTCATCAACGCGGACGACCCGGGCGCCCGCCGCGTGCGGGCGCGCATCGCGGACCGCGCCGTGCGCACGTACGGCGAGTCGGCGGACGCCGACGTGCGGGTCGTGGACATCACCACGGACGGCGCGGCGGGCGGCACCGTCGTCGCCGATGGCGCGACCGCGCGGATCCGCCTCCGGATCCCCGGCCGGCACAACGTCGTGAACGCGGCCGGCGCGATCGCGGTCCTGCTCGGCCTCGGCTACGGGCTGGAGGAGGCCGCTGCCGCGGTCTCGCGCTTCGGCGGCACCGGGCGCCGGTTCGACCTGCAGGCCCGCGTCGACGGCATCAGCGTCTACGACGACTACGCGCACCTGCCGGCCGAGGTGGACGCCGCGCTCACCGCCGCCCGCACCGTGGCGGGGGAGGGGCGCATCATCGCGGTGCACCAGCCGCACCTCTACTCGCGCACGCGGGCCATGGCCGGCCGCTTCGCCGAGGTGCTGGAGCGCACCGCGGACCACACCGTGGTGCTCGACGTCGACGGCGCCAGGGAGGACCCGGTGCCCGGCGTGACCGGCGAGCTGGTCGTCGAGCGGTTCCGGGATCCCGCCCGCGTCGACTACGCACCGGACTGGGCGCAGGCCGCCGACCTCGTCGCGCGGCTCGCGCGTCCCGGCGACTTCGTGGTCACCTTGGGCTGCGGCTCGGTCTACCGCATCGTGCCGCAGCTGCTCGAGGCGCTCGGCGATCGGGCGCCGGCTCGGTGACGCCGCCTCCGAGGCCCTCGGCCCCGACCGGGCTCGGCACCGCCCGCCCGCCCGCGATGCCGCAGCGCACGGCACCGGGCCCGCCGGTGCCGCTGCCGGTCGCGCACGACGCGCACCCGCCGCGCTCGGCCCGCGACGACCGCCGCGCGATCCGCGCCGCGGTCCGGCGCCGGAGGCGCGCGGAGGCGGCCGAGCGGCGCGGCGCCGGCGCGCGCCGTCCGCGGCTGGTCCTGACGGCCGTGCTCGGCGTCGGCGTGCTGCTGGTCGGCGTGCCTGCCGCGCTCGCGTTCGGCCCGGTGTTCCCGGTGCGCACCATCGCGGTGCGCGGCGCCTCCGACGCGCTGGCCGCGCAGGTGCGGCAGGCGCTCGCCGGCGAGCTCGGCCGGCCCGTCGCGCTGGTCGACGACGCGCAGGTCGCGGCCGCGCTCGCGGCGGTGCCCGCCGTGGAGCGGTTCACCCTCGTCCGCAGGCCCCCGGACACGATCGAGCTCGTCGTCGTGCCGCGCACGCCTGTCGCGCAGCAGCGGACCGCGTCCGGCTGGGCGCAGGTCGACGCCGCCCACGTGGTCGTGTCGACCGCGCCCGCCCGCACGACCCTGCCCGTGGTGACGGTCCCGCAGGGCGCGGACCGCCCGGCCGCGGCGTACGCCTCCGCGACCGCCGCCCTCGCCGCGCTCGCCGGCACGTTCCCCGCCGTCTCCGACGTCACCGCGACCAGCCCCGACGACGTCGTCCTCACGCTCGCCGGCGGGCTGCGGGTGCGCTGGGGCGGCGCCGAGGACGGCGAGGCGAAGGCGGAGGCGCTGCACGCCGCGCTCCGGTCCGCCGCGAAGGGCGCGACCCGGCTCGACGTGTCCTCGCCAGGCGTCGTCCTCACCCGCTGAGCCGGCCGCCCCCGGCGCGTCGCGAGCGCCGCCGGAGGACCTGCGCCTACCGTCGACCTCGGCGGAAACCCCTGATCATCAGGAGATTCACCTTCAACTTGAAGTTGAGCCGTACCCGATCGCACCCCAGCAGCACCGGAAGGTCCTCGTGACGTCGAACCAGAACTACCTCGCGGTCATCAAGGTCGTCGGCGTCGGCGGCGGCGGCGTCAACGCCGTCAACCGGATGATCGAGCTGGGCCTCCGCGGCGTCGAGTTCGTCGCGATCAACACCGACGCGCAGGCCCTGCTGCTGTCCGACGCGGACGTGAAGCTCGACGTCGGCAGGCAGCTGACCCGCGGCCTCGGCGCCGGCGCGGACCCGGAGGTGGGCCGCCGCGCCTCCGAGGACCACGCGGAGGAGATCGAGGAGGCGCTCGCGGGCGCCGACATGGTCTTCGTCACCGCGGGGGAGGGCGGCGGCACCGGCACGGGCGGCGCCCCGGTCGTGGCCCGCATCGCGAAGTCGATCGGCGCCCTCACCATCGGCGTCGTGACGAAGCCCTTCGCGTTCGAGGGCAAGCGGCGCCTGCAGCAGGCGGAGCGCGGCGTGCAGGCGCTCGCGAACGAGGTCGACACGCTGATCGTCGTGCCGAACGACCGGCTGCTCGAGATCAGCGACCGCGGCATCTCCATCGTGGAGGCGTTCGCGACCGCGGACCAGGTGCTGCTCGCCGGCGTGCAGGGCATCACCGACCTGATCACGACGCCCGGCCTGATCAACCTCGACTTCGCCGACGTGAAGAGCGTCATGCAGGGCGCCGGCAGCGCCCTGATGGGCATCGGCTCGGCGAAGGGCGCCGACCGGGCGATCAAGGCCGCGGAGCTCGCGGTCGCGTCGCCCCTGCTGGAGGCGTCGATCGACGGCGCCCACGGCGTGCTGCTGTCCATCCAGGGCGGCTCGAACCTCGGCATCCTCGAGATCAACGACGCCGCCCGCCTCGTGCAGGAGGCCGTTCACCCCGAGGCGAACATCATCTTCGGCGCGGTCATCGACGACGAGCTGGGCGACGAGGTCCGCGTCACGGTCATCGCCGCGGGCTTCGACGGCGAGAACTTCCGCGAGAAGCGCGACGCCCGGCGCACGAACTTCGTCGAGACCGCGCGCCCGGCCACCGGCGCCTCGCCGATCGCGGGAGCGACGGCAGCTGCCGGTGCCGCCGCGTCCGCCGCCTCCCCGGCGACG
>NZ_CAXTOQ010000165.1:0-7062 GCF_964245895.1 uncultured Amnibacterium sp.
CCCCGTAGACTGGGCAGCGCTTGGAGAGGAGCGCCGCAGTGACCGATCTCGTCGACACCACCGAGATGTACCTGCGCACCATCCTCGATCTCGAGGAGGAAGCGATCGTGCCTCTCCGCGCCCGCATCTCGGAGCGGCTGGGGCACTCCGGTCCGACCGTGTCGCAGACGATCGCGCGCATGGAGCGCGACGGCCTCGTGATCGTGTCTGGCGACCGGCACCTCGAGCTCACCCAGGCGGGCCGCACGAAAGCCGTCCACGTGCTGCGCAAGCACCGCCTCGCCGAACGGCTGCTCAGCGACGTCATCGGGCTCGACTGGGAGTTCGTGCACGAGGAGGCATGCCGCTGGGAGCACGTGATGAGCGAGCAGGTGGAGAACCGCCTCGTCGAGATGCTCGGGAACCCGACCGAGTCCCCGTACGGCAACCCGATCCCGCCGCTCGACGACCTCGGCGCCGCGCCGTCCATCCGCTTCCTCGACGGCGTCGTGTCCCTCGTGCCGCACGTGCGCGCGTTCGGTGAACCGGTCCGGGTCGTCATCCGGCGGCTCGGCGAGCCCGCGCAGTTCGACCCCGAGCTGCTGGGCGAGCTGAAGGCCACGGGCGTCGTCCCCGGCGCCACGGCGCTCGCCAGCGCGACCGCGCACGGGGTGCGCATCGAGGTCGACGGGTTCGAGGAGGCGCTCGAGCTGCCGGCCGAGGTCGCCGTGCACGTGTTCGTCTCCCGCTGACGCAGCCGACGCACCCCCAGTTCGCGGGAGGGCCTGCGCGCGCCGTCGCGCGACGGCCCGCGATGCCCGGAACCACGCGGATCCGGGCCGCCCGAGGTGCGCGGGATCCTTCGAGCAGGAGTCGAAGGTCGCCCGCGCGTCGCGCGGACCGGCCGTGAGCGCATCGTTACCGTTGACCCTGCTTCCCGGGGGCATGTCACCTCCGGCGGATCAGCACTGGGGGTGCAGGTGGACGGCAGGACGGGCCTCGACGAGTCGCGCGGGCGGACCGCAGCGCGTCCCGGTCGCAACCCCTCGGTCGACCCGCGACGCGGTCGTCGGGCGACGCCCGCGCAGCGCCCGGCGGTCGAGCCGGCCCGCCCCGCGCAGCTCAGGTCCCGGTCCCGCGTGGTGCTCTCGGCGCTCGTCATGACCTTCGCCGCCGGCCTGGTGCTCACGCTGGCGCTGCCCTCGTACGCGTTCAACCCCGGGCGGGAGGACTCCGTGATGGGCCGCACGGTCAGCACGACCGGAGCCCAGGAGCTGCCGCAGGTGGCGCCCGACGTCGCGACCGCCGAGCTCGGCCGCGACGCCTTCACCGCGACCTCCTCCGCGACGCTGCTGCGCCAGGCCTACGCGGCGCAGTTCTCCTCCTACTCCGGCCCGAGCGCGGCGGACTTCCTGAAGAACCCCGCGCACCCGGCGTTCAGCCTCGACGCGGTCTACAACACGGCGCTGCAGTACCGCGGCGTGCCCTACGTGTTCGGCGGCGCGGACCCCAGCGGGTTCGACTGCTCCGGCTTCATCATGTTCGTCTATGCCCAGTACGGCGTCTCGCTGCCGCACTCGGTGCACGCCCAGGACGGGATCGGCGCGCCGATCTCCGAGGCGGACGCGCAGCCCGGCGACGTCGTCGTGTTCAACGACGACTCCCACGACGGCTTCTACGCGGGCGACGGCATGATCCTGCACGCGCCCTACCCGGGAGCCCGGGTCCGCGTGCAGAAGATCTGGACGAGCAACGTCCACTTCGTCCGCTTCGGCATCTGATCCCGCCCCCGCCGGGTGTGAACGGCCGGTTACGGTCCGGTTCCAGGTGACGCCCCGGACCCGGGATGTCCTGCGCGTCATCTAGCCTGACGCTCGAGACCCGGGCGGAAGGATCCCCTGATGGACGAGCGCAGGTACGGACGGTCCACGTCCGCCGTCCTGCGCGCAGCCCGTCAGGACGGTGCGGAGCATCATCTGCACGCCATACCGCCGGCGGTGCGTCGTGAGCAGGGTGTCGTCCGTCGGGCGGCGCCCTTCTTCGTTCCCGGGCGCCTGCCCGGGGTGCGCACCGGGCCTCGTGGCACCCGCCGCGACGTCGGTCCCGTTCGAACACCTGCAAGCCGTGCAGGCCGCTTCGAGAGGAACGCCCATGCGCACCCTGGTCCTGAACGCCGGCTACGAGCCGCTCGCCGTCGTGTCCTTCAAGCGGGCGCTCGTGCTCGTGCTGAACGGCAAGGCGACGGTCGTCCGCGCTGACGACACCCACCCGGTCTTCGCCGCCTCCGGCGCCTGGGACCGCCCGACCGTCATCGTCCTGACCCGGTACGTGCGGATGCCCGGGCTGCGGCGCGTGCCGGTCACGCGGCGCGGTGTGCTGCGGCGGGACGAGTTCCGGTGCTGCTACTGCGGCAAGGGGGCGACGACGATCGACCACGTGCTGCCGCGGTCGCGCGGAGGCGCGGACAGCTGGGAGAACCTGGTCGCCTGCTGCCTGCACTGCAACAACACGAAGGGGGACCGCACGCCCGCGGAGATGGGCTGGGCGATGCGGACGACGCCGAGGATGCCGCACGGCACGACGTGGCTGGTGCGGGGCGTCGAGCGGCCGCAGGCCGAGTGGCACGAGTACCTGGCGACCGCGGCATGAGCGGCGCGCCCTGGTACCTCGACTGCGACACGGGGATCGACGACGCCCTGACCCTCGGGCTGCTCGTCGCCGAGGGCGCCGATCTGAAGGGCATCGGCAGCGTCAGCGGCAACCTGTCCGCGGCGGGCGGCGCCCGGAACACGCTCGACCTCATGTCGCTGATGGGTCGAGCGGACGTGCCCGTCGCGGTCGGCGCGCACGACCCGCTGGGCGACGAGTTCCACGGCGTGGCGGACTTCGTGCACGGCGCGAACGGCATCGGCGACGTCGAGCTGCCGCGCGCGGGGGAGCCGGTCGCCGAGTCGGCGGCCGAGATGCTCGTCCGCCTCGCGCACGAGCACCCGGGCGCGCTGCGCGTGCTCGCCGTCGGGCCGCTGACGAACCTCGCGCTCGCGCTGGCGCTCGACCCCGAGCTGCCGTCGCTCGTGGCCGACGTCGTCATCATGGGCGGCGCCGCGCTGGTGCCCGGGAACGTCTCGTCGGTGGCGGAGGCGAACATCTGGAACGACCCGGTCGCCGCCGACCTCGTGCTCCAGGCGTCCTGGCCCGTCACGATGGTCGGGCTCGACGTCACGATGGACGCCCGGTTCGAGGAGACGCACCGGGTCGAGCTGGCCGCCGGCGGCGCGGTGCCGAAGGCCCTCGCCGCGATGCTCGGGGTGTACTTCCAGTACTACACGCCGATCCTCGGCCGCCCGTCCTGCGCCCTGCACGATCCGCTCGCTGCCGCGATCGCGCTCGGCACGGTCGTGCCCACGAGCGCGCCCGTCGTGCCGATCGAGGTCGACGCGACGGACGGACCCGGGCGCGGCCAGACGCTCGTGGACCTGCGCAGCCGGTTCGTCGGCTACCCGCCCCAGCCAGGCACGCGGCACCGGGTCGTGCTCGGGGTGCCGGAGGGGTTCGGCGACGAGCTGCTCGCGACGCTCCTCCGGCTGCCCTGACGACCCGGGAGGCTGGCCCTCGTCAGCGGGCGAGGAGGCGCTCGGCGCGGATCACCAGGTCGCGCAGCGGCGCCAGGTCGGCGTCGTCGACGACGCGGGGCGCGTCGTCGAACACGCAGAGCGCGCCGAGCGGGGCGCCGTCCGGGCCCTCGATCCGGTACCCGGCGTAGAACACCACGTCCCTGGTGCGCACCTCCGGCAGCGCGCTCAGCCGCGGATCGAGCGCCGCGTCCCCGACGATGAGGCCGCCGTACAGGCGCATCACGCGGTTGCACACGGTCTTGCCGCGGGGGAGGGACTCGGCGACGCCGCCGGTGCGCGCGAAGTAGTGCGTGCGCTCGTCGTCGATGAGGCTCATCGCCGCGGCGGCGGTGCCGTAGGTGGAGCGGGCGAGCTCGACGAGCTCCTGGAACTCCGCCGTCGGGACGCCGTAGCGCCCCTCGATCCGCTCGACCGCGTCGACGCGGAGGAACTCGTCGAAGGGGTCGTCCGGCGCGAACCGGACCATCGGCTCGACCAGGGCGCCCGCCGTGCGCTCAGCGATGTCGCCGGCCCACAGCGCCGCGCGCTCCTCCGGCGTCAGCGACGGATCGCCGTCCTCGAGCCGCACGACGCGGACCAGGGCATCGGCGGCCTCGGCCACGGTCCGGCTGAAGCCGTCCAGCTCGTGCCGGGTGAGGCCCGAGGCGAGCGGCGACGGCACGACGACCACGAGCGCCGACGCGACCGTGAGCCGCGCGGTGAGATCGGCGAGCACCGTCGCGAGCCGCTCGCGCGTCTCGGCCGGCGTGCGGCCGTCGCGGCGGGGCGCGAGCACGACGACGAGGGCGTCGAGGCGCGAGACGTCCCGATCCGACGCGAGCAGGTCGGCGACGGCGGTGGCGGACGGGTCGTGCGACGTCTGCACGTCGACCCCGTGGCCGGTGCGCGCCGCGAGCGCCGCGGCCAGCGCGTCGGCGATCGGCTGCTGCCGCGTCGGTGTCGTCACATCGGCGAGCAGGCGCCCGCCGAGCAGCAGGGCACGGTACGGGACGGGCCCGGAGGCGTGCCCGCTCGCGGCGCGCTCGGGCGCGGTCGCTCGGGTGTCGATGCGGGGGGAGGGGATGTCCACCAGGGTCACGCGGTCTTTCGCTCTCGTCGAGGAGCACGCCGCCGCGGTGGCGGACGCCGGCTCCGGTCGCCGTCGTGGAGACGTCGGATCGGTCGCGGAGCACTCCTGGATCGGCGACTGCAGTCGACGGTAGGCGACGTCGCCCGGCGGCGGTGCCATCTGTCGGGTCATTTCGTGCAGTCGCCTACGACCCCAGTTCGAGGGATCAGCGATTCGTGCGATCCAGGACGCGAATCGGTGCAGAAGACCCGATCTCCCAGGTGTTCTTCATCTTCATCGAATCGAGAGCCGGGTCTCGCGGCCGGCCTGATCCGGCCGTGCGTGCACCCCGAGGGACGGCCTGCAGGATAGCGGCGTGAACGACGCCGCCACGTCCTACCGCCTCGGACGGCTGCACCACGTGCAGCTCGCGATCCCGCCGCGCGGGGAGGAGGCGTGCCGGGCGTTCTGGGGCGCGCTGCTCGGGCTGGTCGAGGTCGACAAGCCGCCCGTGCTGGCGGCTCGCGGCGGCTGCTGGTTCCGCGGGGACGGGCTGGAGGTGCACCTCGGCGTCGAGGACCCGTTCGCGCCGGCGCGGAAGGCGCATCCCGGGGTGCTCGTGATCGGGCTGCCGGCGCTGGCCTCGGCCCTGGAGGCAGCGGGGCACGCGGTGACGTGGGACCCGGAGTTCCCGGGCCACGCCCGCCTCTACACGGCGGATCCGTTCGGCAACCGGCTCGAGCTGCTGGAGCCTCTGCCCGCCTGAGCGGTCCGGCTCAGCGCAGCAGGGCCTGCACCCGCGCCACCGAGCGCACGTAGCCGTCGAGGTCCGGCTCGGCCGAGGCGGACTGCAGCAGCACGGTCGTCGCGCCCGCATCGAGGAGGTCGCGCACGGTCGCCGCGACCGATCCGTCGTCGCCGGTGGCGCCGAAGCGGCGCTCGCCCTGCAGGCCCCACCGATCGAGCTCCGCCTCCAGCCGCTCGCTCGCACCGGGCCCGAACTCGGCGTTCACGAACACGACGACCTCGTGCGAGCCGGTCCGGCTCGCCTCCCGCCGCGCGGCGGTGATCCGGTCGACGGCGGATCGCGTCATGGCCGGCGTCGTGCCCGTCGTCAGCACCGTGCCGTCCGCGACCTCGCCGGTGAGCGCGATCGTCCTCGGCCCCTCGCCGGCCGCCAGGACGGGCAGCCCCGCGAGCGGCGGCCAGTCGAGCCGTACCCGGTCCAGGTGCACGTAGCGGCCGTCGGTCGTGACCTCCTCGCCGGCGAGCAGCGCACGCAGCGCCGGCACGTACTCGCGCATCAGCGTCAGCGGGCTGGCGACCCGGCGGCCGACCTGCCCCATCCAGTCGAGCACGCCGTGCCCGACGCCGAACCGGGCGCGGCCCGGGAAGAGCCGATCGATGGTCGCGAGCTCCATGGCCGTGATCGCGACGTTCCGCAGGGGCATCGGGAGGATGCCGACCCCGATCCGGATCCGTTCGGTGGAGGCGAGGGCGGCGGTCAGCGCGGCGATGCCGCTCTCCTTGAAGCAGTCCTCGAAGACCCAGAGCTCCTCGACGCCTTCCGCCTCCGCGAGCCGCACGGTCTCGATCAGGCGCTCCGGCGCGAAGCTCGGTTGGAAGATCATCCCCATCGATGCCATCCGGCCAGTGTGGACCCGCCGTCCGACGGCCGCCGGGGAGCGTCCGCCGCCCACGAGCGCGGGCCGGGCGGACGCCCCGGGAGCCGAAGCGGGTCGCCCTACTTCTTGCCCTTCTTCTTGCTCTTCTTCTTGTCCTTCTTGCTCTTCTTCGCCATGGTCGCCTCCCTCCGCGTTCCGCGCGTTCGGCGCGACATCGGCAGCGTAGTCAACGGATGCTTGACCGGCAAGGCAACTTCCTGTTGACGGATCGCCCGTCCCAGGTAGCCTCGGGACGTGGGCCAGGGCACCGATCTCAAGCGCTTCGAGCGCGCTGCCGACGCGCTCCGCGCCATCCAGGACCCGGTGCTGCGGCTCGACGTCATCCGCCACGCACGCGAGCGGCTCGAGGCGCTGGAGGAGGACGCGGTGCGCGACGCCCGCTCCGCCGGCATGACGTGGAAGGCCGTCGGCACCCTGTACGGGCTGAGCAAGCAGGGGGCGCAGCAGCGGTTCCGTGCGAACCCCGCCCGCGCGGGGCGGCCCATGCGGGAGGGCTAGCGTGCCGAGGTGGCTCATCCGCCGACCGTGACCCTGCGGGCTGTCGCCGACGGCGACCGCGACGTCCTGTTCCGCCTCGCCGCCGACCTGGACACGTGGGAGGAGCGCAGCCCGTCGGCTCCCGCCCCGCTGACGCGGGAGGCGCACGACGCCCGGCTGGCGCGCGCCGCCGACGACCCCGACGCCGCGCGCGACGTGCGGTTCGTGATCGACGTCG
>NZ_CAXTOQ010000166.1:0-6984 GCF_964245895.1 uncultured Amnibacterium sp.
TCGACCGGCGCGGTCGCGGGCAGCCCCTCCCGCAGGCCGGCGAGCCGACCGGCGACGGCGGCGGCAGCCGGCCGGCGGCGCGGGTCGTCGTCGAGCATCTCGCTCAGCAGCGCACGCAGGCCGACGGGCAGGGCGGCGAGCGCGGTGCCGGCCGGCGCCGCCGCGGTGAGCAGGCGCAGCAGCAGCGCGCCGAGCGCGTGCACGTCCGCGGCGGGGCCGCGGTCCTTCGGCAGCACCGCTTCGCAGGCGGCGGCGAGCGCGCCGTCGCCCTCGCCGAGCAGGGCGGCCACCCCGGTGTCGAGCAGCAGGGTGGAGCCGGAGCCGCCGTCGCGGTGCCGCCCGGCGGCCGGCACGACCGTCTGCGCGCCGACGAGGCCGTGCGCGACACCGGCGGCGTGCAGCGCCGCGAGCGCCCGGGCGACGCCCTCGGCGACGAGCGCGGCCCGGCGCGGCGAGCAGCCCGCCTCCGGGTCGAGGACCGGTCCGGGCGGGGCCGCCGCGACGTACCAGCGCGCGCCGTCGTCGAGGATGCCGGCGTCGAGCAGCGGGACGATCGCGGGGTGCCCGACCGCGGCAGCGCGGGCGACGGCGTCGTGATCCGGCTGGCCGGCAGCGGTGAAGCGGGCGTCGACGACGACGAGCACGCCGCGCGTCCCGGACCGCGGATGCACCGCCTCCCGGACGGGTCCGGCGGGCCGCCTGCCCACGACGGGACCGACCGACCAGCCCCCGATCAGTGCCCCCACAGGACCATCAGACCACCTCACCCCCCGTTCGGGCCAGAACCCGACCCTCCGACTGGGGCGTGTCGTCCGGGACTTCCGGAGAAGAGAATCCCTGCAGCCCCACTTCAGGAAGAGGCCCATGTTCGAGAGCAGGCCCGCGCGAGCGGTCGCGAAGCTGTGGTACCTGAAGATGCTCTGGGACCAGCAGTCGGTCCCCGTGCCCAGGGACTCGCCCGTGATCCGCTCCGGCGCCGACGACCCCGACCGCGTGCTGCTGATCGGCAACGGTCCGACGCACGGCTGGGGCACCGTCACGCACGAGCTCGCCCTGACCGGCCAGCTCGCCCGCTCCCTGACCCGTCACACGGCCCGCCCCACCGACATCCGCTACATCGGCGACGAGATGATGTCGATCTCGTCGGTGCGCACCTGGCTCGGCGACGTGCGGCTGCAGGACTTCGACCTGGTGCTCGTGGTCCTCAGCATGAACGACGCGGTACGCCTGACGCCCGCGGAGACCTACCGCGCGGCGATGGTCGAGCTGCTCGGCCGGCTGACGCGGGAGTCGAAGCCCGCGGCCCGGATCGTCGTCGCGGGCATCCAGGAGGTCGACTCCCTGCACGCCTACAGCGGCCTCGCCGCGCGCATCGGCCAGCGCCGCGCGGACCTGCTCAACGGCCTGACGCGCGAGGTGGTCGGCCAGCACGACGGCGTCTCCTTCCTCGACCTCAGCGCCCCGCCGGCCGAGGTCGGCCGGCCCTACGGCTCGCCGCAGCTGTACGCGGACTGGTCGGAGGTCTTCGCGTCGTTCTGCGCCCCGGCGCTCGACGAGGCGCGCTCGCTCGACGCCGACCGCTCCGCCACCCGGCTGACCGAGCACGAGTGGGCCTGGAAGCCCGGCGAGCGGATCATGGCCGCGACGGGCGGGCACGAGTCGCTCGACCGCCTGGTGCAGGAGGCGAAGTCGCACTTCGGCGTCGACGCCGCCTGGGTCAGCCTGATCGACGGCGACCAGCAGTTCTACGCCGCGAACACGTCGCCGGTCGGCCGCGCCGTGCCGCTGGAGCTCACGCACTGCCAGTACACGGTGCAGGGCGACGAGCCCCTGATCATCGAGAACTCGGCGAAGGACGAGCGGTTCAAGGGCAACCCCCTGCTCGACCTCTCCCAGCTGCGCTTCTACGCCGGCGCCCCGATCAAGAACGACGACGGCGAGAACATCGGCACGTTCTGCGTGCTGTCCGTGCTGCCGAAGTCGCGCGAGGCCGTCTCGGAGGACGACCTGAAGGAGTGGGCGTCCCGCGCCCAGGACGAGGTGCAGCGGCTCGCCGCGGAGTCCGTCGAGGACGACGCCCGGCTGCAGGCGGCGATCGCCCGCAGGTAGCCGTCCGGCCGCGCTCTGCCAGAGTGGGGCGATGGTCGAGTTCGGCGCCCACTCGGAGGTCGGCCGGCTGCGCCGCGTGCTCGTCTGCGCGCCGGGGCTCGCGCACGAGCGGCTCACGCCCTCGAACCGCGAGGACCTGCTGTTCGACGACGTGCTGTGGGTCGAGGAGGCGCAGCGCGACCACCGCGCCTTCGTCTCCGCCCTGGAGGCCGAGGACGTCGAGGTGCTGCAGCTGCACGACGTGCTGGCGGCGACGCTCGCCGCCCCGGGCGCCAGGGACTGGCTGCTCGACCGGAAGGTCACCCCGGACGAGGTCGGCCCGCTCTTCGTCGAGCCGACACGGGCCCACCTGGAGTCGCTGGGCGACGACCGGCTCGCCGACCTGCTGATCGGGGGCATGGCGGTCGAGGACCTGCCGGGCGCCGACCGGCCCACCTACCTCCACCCGACCGGCCCGGACCGGCGGCCGAGCGACTACCTGATGCCGCCGCTGCCGAACATGCTCTACACCCGCGACACGACCTGCTGGATCGGCGGCGGCTACACGCTGAACCCGCTGTTCTTCGGCGCCCGCCGCGACGAGACGCTGCTGATGAAGGCCGCGTACCGCTTCCACCCCGACTTCGCGCCCGTCGAGCAGCGGCTGCTGTGGGGCGACCCGGAGCGGTCATGGGGCGCCGCGACCATCGAGGGCGGCGACGTGATGCCGGTCGGCGGTGGCGTCGTGCTGATCGGGATGTCCGAGCGGACCAGCCGGCAGGCGATCGGCCAGCTCGCGGCGGCGCTGTTCGAGGCAGGGCACGCCGAGCGCGTGCTCGTCGCGGGCATGCCGAAGCTGCGGGCGGCGATGCACCTCGACACCGTGCTGACCTTCGCGGCAGAGGACGTCGTCACGGTCTACCGCGCGATCGTCGACGGGATCACCCCGTTCACGCTGCTGCCGGCGGACGGCGGCGGCATCCGCGTGGTGCCGGAGACGGAGCCGTTCCTCGAGGTCGTCCGCAGCGCGCTGCACCTCGACCGGCTGCGGGTCGTGAACACCGGCGGGGACGACTTCGCCGCCGAGCGGCAGCAGTGGGACAGCGCCAACAACGTCGTCGCGGTCCGCCCGGGCACGGTGTTCGCGTACGACCGGAACACCCGGACGAACGACCTGCTGACCGCGGCGGGTATCGAGGTGCTGACGATCCGCGGCGCCGAGCTCGGCCGCGGCCGGGGCGGCGGCCACTGCATGACCTGCCCCCTCCTCCGCGATCCCGTCGGCTACTGAGTCGCCCCTGCACGGGGGAGCCCCGCGGGAGGGGCGCCCGGTGTGGGTCTGCCGGGCGCGGGCGCGGCTGCCTAGCGTCGGGGGATGAGCTCCACGGCCGTGCCCACGGCGTCCTCCGGCACCATGCGCGACCGGGTGCCGGCCCAGGCGCTGATCGAGCAGGTGCTGCTGCGGCAGGCCGCCGCCCGGCCGCGCAGCGCGGTCGAGCGGATGGTGGGCCGGGACCCGATCGAGCCCGACGCCCGCCCCTGGTACGTCGGCGCCACCGGGGAGCGGATCGTCGCCGCCCGGCTGGCGACGCTGCCCGCGGGCTGGACCGTGCTGCACTCGCTGCCGGTCGGCCGCGCGGGCGCCGACATCGACCACCTCGTCGTCGGTCCGGGCGGCGTCTTCACGATCAACACGAAGCACCACGTGGACGCCTCGGTGTGGGTCGCCGGCCGCACGGTGCTGGTCGCCGGGAGGCGCACCTCGATGATCGCGAAGGCGGAGACGGAGGCGCGCCGCGTCGACCGGATCGTCGCCGGCGTGCTCACCGACCCGCCCGCCGTGCGCCCGATCGTCGCCGTGGTCGGCGCCAAGCGCCTGACCGTCCGCCGCGCGCCCCACGTCGTGCACGTGCTGCGCGCTGAGCACCTCCGCCGGTTCCTGCGATCGCAGCCGCAGCGGCTCTCGCCCGCCGAGGTGAACACGGTGGTGGCCCTGGTCTCCGCGCCGGAGACCTGGCAGCCCGCCGCTGAGGCCGGGCCCGAGCTGCTGCTCGCCTACGGCCGCCTGTCCGCCGAGGTGCGGGCCGCCGCCCGCGTGCGCCTCGGGTGGGCGTTCGCCCTGGTCGGCCTGACGAGCGCGGCGTCCGCCGCGATCGTGCTGCCCGGCCTGCTCGGCGTGCTCACCGGGTTCTGAGCAGCCACGGCCGCAGCGCCCTGGTCACGAGCGGCAGCAGCAGGTAGGTCATCAGCGGCGACGCCACGGCGACCGTCACCAGCACGCGCAGCCACGGCTCGAGCGTGACCAGCCACCCGCCGAGCACCAGCTGGATCGAGAGGCTCAGCGGGTAGAAGACCAGGAAGATGCTCACCATCTGCTTCCACCGCGGCGGCGACGGCGGCCGCGGCGCGGTGATCGCCGCCCTCGCGCGGGAGTCGAACCAGCCCTCGATCCCGGTGCGCCGCTCGCTCCACGCGTCCTCGGCGATACCGACGGCGCTCGCGACCCACCACTCCCGCTGCGGGGACCGCTCCCATCGGGCGAGCGACTCGCCGTCCGCGAAGCGGTAGAGCATGTGCCACTCCTCGCCGTCCGGCTCCGAGCGGACCCACCCGGACCCGAGGTAGCCCGGCATCGCCGCGACCAGGTCCTGGCCGCTGCGCAGCCACGCCTGCGCCTCCTTCGCCCGCTCGGGCGGCACCCGGCGTGTGATGGAGACGGTCACGGGCTCGGCGACGCTCATGGGTCCAGGGTGCCCGCTGCCCCGGTCGACCGCACGTCGCGCTCGACCCGCGCGTGCCAGGCTGCCCGGATGGACCTCGAGGGCCTGACCACCGCCCACCTCGCCGACGGCTGCCTGCGGCTCGGCGTGCCGGTGCGCTGCGGCCCGGCCGGGCTGCGCCCCCTGGTGCCGGGCACCGCATTCGCGGGTCCTGCCGCCGCCGTCGTGCACCTCGGCAGCGTGGACCGGCTGCTGGAAGCGATCGACGGCGCGGCGCCCGGCGACGTGCTCGTCGTCGACGACGAGGGCCGCACGGACGAGGCGTGCATCGGCGACCTGGTGGCGCTCGACGCCGCGGCCGCGCGGCTCGCGGGCGTCGTCGTGTGGGGGCTGCACCGCGACACGGCCGACCTGGTCGCGATCGGGCTGCCGCTCGTCAGCCTCGGCGCGATCCCGACGGGTCCGCTGCCGGGAACGATCCGCGCCGTCCGGGATTCGGCGTCGGTGGGGGAGTGGCCGGTCGCGCCCGGCGATCTGGTGGCCGCGGACGACGACGGCGTGGTGCTCGTCCCCGCGGCCGACGCGGAGGCGGTCGTCGCGGCCGCGCGGGGCATCCGCCGGACCGAGCGGGCCCAGGCGGACCGCATCCGGGCCGGCGAGACCCTCCGCGACCAGGTGCGGTTCGCGGAGTACCTCGCACGCCGCAGCGCCGACCCCGCCTACACCTTCCGCGCCCACCTCAGGCAGGTCGGCGGCGAGGTCGAGGTCTGACTGGGATCGAACTGGTGTTCTCACCTGCCTCGATCCTCTGTCGGTGGTACTCGTTAGTGTGTTCGCATGTGGATGACGCGGGTGGAGTGGCGGGCGGAGCGCGATGCTGCGCTCGCGCGGGACGCCGCCCGGCGCGCCGGTGCGACGATCCGGCCCCTGCGGCTGCCGGGGCTGGCCGTGGATCCGCTGCTCGCGATGGACTCGGAGCCGGTCGACGCGTTCTGGCGGTCGGCGCCGCCCGCGGAACCCGCCGAGCAGGTGCAGCAGGTCGGTGCGGTCCCGGCCGTCGTGCCGGAGGCGGTGCTGTGGGCTCAGGTGACCGGGCTGCCGCGGGTGCCGGGCGAGGGCGGAGTCCGGGTCGGCCGCCGCTGGTGGATGGACCGGCGGCAGGTGTGGCCGACGCTGGTCGTGCAGACGCTCCTCGCGAAGCCCGCACGGGGCCAGGGCGCGCACGCGGGTCTCGCGGCGTGGGACTCGGAGTCCCGCGGCTGGGCGCTGCTCGCCCTCGGTGACGCGGGCCTGGACCCGGCGGCGTGGGCCGTGACGATCACGCTCACCGAGTGGGCCGACGTCCCCCCGGCGGAGCGCGCGACCCTGCCGTCGGCGCCGAACGCGCAGCCGGATCCCGACCCGCTGTTCGCGGCCCTCGACGACGTGGAGGACGTGCAGCGGCTGCTGCAGGTCGCGGAGGTGCGGCGGGTGAACGCCGCCATCGTCGCCTGGCGTGCCGCGAAGGCGGACGAGGACCTACCGGGTGCGGCGAACACGTCGTACCAGAAGGGCTTCTTCATTGATCTCGGCATGAAGCTGAAGGTCGCGGACACGACGGCGCAGACGCTCGTGACCTCGGCCGATCGGCTCGAGCGCACCACGCCCGAGGTGTGGCGCGCCTTCCAGGCGGGCAAGCACCCGTGGCGGGCGATGCAGATCGTCCATACGGCGATCGCCGATCTCGACCCCGCGCTCCTGCCCGCGTTCGACGAGGGCGCGGTGCGCAAGCTCGACGAGGTCCCGCTGCCGCGACTGGCGGAGGCGCTGCGCCGCCTCGTCGAACGGCTGCAGCCCTCGACCGCGGACGAGCGCCACGACCGCGCCGCCGCCCGCCGGCACGTCACGGTCGAGCCCGCAGCCGACGGGATGGGCTGGCTGCACGCGTACCTGCCGATGACCGACCTGCTCGGCCTCGACCACCAGCTCACGAAGGCGGCCGTCGGCGCCCTCGGTGCGGCGGCGGTCGGGCGCGGGATCCGGCAGCTGCAAGGCGACGTGCTCCGCGACGCGCTCCGGGGCTTCCTCCGCCGGGACGCGGACCCCGCGGCCCCCGACGTGCTGGTGGCGGGGCGGCGGGGTGTCGAGGCGCGGATCTCGATCCTGATCCCCGCGATGACCGTCCTCGGCCACGCGA
>NZ_CAXTOQ010000167.1:0-6957 GCF_964245895.1 uncultured Amnibacterium sp.
AAGGATCGGCCGCACATCCCCCACCCGACTTCCGCCGAACAGCTGGAGGCGCCTCCTGACCGGAGCCCGTCCAACCCGACGATCGAGCCCCGAGGGACGGATCCGGTTGGCCGTTCGGCCGGTCTGCCAGGCAGTGGGCGGAGAGTCGAAGCTCATCCGCGGCGTCGCGCTGACAGGAGGAGACATTACGGGGATGCGCATCTGCCTGCAACGTGCCCGAAACATTCGGGCGTGTCGCACCCCCTCGACGTCAGACCCGCTCGACCGCGGCCAGGGTCCGCTTCCCGCGCCGGAGCACGGCGTAGCGGCCGTGCAGCAGATCGGAGTCGGCGAGCACCGCGTCCTGGTCGTCGAGCCGGCGGTTGTTGACGGACACCCCGCCCTGGGCGATCGCGCGACGTGCGTCGCCGTTGGACTTCGCGAGCCCCAGGGTCGTGAGGACCACGTCGATGCGGTCGCCGGGCGTCGCGACGGTCCTGGGCAGCTCGTCCAGCGCGGCACGCAGGGTCGCGACGTCGACCGCCGTGAGATCCCCGCCGCCGAACAGCGCGCTCGATGCGTCCCTCGCGGAGTCCGCCGCGACGTCACCGTGCACGAGGGCCGTCACGTCCCAGGCGAGCCGGCGCTGCGCCTCCCTGGCGCCGGGTCGGTCCCGCGTCGCGTCCTCGAGCGCCTCGATCTCGGCTCTCGGCAGGAACGTGAAGACCTTCAACCGGCTCGACACGTCCGCGTCGGCGGTGTTCAGCCAGAACTGGAAGAAGGCGTACGGGCTCGTCTGGACCGGGTCGAGCCAGACGGCCGTGCCCTCGCTCTTGCTGAACTTCCGGCCTTCGCTGTCCGTGATCAGCGGGGTGCCGATCGCGTGGACGCCGACCCCCTCCGCACGCCGGATCAGGTCGATCCCGCTCGTCAGGTTGCCCCACTGGTCGCTGCCGCCCGTCTGCAGGACGCAGCCGCGGCTGCGGTACAGCTCGAGGAAGTCGTAGCCCTGCAGGATCTGGTAGCTGAACTCCGTGTAGCTGATCCCGGCGTCGGAGCCGAGCCGCGCGGCCACCGCGTCCTTCTTCAGCATGGTGCCGATGCGGTAGTGCTTGCCGACGTCCCGGAGGAAGTCGATGGCGGACAGGCCGGCGGTCCAGTCGAGGTTGTTCACCATCTCGGCGGCCGCAGGCCCGTCGAACTCGAGGAACCGCTCGACCTGGGTGCGCACCGCCCCCACCCAGTCCGCGATCAGGTCCTTGGTGTGCAGCACGCGCTCCGCGGTCGGCCGGGGGTCGCCGATCAGGCCCGTCGAACCGCCGACGAGGCCGAGCGGCCGGTGACCTGCGAGCTGGAGGCGACGCAGGACGAGCAGCTGCGTGAGGTGCCCGAGGTGCAGGCTCGGGGCCGTGGGATCGAACCCGCAGTAGGCCGTGATCGGCCCCGCCGAGAGCGCGGCCGCCAGCGCCTCCGGATCGGTGGAGACGTGCACGAGGCCACGCCACACCAGCTCGTCCCAGAGCGACGCGAAGGTGGAGTCGTTGTGCTGACGGGTGAGCGCGGTCGACACGCGGGCGACGCTAGCAGCCGACCTCCGCCGGGTTGGGTCAAGCCTGGATGCTTGATTGCTGCGAAACAAGCCTCTAGACTTGCGGCATGTTCGTATTGACGGTCGATCAGGTCGACAGCCGGAACGGTGAGGACCGCGTCGCCGGCATCCTCGCCGACCGGGATGGCTGGCGGGCGCGCGGCGCGGTGCGCGGGCCGGATCGCACCGCCGGCGACGAGTTCCAGCTGCTCGTCCCGCAGCCGGCCGCCGCGCTCGACGCCGTGCTCCGGCTGACCCGCGACGGGCGGTGGAGCGTCGGCCTCGGCATCGGGGAGGTGGAGACGCCGCTGCCGCCCACGACCGGCGAGGCGCGCGGCACGGCGCTCATCGCCGCGCGCGACGCGGTCGAGGCGGCGAAGCGCGACCCGCGCCGCTTCGCGGTCGCCGCAGCCGGTGCCTCGGACGCGTCCGGGGTGTCCGCCCTCGTCGGGCTGCTGCTCGAGATCCGCGCCCGCAGGACGCCGGAGGGATGGCAGGTCGCCGACCTCGCGGCCGAGGGCCTCACCCAGGCGCGCATCGCGGCGCGGCTCGGCGTCACCCCGCAGGCGATCAGCCTGCGGGCGCGCGCGGCCGCGGTGCGGCTCGAGCAGGAGTCGGTGCCGGCGCTGGCGGCCGCGCTCGGTGCGCTCGACGTGGGCCCGCCCGCCTGACGACCAATACGATCCTCCGGTGGCGTTCGCGGGCTCGTTCTGGTTCCTCTTCGTCCTGGGCTGGATCCTGTACGTGATCTGCCCGATCGCCGCAGCCGTCGTCGCGGTCGTCGCCTGGCGCCGACCCGCCCGGCCCCTGACCATCCTGGCCGTGGCCCTGCTCGCGGTCACGGTGGTCGTCGCCGCCGTCCTGCCGGAGGGGGCACCCGCGGTCGTCACCGCGATCACCGCCGTCGCTGCCGTGGCCGTATCGGTCGCCGGCGGCAGCCCGGTCGTGCGCTGGCTGCTCGACCGGACGACGTTCGACGAGCGGGAGGGGCTGCACGGCGGCATCGTCGTCGGCGAGCGGGAGGTGCTGCGCGGGGGCGAGGTGATCGGCCTGCTCGAGCGGCTGGCCGTGACCGGCGCGATCATCGCCGGGGTGCCGGAGGCGCTGGCCGTCGTCATCGCCATCAAGGGCGTCGGCCGCTTCACGGAGCTGGTCGACGGGCCGGTGCGCGAGCGGTTCATCATCGGCACCCTCGGCAGCTGGATCTGGGCGGCGGCCGCCGCCGGACTGGTGCTGCTCACCCGCTCCTGACGTCCTCGGGCGGCCACCGCGGCCTCGCGGGACGCTCGCAGTCGCGGCCACGCGGGCCGAGCCGGCGCGGGCGGTCTCCGCCCGGCGCGGGCTGTCTCGGTCCCGCGCACGGGCGACATCGGCCCGATCGGGGCGGCCGCGGACGCCCGGATCGGGCCGGAAGGGCCCGCCCGCACCGATGGCGTCCCGGAACGCACGATCGCGCCCCGGCCCGACCTCGCGGTCCGCTCACCCGCTCCTGAGGCGGGCCTTCCCCGGCCGGTACGGCGAGACCGTCGGGTCGCCCGTGATCCAGAAGCGCCACGGGAAGCGGTCGCCGTCACCTCCCTCCCCCGACACGCCGACGCGCGGACCGGCGCTGACCGCCTCCGGGGCGACGGGAGCGAGCCGCAGGCCGAACGGGGGCGTCAGCACGTCCGAACCGCCGTCCGCGAGCACGATCCCGAGCGCGACGACCAGCCGGGCGGGCCCGCGCGCCAGCTCCGCGGCCCGCTTCGCCGTGGTCCGCCGCCGCTGCGCGAGCGCCTCCCCCGCGACGACCTCGCCGGCGCGCAGCAGCACGGCCGACGCGCGGCCCGACGGCAGGCAGGTGATGTTCGCGCAGGTGTGCATGCCGTAGGTGAAGTAGGTGTACAGGTGGCCGGGGTCACCGAACATCACCGCGGTGCGCGGGGTGCGGCCGCGGTGCGCGTGCGAGCCGGGATCCTGGCCCTCGCCCTCGTAGGCCTCCACCTCCGTCAGCCGCACGGCCACGGCGCCGTCCGGCGTGACGTGCGTGAGCACGGCGCCGAGCAGCAGGGGCGCGACCACGTGCGCCGGCGCCTCGAGCAGGCGGCGATCGGCGTCGGCCGGCACGGTCAGCGGGAGGGCACGGAGAACAGGATCCCCTGCATCCCGGCGAGCACCACCGCCGCGAGCAGGATCGCCGCAGCCACGATCACGACGATGCGGAGGACCCAGGGGCTCGACCACCGCCCGGCGCGGCCCGCGCCGTAGCTGCCCGTGCGAGTCGGACCCCTGCGGGGCAGCGGGCCCCGCGGGGTGCGCCTGCTCACGGCAGCGCCCCCTTCGCGATGCGCACCTGGTCGGTGAGCGCGGCGAGCTGGCGCCGCACCCGGTCGGGCGCCGTGCCGCTGACGCCCGTGCGGCTCGCGACCGACCCCTCGACGGTCAGGACCGCGCGGACGTCGGGCGTCAAGGCGGGCGACACCTGCCGCAGCTCGTCGTCGGTCAGCACGTCGAGCGCGACGCCGCGCGCCTCCGCGGCGGACACCAGCGCGCCGGTGACCTCGTGCGCGTCCCGGAACGGCACGCCCTGCTTGACGAGCCACTCGGCGACGTCCGTGGCGAGCGAGTACCCCTCCGGGGCGGAGGCGGCCATGCGCTCGACGTCGAACCGCAGCGTGGCGACGAGGCCCGTCATCGCGGGCAGCAGCGTCTCGAGCGTCGTCACCTGGTCGAAGACCGGCTCCTTGTCCTCCTGCAGGTCGCGGTTGTAGGCGAGAGGCAGCCCCTTCAGGGTGGTCAGCAGCCCGGTGAGGTCGCCGACGAGCCTGCCCGCCTTGCCGCGCGCGAGCTCCGCGATGTCCGGGTTCTTCTTCTGCGGCATGATCGACGACCCCGTCGACCAGGAGTCGTGCAGCCGGGCGAACCCGACGTCGCGCGTCGACCAGAGGATGACGTCCTCCGCCAGGCGCGACAGGTCGACGCCGATCATCGCGGCGATGAACGCGAACTCCGCCACGACGTCGCGCGACGCGGTGCCGTCGATCGAGTTCTCGATGGTGCGCGAGAAGCCGAGGCGCCGGGCGACGAGCTCGTCGTCGAGCCCGAGGCTGGAGCCGGCGAGCGCGCCGGAGCCGTACGGGGACCGGTCCGCGCGGCGGGCCCAGTCGCCGAGCCGCTCGAGGTCGCGCGCGAGCGGCCAGGCGTGCGCGAGCAGGTGGTGGGCCAGCAGCACCGGCTGGGCGTGCTGCAGGTGCGTGCGGCCGGGCAGGATCGCGCCGAAGTGCGCGTCGGCCTGCGCGGCGAGCGCGTCGATCAGGTCGACGAGCTGCAGGCCGACGACCCGGGCGTGGTCGCGGAGGTGGAGCCGGATCAGCGTCGCGATCTGGTCGTTCCTGCTGCGGCCGGCGCGCAGCCGCCCGCCGAGCTCGGTCCCCGCCTCCGCCAGCAGCGCCTGCTCGAGGACCGCGTGCACGTCCTCGTCGTCCGGGCCGGGCACCAGGGAGCCGTCGGTGACGCGGGCGTCGATGCGGTCGAGGGCGGCGAGCAGGGCGGCGAGGTCCGCCTGCGTCAGGTAGCCGCCGACCGCGAGCGCCTCCGCGTGCGCCTTCGAGCCCGCGATGTCGTGGTGGGCGAGCACCCAGTCGAAGTGCGTCGACCTGGACAGGGCCTGCAGCGCGTCGGAGGGGCCCTCCGCGAAGCGTCCGCCCCACAGCGATCCCGCGTTCGTCCCCCGGTGCTGGTCGCTCATGTCGACGGTCAGCCTAGGCGCGCTCGAGCAGCCAGATCAGGAGCGCCTTCTGGGCGTGGAGGCGGTTCTCCGCCTCGTCCCAGATCACGCTCTGCGGCCCGTCGATGACCTCGGGCGCGACCTCGAACCCACGATCGGCCGGCAGGCAGTGGAGGAAGAGCGCGTCGTCGGCGGCGGTCGCCATCAGGTCGGCGGTCACCTGGTACGGCGACAGGGTCTCGATCCGCACCGCCTTCTCGTCCTCGCGGCCCATCGAGACCCAGGTGTCCGTGACGACCACGTCGGCGCCCGCGACCGCCTCCGCCGGGTCGTGGGTCAGCGAGACGGAGCCGCCCGTTCCCGCCGCGATGCGCCGCGCGTCCCCGACGACCGCGGCGTCCGGCGCGTACGCCTCCGGATGCGCGATGCGCACGTGCAGGCCCGCGGTCGCGCCGGCGAGCAGGTAGCTGTGCACCATGTTGTCGGCGCCGTCGCCGACGAACGCCACGGTGAGCCCCGCGAGACGGCCCTTGTGCTCGCGGATGGTCAGCAGGTCCGCGAGCAGCTGGCACGGGTGGAAGTCGTCCGACAGCGCGTTGACGACCGGCACCGTGGTGCCCGCCGCCATCTCCTCCAGCCCGGACTGCGCGTATGTGCGCCAGACGATCGCCGACACCATCCGCTCGAGCACGCGGGCCGTGTCGGCGGGGGTCTCCTTGCCGCCCAGCTGGCTGCTCGCCGTCGAGATGATGAGGGGGCTGCCGCCGAGGTCCGCGATGCCGACCGCGAAGCTGACCCGGGTGCGGGTCGAGGACTTGTCGAAGATCACCGCGACGGTCTGCGGGCCCTCGAGCGGCGTCCTCCCCCAGCGGTCGGCCTTGACGCGCACGGCCAGGTCGAGGATCTCCACCTGCTCGGCGGGGCTCAGGTCGTCGTCGCGGAGGAGGTGGCGGGTCACCGGTCAACGCTATCGGCGCGCGGCGGATCGTCCGGATCGGGGCCGGCGGAGCACCTCGGCAGGCTGGGAGCGGTTCAGCAGGCTGGGAGCACTTCAGCAGGCCGGAGCACTTCAGCAGGCCAGGAGCACTTCAGCAGGCCAGGAGCACTTCAGCAGGCCACAAGCCCTCCGTCCGGCCTGCTGAAGGGAGGACGGCCTGCTCAGGTGCTGGAGGAGCCTGCCGAAGCGGGCGGGCGCGGGTCTCGAGGCTCGCTGCGCTCGCACCTCGGCCGGCGGGATGCCCCGTCAGACGGCGGCGAGGGCCGTCCGGAAGCGGTCGGTGAACGCGGCGACCTCGCGGTCGCCCACGACCAGCGGCGGCGCGATGCGGATCGATGTCGGGTTGATCGGGTTGACGATCAGGCCGGCGGCGAGCGCCGCCTCCCCGATCGCCGGCGCCGCGCCCTCGACGGTGCCGATGCCGATCAGCAGGCCCCGGCCGCGCACCTCCGTCACCGCCGCCGAGCCGAGCCCTTCGACCGCGGCGCGGATCTCCTGGCCGCGACGCTCCGCGTTGCCGATCAGGTCGGCGCGCTCGATCTCGCCGAGCACCGCGTTCGCCGCCGCGGTCGCGAGCGGGTTGCCACCGAAGGTGCTGCCGTGGTCGCCGCGCTGCAGCAGGCCGCTCGCCGCGCCGAAGGTGACCATCGCGCCGAGCGGCACGCCGCCCGCGATGCCCTTGGCCAT
>NZ_CAXTOQ010000168.1:0-6947 GCF_964245895.1 uncultured Amnibacterium sp.
TGCCAGCGCCGCCGCGGTGGTCTCGATCGTGCTGCTCGGCCTCGACGGCACCACGACCTCGGTCGTCGCGATCATCGCCGCGCTGGCTACGGCCGGCCTCATCTACCTGCTCGCCTACCGCGACGGCGTCGTCGGCACCCGCCTGATCCTGATCGGCATCGGCATCTCGGCGATGCTCGACTCGGTCGTCTCGTACGTCCTGCTGCAGGCGGCGTCGTGGGATCTGCAGACGGCGATGCGGTGGCTCACCGGCAGCCTGAACGGCGCGACGCCGGAGCAGGTCCTGCCGCTGCTGATCGCCGTCGTCGCGTTCGGCACGGTGCTGCTGTCCCGGGAGCACGACCTGGGCCTGCTGCGGCTCGGCGACGAATCCGCCGCCGGGCTCGGCGTCCGCGTGGAGCGGACGCGGGTCGTCGTGATCGTCGCCGCGGTCGGCTTGATCGCCTTCGCCACGGCAGCGACCGGACCGATCGCGTTCGTCGCGTTCCTCGCCGGGCCGATCGCGGCCCGGATCGTCGGCGCGGGCGGCTCCCTGATGGTCCCGTCCGCGCTCGTCGGCGCCGCCCTCGTGCTCGGCGCCGACCTGCTCGGGCAGTTCGGGTTCGGCGACCGCTACCCGGTCGGGGTCGTCACCGGCGTGCTCGGCGCGCCGTACCTCGTCCTCCTCCTCATCCGGACTAACCGCGCAGGAGGCTCGCTGTGACCGCCGCCCACTCCCTCGCCGTCGAGCGGGTCACGCTCGGCTACGGCGACCGCGTCGTCGCCGAGGAGATCGACCTGCTCGTCCCTCCCGGCCGCATCACGGTCATCGTCGGCGCCAACGCCTGCGGCAAGTCCACCCTGCTGCGGGCGATGGCGCGCCTGCTGCCGCCGCGCGGCGGCCGGATCCTGCTCGATGGCGAGGACCTCCATCGACTGCCGACGAAGGAGGTCGCCCGCATCCTCGGGCTGATGCCGCAGTCGCCGACCGCGCCGGAGGGGATCGCGGTCGCGGACCTCGTGGCGCGCGGCCGCCACCCGCACCAGGGGTTCCTCGCCCGGTGGACCGCGCAGGACGAGGAGGCGGTCGCGGAGGCGCTGCGCCTCACCGACACCGCCGACCTGGCGGACCGGCCCGTCGACGAGCTGTCCGGCGGCCAGCGGCAGCGCACCTGGATCGCGATGGCGCTCGCGCAGCAGACCGACGTCCTGCTGCTCGACGAGCCGACGACGTTCCTCGACATCGCGCACCAGGTCGAGGTGCTCGACCTGCTCACCGACCTGAACCGGCGGCGCGGGACCACCGTCGTGATGGTCCTGCACGACCTGCACCTCGCCGCGCGGTACGCCGATCACCTCGTAGCGGTCGCGGCGGGGAGGGTGCGCGTCGCCGGCGACCCGGAGGCGGTGCTCACCGCGGACACCGTGCGCGAGGTCTTCGGCCTGGAGAGCCGGGTGGTGCCCGATCCCGTCTCGGGCAAGCCGCTGGTGCTGCCGATCGGACGGCACCACGCCGCGGAGTCCGGGCCGCGCGCCTGAGGCCGCGGATCGAGCAGGCTTCGAGAAGCCCGTCCCCATCGATCCGTCCTAGCCTGCAGATCCCGTATCCCCGAGGAGGCATGCATGGCCGACGACACGTTCACCACCGAGGAGCGCGCCGCGATGAAGCAGCGCTCGAAGGAGCTGCGCACCCGGAAGGGCAGGACGACGCCCGAGGAGGACCGCGCCGAGGCGCTCGCCGCGATCGCGGCGCTCGGCGACGACGAGCGCCGACTCGCCGAGCGGGTCTTCGGCGTGGTCTCCGAGGCCGCCCCGGACCTCGCGCCGCGCACGTGGTACAGCAGCCCGGCCTGGGCGAAGGACGGCAAGGTGGTCGTCTTCTACCAGCAGGCCTCCAAGTTCAAGGTCCGCTACGCCACGCTCGGCTTCTCCGAGACCGCGCGGCTCGACGACGGCGCGATGTGGCCCACGTCGTTCGCCGTCGCCGACGTCACCCCCGAGGTGGAGGCCCGCATCGTGGACCTCGTGCGACGCGCTGTCGGGTCCTAGCCTCCCTTTCGTCTCGGAGGTCTGGAGGACCTACGAAGCGGAAGGGGGACGTCAGTCTCGGCCGATCACCGCCGCCTCATGCGCGCCCAGCCCGCCCTCCAGGATCCGTTCGCCGTCGCCGAGGGGGACCTCGATGGGCCGATCGCTCATGTTGAGCGCGACCATGATCGCGTCGCGGCCGTCCCGCGCGGTCATCCGGTAGACGAGCGCGGCGTCGTCCAGACGCACCTGCTCGTAGACGCCGTCGACGAGCCACGGCTTCCGTCTGCGCAGCGAGATGAGGCGCTGGTGCAGGCGCAGGACCGGCTCCCCGAGTGGGGACAGCCCGCTCGGGTCCTCCGGGAACGGCGGCCGCACCGCGTCGTCGCCGCCTGCCCGGTCCTCCTTCACGCCCGTGAACCCCTCCTCGTCGCCGGCGTAGATCGCGGGGATGCCGCCTGCGGTGAGCAGCGCGGTCACGGCGTGGGGGAGGTGGCGCTCGTCGGTCAGCGCGCTCGCGATGCGGGTCGTGTCGTGGTTGCCGACGAAGACCGTCGGCAGGAACGACGCGACCAGGTCGCGGTGCCTGCCGAGGGTCCACGCCAGCTCGAACGGGTTGGCGTCGTTCAGGCTGCTCCAGACCGCCTTCCACAGCTCGTACTGCGTGACGGAGTCGAGCCCGGACTCGGCGACGAACGCGGCGTAGTCGCCGTGGATGACCTCGGCGAGCAGCCATGCGTGCGGGTGGGACGCGTGGACCGCGTCCGAGACGGCCCGCCAGAAGTCGGTCGGCACCGCGTAGGCGGCGTCGAGCCGCCAGCCGTCGACGCCCAGGTCCAGCCAGTGCCGCATGACCTCGATCACGTACGCCCGGACGGCGGGGCTGTCGTGGTTCAGCACGACGAGCGACGCGTGCCCCTCGAAGTCCGCCCAGCCGTCGCCGTCGCGCCGGAACCAGGCCGCCGCCTCCGGATCGCCCGCCTCCGCGGCGACGAAGCGCGGGAACGAGCGCCCGACGTGGTTGAAGACGCCGTCGAGCACGACCTTGATCCCGCGCTCGTGCGCCGCGGCGATCAGCGCCCGCAGGTCGTCCTCGTCGCCGAGGCGCGGATCGATCCGCAGGTGGTCGCGGGTGTCGTACCCGTGCGTCTCGGAGTCGAAGACCGGGCCCAGCTGCAGGGCGTTCGCGCCGAGCTCGACCAGGTGGTCGAGCCACCGCTCGAGGCGGGGGAGGCGGTGCTGCACCGCGGCGCCGATCGGGTTCTCCCGCTCGGCGCCGACGAAGCCCAGCGGGTAGGCGTGCCAGATGATCTCGTGCTCGAACCGCATGCCGCTCCCACCCGGTCCCGGCGGGACCCGGCCCGTCAACCTACGCAAGCAGCCCGAGTGCGCCGTGCGCGGCGAAGGGGCGGGCGGCCCATCGGCCACCCGCCCCTCCTCGCGCCGCCCCGCGGTCAGACGAGCTGCTTGTACGAGAACACCGAACGGAGCGAGATCAGCGTCGCGTCGCCCTTCTTCCAGTCGTGTCCGATCGTCACGGAGCCGAATCCCTTCGGCAGCGGGAGGGCCTTCGTGGAGTGCGTGCCGTCCTTGAGCGGCACGTACCGCTTGGTGGCGCCGTTCGCGAACACGAGCCGGGCCTTGCCGGTGACGTGCGCGATGTAGTGCACCCGAGCGGTCACCTTGCCGTACTTGAACGCCTTCGCGACCTTCGCGGGCAGCGCCGCGGTGCTGGCCCCCGTGAGGTTCTTCGACGGCACCGAGATCGTCCGGGTGACGAGGTGCTTGGCGGAGACCCGCACCTTCATGGTCGTGACCTTCTTGGTCCCGTCGGCCGACCAGGCGGTCACGGTCAGCGTGTACACACCGGCCTTGACCTTCTTGCCGATCCTGCCGTTCCAGGTGATCTTGGAGGTGGTGCTCGAGATCTTCCAGGTCTTCACGACCTTGGACCCCTTCTTCAGCACCGCTTTGCCGGTGATCTTCACCGTGCCCTTGGTCGACGTCAGACCCTTCACCGAGAAGGTGACCCGGCTCTTGCTGTAGCCCCTCGCCGCGGGGTACACGGTGGACGAGCTGGTCGAGACCTTGACCGTGGACAGCTTCGTCGAGCTGGTCGACCCGGCCGTCGGCGCACCCGTCGGAGCCGGCGCGGTGGTGGACGGCGCGGAGGACGTGGGCGTGGCCGAGGGCGTCGTCGGGCCTGGCGTCCCCGGCGTGCTCGGCGACACGGTCGGAACGGTCACGGGCGTCGTGCTCCCGGCGTTCAGCGTCGCCACGGTCGTCCCCGGGGCGGTGCCGCCCAGGCCGACGACGGCGGTGCAGCTGAGCAGGCCGATCTGCGCGCCGTTCGCGCCGGTCGCGATGCCGATGACGCCTCCGGGTGAGCCCAGGTTGATGAGGCCCGAACCGGACCCGTTGACGTCGACCAGGGTGGTCGTGCCGTTGGTGGTGGCGCAGCGCATCGTGTCCGCGTTCGCGGCCGTGGCGCTCAGCAGCGAGCCCCCGATGATGGCGAGCGCGGTCGTGCCGACCAGCGCCACCGCGCCGGCGCGGCGCGGGCCGCGGGCGTTCGTTCGCGTGTGCATCTCAGATCCCCCTTCCGCCCGGCTCCCCCCGGGGCCGGTGCAGATCAGGAGGATGCATCGGCCTCGCGCTGCACCGCACCAGTCGGTGCACGGATCGTCGTGCTTGCGTTCCCGACGGCGCGCGCTTGCCCCGCAACTGGGGGCACGGAGCGCGCCGGAGGAGCGGCCTTCGAGCCGGAGGCGATGGAACAGTCGAGATATATCTTGACATCTGCTGCTTGGCCGCCTATTTTCGAGATATATCTCGAACTCGACCATCGGAGGCGACCATGACCAGCGCACTGCATGCCTCGTTCCCGCTCGCGCTGCCTGCGCGAGCCGACACCGGAGGCCGCTCCGGCCTCGAGTCGGTCGCCGAGCACCTCGGCCTGGCGCTGCTCGCCTGGGCGGCGCGACGCCGCGACACGCCGCCGCGGACGATCGATCCGACGCGGGTGGAGCGTGCCGCTCCGTCGATCCGTCCCTTCTGCTGACCCGCGACGACCCGAGGAGCGCTCGATGAGCATCGATGACCCGACCGGCCCGAGCTGGACCATCGACGGCCCGCAGTCGCTGACGGTCCCTGAGCAGCGGCGCCTGCGCCTCCGGGTGCAGCGCGGCGAGATCGACGTGATCGGCTGCGACGAGCAGGGCGCCCGCATCGACGTGCGCGACGTGTCAGGACCTCCGCTGGAGGTCGTGCTGGAGGACGGGGTGCTGCGGATCGGCGCGCAGGACGGGCGAGACGGCGGCACGCGCGCCTCCCTGACGGTCGCCGTGCAGCACGACACGGAGGTGGACGTCGAGGTCGTCACCGCCGAGGTGCTGGTCAGCGGGATGAAGCAGGGCTGCCGCATCGGGACGGTCAGCGGGGGCGTGGTGTGCGACGCGACGGCCGGCTCCGCCCGCCTGGAGGGCACCAGTGGCGAGCTCGCGCTGCGGGAGCACGAGGGCGCCGTCGAGGTGCGCACCGTGAGCGGAGCGATCACCGCTTCGGGGGCCGTCACGCGGTTCGACTGCGACAGCGTCAGCGCCGACCTGTTCCTCGACCTCGAGGCGCCCGACCTCGTCCGGCTGCGTACGGTCAGCGGCGCGGTCGTGCTGCGGCTCGGTCCGGATCGACCAGCGGAGTACACGATCGACACGATCAGCGGGGGCCTCGAGGTCGACGGCCAGGACGTCGGACGGGCACGCCACGGCTTCCGCGGGACGTGGGGGGAAGCCGGCGCCGAGCCGACGCGGGTGCGGGTCGAGACGGCGAGCGGTACCGTGCGGGTCGTGCACTCGGCGGACGTGTGAGGGCTTCCGTCTTCGGTCACGGCCAGCTGCGGCTCTACCTCCTCGGGCTGCTCGCGGGCCGGCCGATGCACGGCTACGAGCTGATCCAGGAGCTGTCGGACCGGTTCGGCGGCACCTACGCCCCGAGCGCGGGGACGGTCTACCCGCGGCTCGCCCGCCTCCAGGAGGAGGGACTGGTCGTCGCGCGCAGCGACGGACGCCGGACCGTGCACGAGATCACCGAGGCGGGCCGCGCGCTCGTCGACGAGCGGCGCGACGACCTCGACCGGCTGCAGCACGAGGTCGACGAGTCGGTTCGGCGCATGGCCACAGACGTCCGGGCCTCCGTCGACGACGCCATGCGCTCCCTGCGGGCGGACCTCGCCGCCTCGACGGCGGCTGCGCGAGCGCGCCCGAACCGTCCGGGTGGATCGGACGGCCCCCGCGCGGCGCCTCCCCGCGACGCCCAGGAGGCGGACGAGCTGCTCACGGCGTTCCGGCACGACCTGCGTGCGCGCATCCGGACCGCAGCGGCCCGCGGCGCCCTGCCTGCCGAGGTGCTGCCCGCGCTCAGGGAGCACCTGGAGGCGACGCGCGCCTCGGTGGACGCGCTGCTCGGTCCCCGGACCGATCAGGCGTCCAGCGACGGCGCATAGCGTTCGGGGCATGAGCGATCCGAAGCCGGCCGACGCGAGTGACACGGCAGAAGACGGCGCCGCGGACAACACCGGCGGGATCGAGGCGGCCGAGGTGAACCCCGAGGTGCCCTGGGTCGACCCCGAAGCGGACTGACCGGATGGGGCGGCAGTCCAGAGCGGCGGTCGAGGCGTCGGAGGCGGCGCTCGCGGACCGAACGTGCGCGTCGTGCGGGCGCCGGATGCCCGGCTCCGCGTCGGCGGACGCGCGGTACTGCTCCGACGCCTGCCGACGCCATCGGGTCGACGCCACCGACCGGGCGCTCGAATCGGCGATCGGCGCGGTCCTCGATGCGCGCGCCGCGACCGCGAGCACCTGCCCATCGGAGGCCGCGAGAGCGGTGGCGCCGGACGACTGGCGCCCGCTGATGGAGCCGGCCCGGCGTGCGGCCAGGCGGAT
>NZ_CAXTOQ010000169.1:0-6841 GCF_964245895.1 uncultured Amnibacterium sp.
GAAGCCGACCGTGTCGCTCATCGTGTAGATGCGGCCGTCGCTGGTCGTCGTCCTCCGTCGCAGGGACCTGCGCGGAGACCTCGTCGACGAGACCCTGCTGCGTCATCGCGGCCGCTCCTCACTGATGTCGGGATCCGAGTATACGACACGGGCACGTTCTGGAACGTGGCAGATCCGGAACTGCTCCGTTCCGTATATGGTGGAGCCCATGACCTCCTCCCCCGAGTCCCCCGCCGCGGTGGACGCGCCCTCGTCACGACGGTGGTGGACGCTCGCCGTCGTCGCGCTCGCGCAGCTGATGGTCGTGCTCGACGCGACCGTCGTGAACATCGCCCTGCCCTCGGCGCAGGCCGATCTCGGCTTCTCCGACGCGGACCGCCAGTGGGTCGTCACGGCCTACTCCCTCGCGTTCGGCAGCCTGCTGCTGCTCGGCGGCCGCCTCGGCGACCTCGTCGGCCGCAAGCGCATGTTCCTGATCGGCCTCGTCGGGTTCGCGCTCGCCTCCGCCCTCGGCGGCGCCGCGCCGACGTTCGGCGTCCTGATCGCCGCCCGCGCGCTGCAGGGCGTGTTCGGCGCGATGCTCGCCCCGACGGCGCTCGCCGTGCTCACCACGACCTTCACCGTCCCGAAGGAGCGCGCCCGCGCCTTCGGTGTCTTCGGCGCCCTGGCGGGCGCGGGCGGCGCGATCGGGCTCCTGCTCGGCGGCGTGCTGACGGAGAGCCTCGACTGGCGCTGGAACCTGTACATCAACGACGTCATCGCCGTCGTCGCCGTCGTCGGAGCGATGTTCCTCGTCCCGAACGTCCGGCGCACCGGCCCGCGGCCGAGGCTCGACGTGCCCGGCACCCTGCTCGTCTCCGCCGGGCTGTTCAGCCTGGTCTTCGGGTTCTCCAACGCGGAGAGCGACGGCTGGGACTCGCCGGCCAGCTGGGGCTTCCTCGCGGCCGCGGGCGTGCTGCTGATCGCCTTCGTGGTCTGGCAGACCCGCGCCTCCCACCCGCTGCTGCCGCTGGCGATCCTGCGGGACCGCAACCGGGCCGCGGCGTACGCCTCCGTCGTGATCGCCGGCGCCGGGATGTTCGGCGTGTTCCTGTTCGTCACGTACTACGTGCAGTCGACGCTCGGCTACTCGCCCATCCAGACGGGCGTGGCGTTCCTGCCGATGATCGGCATGCTCGTGCTCGCCGCCCAGCTGGGCACGAACCTCCTCGTGCCGAGGTTCGGGCCGAAGGTCATGGTGCCGATCGGCATGGTGCTCGCCACGACCGCGATGGTGCTGTTCACGCGGCTCGACGTGCACAGCGCCTACGCGCCCGACCTCCTGCTGCCGCTGCTGCTCATGGGCGCCGGCATGGGCTCGATCATGCCCGCGTCGATGCAGACCGCGACGCTCGGCGTGGACCGGCAGTACGCCGGCGTCGCCGGGGCGCTCGTGAACACCAGCCAGCAGGTCGGCGGCTCGATCAGCACCGCGCTGCTGAACACCCTCGCGGCCACCGCGCTGACCGACTACCTCGCGAGTCACGCGCCGGTCACCGCCGCCGTCGGCGCGGAGGCGGCCGTGCACGGCTACGCGACCGCCTACTGGTGGTGCGCCGCGTTCTTCGCGGGCGGTGCCATCCTCGCCGCGGTCGTCTTCCGCCGGCGCGACCAGGGCCTCGGGCTCCACACGGCGACGTCGACCGCAGGGGCCCCCGCCGAGGACCGGGTGCCCGTCGGCGCCTGAGACCGGGTCAGCTCGACTAGAGCCGGACGAGCATCTTCCCGGTGTTCGCCCCGCGCATCAGGTCGAGGAAGGCGTCGACGACCCCGTCGAAACCCTCCCGGATCGTCTCGTCATGGACGAGACGACCGTCCTGCACCCACGGCACCGCCTGCTCGAGGAACGCCGGGAAGTGGGGGAAGTAGTGCGGCACGGTGAAGCCGCGCATGCTCGCGCCGCGGGTGATGAGCAGCCACAGGTTGTCCGGGCCGGGCACGCGGCGGTCCGCGTTGTAGCTCGAGATCGCCCCGCACAGCGCGGCCCGTGCGCCGTCGTTGAAGACCTCGATGGCGGCCTCCAGGTGGTCGCCGCCGACGTTGTCGAAGTAGACGTCGATGCCCTCGCCGTCCTCCCGGCCGGTGACGGCCCGCAGCTGCTGCCGGATCGGCGCCGCCTTGTAGTCGATCGCCGTGTCGTAGCCGTACCGCTCGGTGAGCAGGCGCGCCTTCTCGGGGCCGCCCGCGGACCCGATCGTCCGCGAGGCGCCCAGCAGCTTCGCGATCTGCCCCGCGATCGAGCCGACGGAGCCGGCCGCGCCGGAGACGAGGACGACGTCCCCCTCCCGCAGGTGCGCGATCTCGGTGAGCCCGAGCCAGGCCGTGAACCCGGTGACGCCGAGCACGCCGAGGTGCGCGGAGGCGGGCACGCCCGGCACCTCGCGGACCGGCCGGAATGCCGCCGCCGGCGCCTGCGCGACGTCGCGCCAGCCGAGCTCGTGCTGCACGAGGTCCCCCTCCACGAGGCCGTCGTCGCGGGAGGCGACGACCCGGCCGATCGCGGCGCCGGTCATCACCGCGTCGAGCTCGAACGGCGGCACGTAGCTGCGGCCCGCGTTCATCCGGCCGCGCATGTACGGGTCGACCGACAGCAGCTCGTTCCGCACCCGCACCTCGCCGGGCTGCAGCTCGCCCAGGTCGACCTCGACCCGGCGGAAGTCGTCGTCGACGGGCCACCCGGTGGGCCGGCGGGCGAGATGGATCTGGGTGCTGGTGCGGTCGGTGCTCACCGTCCGACGGTAGATCCGCCCGGCTGAGCAGGAGGGCTCAGCCCGAGGCCGCCAGCTGCAGGCCCTCCTCGGTCGACGCGGCGGACGGCGCCCAGCCCAGCTCCTCCTTCGCCCGCGCGTTGGACATCGGGATGCTCGACCGCAGCACCTCGTCGATGTAGGGCATGGCCCGGAAGACCGCGGCCGGGACCCGGAGGGGACGGGGCGCGCCGACCGCGCGGGCGGCGGCGTCGAAGAAGTCGTTCCAGGGGATCGGCCGGTCGTCGCAGACGTTGTAGGCGCGGTCGGCGCGGCCCCGCTCGAGGGCCGCGACGGTCGCGGCAGCGGCGTCCGGCACCAGGATGTACGAGTGCACCCCGCCGCCGGAGCGCGGCACGGGCAGCAGCCGCCGGCGCAGCATCGGCGCCATCCCGCGCAGGCTCGCGGCGTCGTAGAACAGGCCGTAGCGGAGGCTGATCCCCTCGAGCCCCGGCATCGAGCGGGTCAGGCGCTCGGCGGCCTTCAGCGCCTCGATGATCGGCACCAGGTGGCGCGAGGCCTTCCCCGGGACGCCGAACGGCGCCCCCTCCGGGATCGGCGTCGGGTCCCGCGGCACGAACCCGTACCCGCCGAGGAACGACTGCGTCACCATCCGGGTCGCGCCCACCGCCTCCGCGAGGCCGAGCAGGTTGGAGGTGCCCTGGATGCGCAGCCGGTTGGTGGCGTCGAGGTCCCGGTAGCGCATCGGCAGCCCGCGGATCGCCGTCAGCTCGTGCACGACCGCGTCGGCGCGCACGCCCTTCGCGGCGGCGAGCAGCCCAGCGCGGTCGAGCACGTCGGCGACGACGGTGCCTGCCCAGCCGCGTCCCTCGCCGGCGTCCGCCCGCCGGGAGATCCCGATCACGTCGTGCCCGGCCGCGATCAGCCGCTCGACGAGCGGCACCCCGATGGCCCCGGTCGCGCCCGCCACCACGACCTTCATCGGTCGGCTCCGATCATCCGGCGATGGTGTCACGCCCGCCGCGGCGGCGGAACACGGGCTGGTTCCGTCAGCGGCCCGCGGCCGCGGGCTCCGACGCTGCCTGCTGCTGCGGGGCGCTGCCGCCGCGGCCGACCTGCTTCGGCAGGGTGAAGACCAGCAGGAAGGCGACGACCGCGAAGGCGGCGCTGACGAGCAGGGCCGCCGTGGCGCTCGTGGCGAACGCGTCCGCCACGTCGGTGGAGGTGGGCCGGCGGCCGCTCGGGAACGACAGGGTGCCGAAGAAGACGCTGCCGATCACCGCGATGCCGATCGCCGAGCCGATCCGCTGCATCGTGGAGATGACGCCGCTCGCGGCACCCGCCTCCGCGGCATCGACGGTCGCCACGATGAACTGCACGTTCGGCGCGATGAACAGGCCGCTGCCGAGCCCGGCGACGAGCAGCGGGCCGAGCAGGTCCCAGCTGGTCAGGTCGGTGGCGGGCACCAGCAGCAGCACGAGCCAGACGCCGATCAGACCGAGCGCGACGAGGCCGGAACCGAGGATCAGGACCGTCCGGCCGATCGCGGCCGACAGGCGGGTGCTGAACGAGGAGCCGACGATGCTGCCGATCGCGAACGGGATCGAGACCAGGCCGGACTCGAGCGCGGTGTGCCCCAGGCCGGACTGCCAGAGCAACGAGATCGAGAAGAAGATGCTGACGAACGCCGCGAAGTAGACGAGCGCGAGGAAGGTGCCCGCGGTGAAGGCGGGGTGCGTGAACAGGTGCGGCGGCACGAGCGCGGTGCGGCCTCGGGCGACGACGCTGCGCTCCCAGAGGCCGAAGAGCACCAGCAGCACGACCCCACCGGCGAGGGAGAAGTAGGTCCAGAGGGGCCAGCCCTGGTCCTGCCCCTCGATCAGCGGCACGAGGATCGCGCTGAGCGCGCCCGAGAGCAGCAGCAGCCCAACGAGGTCGACGCCGTTCGCGGCGGCTGCCTGCCGCGGGCTGTTCGGCACAAGCGCGGCGGTCGCGAGCAGCGCCACGACGCCGATCGGCAGGTTGACGTAGAACACGAAGCGCCAGCCGTCCGTGGTGCCGAACGCCTCGATCAGCAGGCCGCCGAGCACCGGGCCGATCGCCGACGAGACGCCGAGCACGGCGCCGAACACCGCGAACGCGCGGCCGCGGACCCGGCCGGAGAACAGCAGCTGGATGTAGGCGGAGACCGCGGGCAGGTAGATGCCGCCCGCGAGGCCCTGCACGACGCGGGACACGATCAGCTGCTCGTCGGTCTGCGACAGGCCGCATGCCACGCTCGCGGCGACGAAGAGCGCGAGCCCGGAGAAGAAGACCCACTTGTGGCCGAACCGGTCGCCGAGCCGGCCGGCCGGGATCAGGGCCAGACCGAAGGCCAGCGCGTAGCCGGAGATGATCCAGGACAGCGTCGCCTCGGAGGCGTCGATGCTCGTGCGGATCGAGGGCAGGGCGACGTTCACGATGGTCGCGTCGATCAGGGACATCGCCGAGCCGAGGAGCACGACGGCGAACGCGATCCAGGCGCGCCGGGGCGCGACCTGGATGGTGCCGACGGGGGCGGGGGTGGTGGTCATGTCAGTCGGTCTCTCTGGTCTTCTCGTCCAGGACGATGGCGGGCAGCGCTGCGAGCACGGAGTCGAGCCAGTCGAGCTCGGCCCGCAGGCGGTGGGTCTGGTGCTGCATCACGTGCTGCTCGGTGATGTTCAGGTACTGGTGGACGTGCTCGAGGCGGGCGGTGTGGTGCGCCGCCGCCGCGACGATGGCGGCGCGCCGGGCCCGGAGGAGGTCCGGCAGCTCGTCGGCCATGTCCCTGCCGACCCTCGCGAGCGCGAGGTCGAAGGGGTCCGGCTTGAGGGCGAACTCGCGCAGCGTCTCGAGCCGCAGATCATCGAGCGCGATCCGCCCCGCATCGGTGATCCGGACGATCTGCCGCTCGGGCCTGGCGCCCTCCCGCTCCGTGCGCACGGGCTCGACCAGGTCCTCCGCGACGAGCCGCTTCAGGGCGCCGTAGATGGCGCCCACGCGGAAGTCGGTCCACATGTGCACGTGCTCCTTCTCCGCGAGGAGGCGCAGCTGGTGGCCGTGCATCGGCCCCCGCTCGGCGAGCGCGCCGAGCAGGAAGACGCGGATGGACGACACGCGATCAGTCTCGCATGACTGATCCTGTATGAACAACTTGAGCCGATGTCCTCAGAACCTGCTCGGAACCTGCACCCCGGCCGCGCGCAGCACCGGGGCGAGCCGATGCGGATCGCGCGCCTCCGGCCAGCCCCACCTCGCGAACCCGTCGTTGACGGCACGCATCCGGTCCTCACGGACCTTCTCGTTCCAGAGCACCTCCGCGGCGCCGTTCGGCGCGAAGCGCTCGTCGACGAACTTCACCCTCCCGTCGAACTCGCAGGCGGCCCGCTCGTCCGAGAAGAAGAAGTCCGACTTCCCGATGTAGCCGCGGTGATCGAAGTGCTTGTGCTGGAGCTCGGGGTGCAGGCCCATCCGGTGCATGGTGACGCGGCTGAGCGACTCGCCCACCGATCCGCTCCTGCCATCGGCGAATGCCACGACCGCGGCGATGCGCTTCGGTGCGCGTCGAGACCCGGCGAGATCGACAGCCAGCTCGAGCATCTCCCTCGGCAGGCCGGACCGCAGGGCGGAGTCGGCAGCGATGACGCCCTCCTCGAACGAGGCGGCGGCCGCGATGTCGATCACCGAGCGGCCCACGCTCGTCATCAGCAGGCCGTGGACCTCCACGACCTCCTCATCCCGGAGCGAGAGCAGATGACTGCTGACGCGCTCGAGACCGCGCTGGCCGGGCTCCGTGAACGTCACGTGGACCGTGCCGAGCCGGGTCGCCAGCGAGTCCTGGCCCTGTCCGGTCATCGCCGACCAGTGGGAGAACACCAGCGGGCGGTTCGTCACCGCATCGAGCGCTCGCATGGCGACGATGTGCTTCTCCTCGAGGTCGAGGTCCGCGACCGCGGACTCCTCCGCGTAGACCCCGTGCCGGATCAAGCGCTTCGATCCCCTGCTCCGGTCGCGCGCCAGCGCCCGCGTGTCCCGCGAATCCCTCGAGAGCAGCAGCTCGACATCCCATGACG
>NZ_CAXTOQ010000170.1:0-6688 GCF_964245895.1 uncultured Amnibacterium sp.
ACCGTCGCACCCGTCATCTGCTCCGCCGCGTTGTACGTGAACGTCTTCCCCGGCGCCCCCGTCATGTTCCCCGCACCGTCATACGTGTACCCGGACGAGGTGATCTGATCCGCCGCGTTGTACGTCAACGACTGCGACGAGCTGCTGCTGCCACTCACGACTGCGGACGTGCGGTCCCCGTTGCTGTTGTACCCGTACGTGTACGTGCGATTCGCCCCGGACCCACCCGACTGCGCCGCCGAGGTCAGCCGCCCGGAACCGTCGTACGTGTACGTCGTGGTCTGCCCCGACAGGTGGTCGTACGTCCACTGCAGCTTCGAGCGGTCGTTCGCCGCGGTGGTCGAACAGGTCGACCCCGATCCGCCGGTGTTGTAGCAGTAGTCCACGTTCATCACCGTCGTCGCCGTGCCGCTGGGCTTCGCCTCCGCGGTCACGTTCGAGATCCGACCCGCCCCGTCGTAGCTGGTGTGCACGTGACCAGCCCACGAGCTGCTCGTGCCGAGCCACTCGTCCGTACGCCGACCGTTGCTGTCCGTCGCGAACGTCACCGGACGCTGAGTCGGGTTCGAGTTCGCCGGGTAGTTCACCGTGGTGAGCACGTTCGACGCGTCGTACACGTAGTTCGTGGTGCCCTTCGACGTCGTCATCGAGGCGCGGTTCCCCGCCTTGTCGTAGGTGTACGAGATCGTGCCACCGCCCGCGGTGTTCGACGTGCTCGTCAACCGGTTGAAGGTGTCGTACCTGTTCGTGATCGTGCCGCCGCCGGAGACCTGCTTGGTCACGTTCCCCGCATCGTCGTAGGTGTTCGTCACAGTCGGCGTCGAGTCCGAGAACGCGGTGGTCAGCACCCGATCGGCGCCGTCGTAGGTGTACGTGGTCGTCCTCCCAGCCCCGTCCGTCGCCGTCTTCAGCCGACCGTAGACGTCGTAGGTGAAGTACTTCGTCCCCAGGCTCGAACCGGCCACCGGCGTGACCGCGGTCAGCTGGTGGTTCGAGTCGTAGTGGTACGTCGTCGAGTTGGCCGCGGCCGCGTTGCCCGGCAGCGTCGCCGACGCCACGGTCCCGTCCGGGTTGTACGTCACCGCCGCCTGCGCAGCGACCGCTGAGGCCTGCGCCGTCAGCTGGTTCCCGGCGCCGTCGAACGTGAAGGTGGAGGTGTTGCCCGCGTCGTCGGTCGTGGACGACGGCAGGTACTGGCTCGACGCCGGCGTGTTCGCGTACGCCGCCGACGCCGTGGCGCCCGAGGACACGGCGGACTGGGTCTGCGACATCCCACCGTTGGCGCCGTAGGTGTTCGTCGTCGTCGTGGCCGATGCCCCGGAGCCGGTCGTCGAGGTCAGCGTGTCGAGGTTCGCGTTGTACGTCGCAGCCCGGTCGCGGCCCATCTGGTCCGTCGCGTGGGTGACGAGGCCGGTCGACGGGTCCACCGTGTAGGTCAGGTGCGCGACCGCGGCGACGGACGAGGACTGCGACGTGTTCGGTCCGGCGACGAGCGTCTGGGTCGACGACGGGTAGGAGAGCCGCGTGACGGCGGTCGCCGCGGTCGGGCTGGTGCTGTGGTCGACCTGCGAGACGCTCGTCACCCGGTTCGACGAGTCGTAGGCGATGTCGAGCTCCTCGTCGCCCTCGTTGTAGAACTTCGCGACCCGCCCCGAGGCGTCGTACTCCACGAACGTGGACGCGCCGGTGGGGTTGGTCCAGCTCTGCACCCTCCCGCTGCCGTCCTGCGACACCTGCTGGTCCCGCACGGTCGAGCCGCTGTGCTGCTGGCCGAAGTGCTCCGCGTGGTAGGTGCTGTCGTAGCCGAGGAAGAGCTTCCGGGCATCGACCGCGCCGGCCGACGACGTCACGACGCCGGTCGACCAGTCGATCGAGGTCGCGTTGCCGTTGCGGTCCGCGACCGAGATCGGCCGACCGGTGCCGTCGAAGGTGACGATCTGCGAGGAGTCGAGGGAGGAGAGGGTCCACCCGTTCGTCGTCTTCATGAGGACGGCTTTGATGCCGGCGGGCGAGACGTAGGCCGAGCTCGAGCCGCTGACCGCTGCGAACGGCCACACGGCGCCGTCGGTCGACGTGAAGTCGACGGTGGAGCCGTCGGACTGCAGCGACAGGCTGCCCGCGCCGGCGATCCCGTAGGTCCATCCGCTCGCGTCGGCCGCGCCGAGGAAGTGGTCGCCGGGGCCGTCCGCACGGGAGTTGTAGGCGAGCGTGATCGGCACCGACGCCGAGACACCGGGCAGCGTCCGCAGCACCGTCGAGAGGTCGAGGTCGCCGGTCGCCACGTCGACGGACGCCTGCGTGTGGTCGCTCAACCGGAACGACAGGCGCGTCGCGTTCGGGCGCAGACCGGTGATGCCGGTGCTGCTGGTACCCGATGGCAGCGTGTCCGCCAGGGCCGCGACGCTGCCGGTCGCCACCAGGCTCGCCGTCAGGGCAGCGGCGGCGCCGACCTTCCAGGACCGAGCGATTCGGCGGTGCGACCGCCTACGAGCTGCACGTGGCATCGGGACTCCCATCTCCGGGGAGAACAGGTACCGGCCCGACGCGCGACGGCCGCGCCGCCGGGCGCAGGTCGGCCGAAGATCGTCAGAAGTGATGATTCCGTCGCGCGGCGCCGACACTCCGCCCTCGTTTCGCGCCGAAGCCTCGGAGGTCGAGAGACTCGCCCGAGGCCGCTCGCACAGCAGCAGCCCGTCACGACGAGGGACCCGAAGATGGACGAGATGGACGCTCCGCTCGGCGGCGGCGGTCGCGTGCGGCTCACCCCCGCCCAGCTGCGGGTGCTCGAGCAGCTCGCCACCGGTGCGACCAGCGCCACCATCGCGAGCAGGCTGTTCGTGAGCACGGCCACGGTGCGCAGCCACATCGCCGCGCTGCACAAGCGGTTCCAGGTGCACGGCACGATGCCGCTCGTGGTGGCCGCCATCGTGGTCGGGCTGCTGACGAACGACAGCCTGCCGCTGCAGCTGACCGGGCTCGCCGAGTTCGACCTGCACGATCTCGAGGGGTGATCCGCCGGACGCTGAACAGCCGCGTGCCTCGGTCGCGGCACCCGCCGCGATGTGCTCGGCTGGTGGACGTGTGCACTTGCTGCAGCGGCTGCACACGTCCGCGCGTGCTGCACACGGCCGGCAGCCGTCAGCCGGCGTGCGCGGCCACCTCGAACGCCGCCCGCTCGAACGCGGCGACCACCGGGCGGTCGTCGGCCGCGCGGCGGCAGAGCAGGATCGAGGCGGGCGGCACGTCGCGGATCGGGACGAAGGCGAGCCCCGGCCGCGGGTAGTGCGCGGCGACGCTTGCGGCCGCGATGTTCACCCCCACCTCCGCCGCGACCAGCTCGAGGATCCCCTCGATGTCGTCAGCCGACGGACCGCGCCGCGGCCGGCGGCCGCTCGGCCTCGGGTCGACGAGCCACCAGTCGAGCGCCGCGGCGTCGCCGGATGCGGGCGCGACGAAGACCTCGTCGTCGGTCTCCGCGATGCCCACCTCCGTGCGCCCCGCCAGCGGATGACCACGCGGGACCACGAGCACGCGCGCCTCACGGGTCAGCTCGCGCGCGTGCACCTCCGGCGGCAGCGGGAGGGGCGCCGGGGCGAAGGCGACGTCCACCGCGCCGCTGGTGAGCGCCTCCGCGACGTCGAAGAACCCGAGCCGGCGCATCTCGAGCCGCACCGACGGCATGCGGTCCAGCACCGCGCCGAGGATCGTCGTCGTGAGCGGGCCGGCGCCGGTCGCGACGAGCCCGACCCGCAGCGCGGGACCCGACGCGGTGCGGCGATCGACCGCCCAGTCCAGCACCAGCCGGTGCGTGCGGACCGCCTCCCGGGCCAGCGGCAGCAGCTGCGCGCCCGCGTCCGTCATCGCGACCCGTCGCGGGCCGCGGTCCAGCAGGCGGGCGCCGAGGCGGTCCTCCAGCCGGGCGATCTGCTGGCTGAGCGACGGGGAGGCGATGCCGAGGCGGCTCGCGGCCCGGCCGAAGTGCAGCTCGTCCGCGAGCACGCAGAAGTACTGCAGCATCGCGATCGGCACGTCCACGACCCGACGATAGCCTGCGCCTACTGCTCGGTAGCGAGATCGTGGTTGTGCGGCACCCGGCGCGGCGCGCACGCTGAGCGGGCGCGAGCGTCGCCACCGTCGTGGGACGCCGCCACGACGAGGAGGTCGCACCGATGTCCCTGGACACCCACCCGAAGGTCGACGAGTCCGCGGAGCGCGACCGCTTCCCCGGGATCCTGCCCGGCAAGCCGGCCCCCTTCGTCCTGCGACAGGGCGAGGGCGAGAAGTCCGTGCTGTTCGGCGACCTGTTCACGATCCTGCTGTCCGGCGACGAGACGGAGGGGCAGTACGACGTCTTCACGGCCGAGGGCCACGCGGGCGAGATCATCCCCGCGCATCTGCACAGGTGGACGCACGAGATCTTCTACATCGTCGACGGCACCGTGCACGTGTGGATGGACGACGAGCACGGGGTGAAGGAGGATCGGCTGCTGCACGCCGGCGACTTCGCCTACGTGCCGAAGGACGTCGTGCACGCCTACCGCTACGAGGCGACGTCGAAGGTGCTCGGCACCTCCACCGCCGGGTTCGGGCGGTTCTTCCACGCGATGGGCAAGCAGACGGACAAGCCGGGCATCCCGGACCGCAGCGAGATCTTCGTGCCGACCCGCGAGCAGATGCAGGCCGCCGGGGAGAAGTACGGCACCGTCTTCCGCCCCGAGTTCCGCTTCGACGCCGCCGAGTGAGCACCGTCCTGCGGGACGTCGTCTTCGCGGAGCGGATCGGCTTCCGCCCGCTCTCGCTCGACCTGCACCTGCCCGAGGCGGCGCCCGCGCCCGTCGTGCTGTTCCTGCATGGCGGCGGGTGGCGGCTCGGCAGCCGTCGCGCCTTCGTGCCGCACCGGTCCGCCGACGAGACGCTCGGCCGGATCACGGCGGCGGGCTTCGCCGTCGCCTCCGCCGACTACCGGCTGAGCGGGGAGGCGCGGTTCCCCGCCCAGGTCGACGACGTGCTCGCCGCGATCGGCTGGGTGCGCGAGCACGGCGCGGAGCACGGGCTCGACCCGGCCCGCATCGTGCTGTGGGGCGAGTCCGCCGGCGCACACCTCGCGGCGCTGGCGGCCCTGGATCCCGCAGCCGGCGTCGCCGGGGTCGTCGACTGGTACGGCCCCGCGGACCTCACCGCGCTCGGCCGCGACCTGCGGCCCGACGACCCCGCGGCCGTCGACGACGATCCGGCGTCGCGGGAGGCGGGCCTGCTCGGCGGCCCCGTGTCGGCCCTCCCCGACCTCGCGCGCGCGGCGAGTCCGGCGCTGCAGGTGCACGCGGGCGCGCCCCCGTTCCTCCTGCAGCACGGGGAGGCGGACGTGCTCGTCCCCTTCGCGCAGAGCCGCGCGCTGGCCGACGCGCTCGCCCGCGTCGGCGCGGACGTCGAGCTGGTCGGCGTGCCCGGCGCCTCCCACTTCTGGCAGGGCGTCGACGACCTGGAGCCGATCGTCGAGCGCGCCCTCGCGTTCGCGCGCCGCGTCACCGCGCAGCCGCCGCGTTGACACGGTTTCCCAGGCATCGTTACCGTGCCCCGGTGCCGCACCTCCCCCGCGGCCGGAGGGGCGGAGCCGCATGAGCGCATCCGACGAGTCGGCGTCGCTCGATGCCAAGCAGCGGAACCAGTACCGCATCGAGTCGCTGGCGAAGGGCCTGCAGGTGCTGCGGCTGTTCGACGAGACCGTCACGTCGCTGCGGCTGCGGGAGGTCGTCGAGCGGACCGGGCTGCCGATGCCGACCGCGTTCCGCATCGTGTCCACGCTGGAGGAGGAGGGCTTCCTCGACCGCACGGACGACGGCGTGCTGCACCCCGGCGTCGCGGTGCTGACGCTCGGGTCGGCCGCGCTGCGCGGTTCGAGCCTCGTCTCGGCGAGCGAGCGCCCCCTCCGCTCCCTGGCGCAGGCGACGGGCGAGACGGTGAACCTGGGCGTGCTGCAGGGCGACCAGGTGCTGTACCTCGTGCGGCTGCGGAACGCGGATCTCGTCACCGCGAACATCCAGGTCGGCTCGACGCTGCCGGCCGCGTTCACGTCGATGGGCAAGGTGCTGCTCGCGTACCTGACGCCGGAGGAGCTCGCGGAGCGCGTCGCGGACGCCACCTTCGGCACCGGTCAGGGGCCGAACGCAGTCGGATCGCGCGCGGCGCTGACCGAGCAGCTGGAGCAGATCCGGGAGCGCGGCTACGCCGTGCAGGACCAGGAGCTCGCGCTGGGGCTGCGGTCGGTCGCGGTCCCCGTGTTCGCCGGCGGGTCGGCGCCGGTGGCCGCGATCAACGTCGCGGTGTCGGCCGCCCGGCACGACGTCGACGCCCTGCGCGGCCCGATCCTGGAGCGGGTGCTCGCCGCGGCCCACGAGATCGGCCTGCGGCTGGCCGCCGCGTGAGTCGCCTCGACCCGCTGCCGCCCGAGCGGCTCGACGAGCCGCAGCGCGCGCTGTACGACGCGATCGCCGGCGGCCCGAGGGCGCAGGGGCCGCAGCACTTCGCGCTGACCGCCGCGGACGGCGCGCTGAACGGCCCGTTCGACGCCTTCCTCCGCTCCCCCGCGCTGGGCGAGGCGCTGCAGGGGGTCGGCGCCGCGGTGCGGTACGCGTCGCACCTCTCGCCGCGGGTGCGGGAGGGGGCGATCCTGCTGGTCTCCGCCGCGTGG
>NZ_CAXTOQ010000171.1:0-6642 GCF_964245895.1 uncultured Amnibacterium sp.
GCGGACCCGCCTGCCCCCGCGGCCCCGACCAGACCGACGCCGACCACACCCGGTCCTTCCGCCTCCACGACGAGCACGGGCAGACCGCCATCGACAACCTGATGCTGCTCTCCCGCCGACATCACGGCATCAAGACCGCCGGCGAAGCCCGAATCACCCTGCTGCGCGACCGCACCTCGATCTGGACCACCCGGACCGGCAACACCTACGTCACCCGACCCCACGACCCCCTCGAACCCACACCCATCCCGGTCGAGCTCATCCACCCCGACGACTGCCCCTTCTGACCGGCGGCCGGTCGAGGACTACCCGGCGGACGACAGCCGCACGAGGCGGGCGGTGCTGCTCTCGTCGAGGTCCAGGTGCTCGGCGCGCGACCGGAGGAAGTCGGAGAACGACTTGTAGCCGATGCGCCGCTCGCTGAACGACGGGTCGAGGCGCTTCATCTGCTCCTTGACCTGCGAGTTGTGCAGCCAGCCGGCGTCGTCGCCGCCGCGGTCGTGCCCGAGCAGCAGGGCCCGCAGCAGCAGGGCCGTCGCGGCGATCTGCGGATCCTCGTCCTCCTCCTCGTCGCCCTCGTCGTCCGGCTCCGGCTCCGGCTGGGCCGGCTGCTCGACGGGGGAGGAGGCGCGGCGGCCGCCGCGCTTGCGCTCCTTCGGCTGCTCCTCCTTCGGCGGGATCGGCTGGGCGCCGGGCAGCTCGTCGTACGTGATCAGCTCGTCGCACGCGGCGGCGAGCGCGCGGCTGGTCGACCCCGCGACGCCGACCGCGATGACGTACCGGCCGAGCCGCTTGCAGCGCTGCGCGAGCGCGATGTAGTCCGAGTCGCCCGCGACGAGCACGACGTGGGTCAGGTCGGGCAGCCGGAACATGTCCTCGACCGCGTCGACGGCGAGGCGGATGTCCGCCCCGTTCTTGCCGTACGAGGACGCGGGGAACAGCTGCACCAGGTCGACGGCCCTGCCGACCAGCTGGCCCCGGTAGCGCGCGTTCACGGGCGCCGACCAGTCCGCGTAGGCGCGGGTGAGCACGAGGGTGCCGAAGCTGGAGGCGAAGTCGATCGCGATGCCGAGGTCGACGGTCGCGGCCTCGAGGCGCTGCGCGAACTCCGCCTCCGACAGCGAGCCCGCTGCGGAGCGCTGCCGGTCGCGCTGGAAGTCGCCGCGGCCGTGCACCTCGTCGTAGCGCGAGATGACGATGTTGTCGAAGTCGATGTAGACCGCGACGCGGCCGGCTGAGGGTGCGGGGATGGGATCCTCCAAGGGGTCGGGCACCCATTCTCCCGTCGAGCAGGGTTGTATGGACCCCGTGACCTCACCTCGGATCTCCGTGGTCGTACCGGTGCGCGACGACGCGCCCTACCTCGGGCTGTGCCTGGAGGCGCTGGCCCGGCAGGACGTGCCGCCGTTCGAGGTGCTCGTGATCGACAACGGGGCGAGCGCGGAGACCGCGATGATCGCGAGGGCGGCGGGGGCGACGGTGGTCCCCGAGCCGATGCCGGGGCTGGCCGCCGCGGCCGCGCGCGGCTACGACACGGCCACCGGCGACCTGATCGCCCGGCTCGACGCCGACGCGATGCCGCCGATGGACTGGCTGCGCGCGGTCCGGGGCGCCTTCGCGGTGGATCCCGCGCTCGACGCCGTGACGGGCCGCGGGGTGTTCGCCGACCTCAGCCCCGCCCGCCGGCTCGTGCTGTCGGCCGGCTACCACGGCGCCTACTACGGCTTCTTCGGCCTCGCCCTCGGGCAGATCCCGCTGCACGGCTCGAACTTCGCGATGCGGCGGGCCGTCTGGGAGGAGGTGCGCGGCGACGTGCACCGCACCGACCCGGGGGTGCACGACGACCTGGACCTCACCATGCGGCTCGGCCGCTCGCGGCGGGTGCGGTTCGACCCGCGGCTCGCGGTCGCGGTCTCGACCCGCGCGATCTCCTCCGTGCCGAGGCTGACCGCGGCGCTCGGCCGCACCGGGCACACGATGCGGATGAACGCGGACCGCCTGCGCGAGACCAGGGCCGGCCGCCTGGTCGGCACCGGCTTCGGCATCGGCCCCCTCGGCGCCCTGCTGCCGAAGCGCCTGCACCCGTAGGCCTCCACCAGTAGGCCTCCACCAGTCGGGCCGGGGCCGCGGGCAGGTCACGGCCCCGGCGCGGGAGCACGTCAGCAGGAAGAATCGAGCCCGTCAGCAGGAAGAACACGCAACAGCAGGAACAAATCCGCCCGTTCTTCCTGCTGAAGCTCGTTCTTCCTGCTCACGAGCTTGGACGAGCCGTCAGGCCGGCCATCCCCACTCGGCGGCGACGGCGGTCATGCGGCGGTGGACCTCTTCCACGGCGCGCCCCGCCAGCGGGTTCGTCGACACCCCCTCCTCGGCCACCAGCTCGCCGCCGATGTACACCCGCTTGAGGTTCCGGAGGGAGCTCGACAGCACGTAGTTGCGGACCGGGTGCCACAGCGGGCCCATGTCCGGCCTCGTCGGGTCGACGACGACGAAGTCCGCCAGCTTGCCCACCTCCAGGCTGCCGACGCGGTCGGCGACGCCGAGCACCTCCGCGGAGCCGAGCGTCGCCATCCGCAGCACCTCCTCCGGCAGCACCGAGCGCGGGTCGCCGGTCGCGGCGCGCACGGAGTAGATCCCCATTCGCATGTTCTGCCACGGGTCGGACACGTCGGTGCAGGCCTGGTCGTCGAGCCCGATGCCGATCGGCATCCCGGCGTCCCGGATCCCGACGATGTCCGCGGTGCCGGAGGCGAGCCGCCCGTTGGAGGCGGGCTGCCACGACATCCGGGCGCCGCCGGCCGCCGCCTGCGCGATGATCTCGGGCGTCGTCTGGATGAAGTGCCCGAAGATGAGGCCCAGCTCGAGCGCGCCGGCGTCGCGGTAGCGGACGAACTTCGACCGCTGCAGCTCCACCTCCTCCCGGGTCTCGAGGAAGTGCGCCTCGTTCAGCACGCCGTAGCGGCGCATCGCGGCCACCTCGAGCTCGGCGGCGTTCGGCCGCGGCGACCACTGCACGGCGCCCATGATCGCGGCGCCGAGGCACCGGTCCGGGTCCAGCGCGCGGCAGTGGCCGACCATCAGACCGAAGCGGTCCAGCACCTCCTCGTCGGTGCCGATCGCGTCGTCGAGGCTGGCCGCGTTGATGAAGCGGATGCCGCTGTCGAGCTTCGCGTCGATCTGCCTGGTCTGCTGCTCGAGCGGCCGCAGCGCGCCGGCGCCCGACTTCGCGCCGTCGACCATCGGCTCCCACGGGATGCGCGGGTCGGTGAAGTCGAACGCGGTCGTGGTGCCGTTCGCGACGAAGTCGAGCGACCCGTGCAGCGACGCCCAGTAGTAGTCCTCGGGGGAGGCGTGGCTCATCAGGCCCAGCATCGAGTCGCACCAGCCGTACAGCGTCGCGTCGACGCCCAGGCCGCGCGCGCCGCTGGTGAAGAGGTGGCTGTGGGCGGACACGAAGCCGGGCGCGACGAACGCGCCCGCGACGTCGAGCACCTCCGCTCCGGGTACCTCGGGGGCGGCGCCCGCGCCGACGGCGCTGATGCGGCCGTCGTCGATCCGCAGCCAGCCGCGGTCGAGGAAGCCGCAGCCCTCCCCGGCCATGGTGATCAGTCGGGCGTCCACGACCAGCAGCGTCATGGACGCCAGTGTCGCGGAGGTCGTGTTTCAGGCGGACGACGACCGGCCGCGGCCGGCGGTCAGGAGGCGATGCGGTGCGCGGCGCTCGTGCGGACCGTGCGGCTGTACCCGGTCTCGGTGCCGGTCACGACCACGGCGATCCGGTGCCGCCGGTCCGCCGCCTTCGGCGTGTAGGTCTTCTTCGTCGCGCCGGTGATGGCGACGCCGTCCCGCGTCCAGCGGTAGGCCAGCGCGACCTTCCCGGGACCCCAGCGGCCGGCGACGGCCGTGAGCTTCGCACCGGAGCGCAGCGAGCCGGCGACCTTCGGCTTCGGGGTGGGCGCGAGCGCGCTGCAGGCGACGTCGCGGTCGACCCGCGCCGCCGTGTCCCGCCACTGCACGAGGAGCAGGCGCCCGGCGGTCAGCGGCGCGGTGGTGCAGAGCCGCAGCGCGTGGGCGCGGTCGGCGGCGTGCGAGATCCACGACGGCAGCGAGAAGAGGGAGCTGGAGGCGGGCACGGCGCCGATCAGGGAGGGGAACTCGTTCGTCGGCGAGTACAGCCCGACCCGCTGCCCGTAGGCGACGAGCGTCGTCGCCATGCCCTCGAGCACGGCGCGGTTGCGGGTCGCGGACGGACCCCAGGTGTTGGCGGTCTCGACGTCGAGCCACCAGCGGCCGACGGTGCCGGTGACGCCGCGGGTCTGGACGTCGTCGTCGGCGATCGACACCCCGTACACCCACGCGCACGCCCGGGTCGCGCCGCCTGAGCAGGCGCCGTAGGGCGACCTCACCGCGCGGCCGCGACGGGTCGCGTCGCTGCCCGGCCACCAGGCCGCCGGTGCCGGGGGCTCCGCGTTCTGCGTGTTGAGGTAGACGTCCGCGGTGCTGTGGACCGTGCCGGGCAGGGTGGCGGCCCAGGCCCGCTGGTCGGCGAAGCAGGGGTTGGTCGTGGTGCCGACCCCGGCGTTCACGCCGACGACGGCGAAGTCGCCCCCGGTCGGCAGGGTGCCGCAGTTCGGGTAGGACACGTCGACGCCCGCGGCGCCCGGCACCGCGGCCTGGGCACCTGCCGGCACCAGCACGGCGACCAGGGCCGCGGCCGCCACCGCCGACAGCGCGCTCCGCACCCGCATGCGCCTCCCCGTCGTCATCGTCAGAACCCGAACCGCTGCGCGCGGAGGGCGGTCGCGACGGCGGCGTCCGCCGCCGCGTCGACGACCGTTACCGGGGCGCTCGAGAGACTGAGCGAGGGCGCCCCGAGGCGGCCGCCGGTGACCGTGACGGCGAGGTCGGCACCCGCGTCCTCGGCGGTCGGCGTGTAGGCCGGGCCGGTGGCGCCGTCGATCGGCGCGCCTGCACGGGTCCAGGTGTAGCGCAGCCGCACCCCGGACGGACCCCAGGCGCCCGGGTCGGCGACGAGGCGCGTTCCGACCTCGGGCTCGCCGGTCACCGCGGGCCGGGTGCCCGAGACCCCGACGCCGCAGGCCACGTCGTGGTCGAGCCCCCGCTCGACCCACTGCACCATGCGCACCCGGCCGCCGGGCGTGACCGGCTCGGCCGCGCAGCTCGCGAGCGCGCCGTCGCGGGTGGTCGCGCCCGCCAGCCACACCGGGGCGCCGGACAGCGCGCTGGAGGGGGCCGCGCCGCCGACGATCAGCCGCCACTGGCGCGGCACCGTGTACACGCCGACCTCCGCGCCGGCCGCGCGGATCGCTGCGGCCATGCCCTCCAGCACGGCGAGGTTCGCCGCGCGGTTCCAGCTCCACGAGTTCATCGTCTCGACGTCGAGCCACCAGGTGCGGGAGGAGGCCTGCGCGACCCCGCGGTCGCCGAGGTCGTCGAGGGCGATCGAGTAGCCGTAGACGTAGGCGCACGCGGCGTCCTCCGCGCCGGCGCACACGCCGGCGGGGTTCGCGACGGGCTGCCCGCTGCGGGCGAGGTCCGCGCCCGGCCACCAGTCGCCGAGGTGGCCCGGGTTCGCGGTGTTCACGTACACGTCGGCGAGGCGGGGGGAGCCGTCGGCCGCGGCCGCGTCCCCCCAGGCCAGCTGCTCGGCCAGGCACGGGTTCGTCGTCGTGCCCGTGCCGGCGTTGACGCCGATCACCGCGATGTCGCCGCGGGCCGGCAGCGGCTGCCCGCACTGCGGGTAGGAGACGTCGTTGCCCTCCGCGACGGTGCTCGCGGTCGGCTCCGCCGCGAGGGCGGCAGGACCGGTCGCCGCCGTCAGCACCGCCGCGAGGGCGGTGGCGACGAGCATCGGGCGGAGCACCGCGCCAGTATGACTGCGGCCGTCCACCCCGGGGCGCGCGGCTCACCGCACGCCCCGGCCTCCGTCGCTACGCTGCCGCGGTGCCGAAGACGACCACGCCCGTGCCACCCGCATGACCGAGGCGGTCGCGCTCGTGGTGCTCGTGATCGCCCTGGCGCTGGTGTTCGACTTCACGAACGGGTTCCACGACACGGCGAACGCGATGGCCACGCCCATCGCCACCGGCGCGCTGCGGCCGCGCACCGCGGTGGCGCTCGCCGCGGTGCTGAACCTCGTCGGGGCGTTCCTGTCGACGGAGGTCGCGCGGACCGTGTCCGGCGGGCTGCTGCGCGGCGACACCGAGGGCGGCGCCGTGAGCGCCTCGATCGTCTTCGCGGGGCTGATCGGCGCGATCGTCTGGAACCTGACCACCTGGTACCTGGGCCTGCCGTCCTCCTCCAGCCACGCCCTGTTCGGCGGCCTGGTCGGCGCCGCGATCGTGGGCGCCGGGTTCGGCGCCGTGGACTACGGCGTGCTGCTCGGCAAGGTGATCCTCCCCGCGCTGCTCGCGCCGTTCACGGCCGGCCTGGTCGCGTTCCTGGCCACCCGCGCGGCGTACGCCATCACCCGGCGGTCCGACCGGCGTCCCGACGGCCGGCGGGTGTTCAAGGTCGGCCAGGTGTTCTCCTCCTCGCTCGTCGCGCTCGCGCACGGCACGAACGACGCGCAGAAGACGATGGGCGTCATCACGCTGACGCTGATCGCGGCGGGGCTGCAGC
>NZ_CAXTOQ010000172.1:0-6622 GCF_964245895.1 uncultured Amnibacterium sp.
CGACCCTGATCGTCAACAAGATCCGCGGCATCTTCAAGTCCGTCGCCGTCAAGGCTCCGGGCTTCGGCGACCGCCGCAAGGCGCAGCTGCAGGACATCGCGATCCTCACCGGCGGCCAGGTCATCTCGGAGGAGGTCGGTCTCAAGCTCGAGAACGTCACCCTCGACCTGCTCGGCAACGCCCGCAAGGTCGTCATCACCAAGGACGAGACCACGATCGTCGAGGGTGCCGGCGACGCCGAGCAGATCGCCGGCCGGGTCCAGCAGATCCGCAACGAGATCGAGAACACCGACTCGGACTACGACCGCGAGAAGCTGCAGGAGCGCCTCGCCAAGCTCGCCGGCGGCGTCGCCGTCATCAAGGCGGGTGCGGCCACCGAGGTGGAGCTCAAGGAGCGCAAGCACCGCATCGAGGACGCCGTCCGCAACGCGAAGGCCGCCGTCGAGGAGGGCATCGTCGCCGGTGGTGGCGTCGCCCTCATCCAGGCCGGCAAGACGGCGTTCGAGAAGCTCGACCTCGTCGGTGACGAGGCGACCGGCGCGAACATCGTCAAGGTCGCCGTCGAGGCCCCGCTCAAGCAGATCGCGCTGAACGCCGGTCTCGAGCCGGGCGTCGTCGCCGAGAAGGTGCGCGGCCTGCCCGTCGGACACGGCCTGAACGCCGCGACCGGCGAGTACGTCGACATGCTGTCCGCCGGCATCAACGACCCGGTGAAGGTCACGCGCTCCGCGCTGCTCAACGCCGCGTCGATCGCCGGGCTGTTCCTCACCACCGAGGCCGTCGTCGCCGACAAGCCGGAGCGCAACGCCGCCCCGGTCGGTGCCGACGCCGGTGCGGGCATGGACTTCTGATCCGGTCCTGAACCACGGAAGGGCCGCATCCCCGCGAGGGGGTGCGGCCCTTCCGTGTTCGATGGCCTTCGGCGCGCAAGCGCGCCGAAGTCTGTGCCGAACCGAGCGCGCACCGAGTGGATGAGCACCGTGCGCGCTCGGCTGACGGTCTCGAGTCGGGGTTCGCCGCGTCAGCCGAAGAGGCGGGCGTTCGCCAGCTCCGTCTCGACGTACTGCTGGCCCGCGACGCGGAGCGCGCGGTCGATCGACGAGAGCACCTGCTCGACGCTCGTCTGGGTCGTCCGCCACTGCTGCACGACGCCCTGGAAGGCGATGGCGGCGGCACCGGTCCAGACGCCCTGCAGCGTCTCGAGCTGGCCGTGCAGGGAGGTGACCTCCGTCTGCAGGCGGGACACGGTCGCGGTGATCGCGGCGGCGGCGGAGTCGACGGCGTCGCTGTCGACGGTGTAGCGGGTCATGGTTGCCTCCTCGTGGATCCCGGTGGGTCCGGGGAGGCGCCACGCTAGGAGGCGGGCTGGTGCTCCGGGGCCTGGGCGCCCTCGTCGTCCGCATCCCGGTCGTGGTCGTCGCTGGGGAGGAGCGGAAGGGTCACCCGGAAGGTCGCGCCGCCGCCCGCGGTCTCCGAGATCCCGATGGTGCCGCTGTGGGCGCTCACGATGGAGGCGACGATCGCGAGCCCCAGCCCGCTGCCGCCGGTGTCGCGGGTGCGGGAGGAGTCGGCGCGCCAGAACCGCTGGAAGATCTTGTCGCGCACCTGCGGCGGGATGCCCTCCCCGTGGTCGATGACCTCGAGCACCGCGATGCCACGGGCCTTGTCGCCGTACGTCGCGATCTCGATCGGCGTGCCGTCCGGCGTGAACCGGATCGCGTTGCCGATCAGGTTCGCGAGCACCTGCCGCAGCTTGTCCTCCTCCGCCGACACGACGGGCTTCGCGGTCCCGGTGGTGATGGGCGAGGGGGCGTCCTCGACGCCGCCGTCGCGCGCGCGCCTGCGGGCCCGGAGCAGGCGGGCGGAGGCGAGTCGCAGGGAGCCGGTGACGCTCGCGGCGTCGGGGCTCACCCCGCGCCGGAAGAGCCGGCCGGCCGTCGTGGTCGACGAGTCAGTGTCGGCGGCGGTCTCCGCGGCGACGGGTCGCAGGATCTCGACGGTGCCGGTCGGGGTGTCGGGGTCGTGGCCGATCACCCGGATCGGGCGGTTGGGAGCGAGCGCGCGGGCGTCGAGCGCCGCGTCGTGGGCGACCGGCAGCAGCTCGACGACCGTCGGCTTCAGCTCCCGCGCCTCGTCCATGCGCGCGAGCGCGAGCAGGTCGGACACCAGCGCGCCGAGGCGGACCGCCTCCCGCTCGATCCGGTCCATCGCCTGCGCGACGTCGTCCCTCGACTGCAGCGCGCCCATCCGGTACAGCTCGGCGTAGCCGCGCACGGAGACCAGCGGGGTGCGCAGCTCGTGGCTCGCGTCGCCGACGAACCGCCGCATCTGGTCGATGGTGCGGGCGCGGTCCGCGAGCGCGCCGTCGATGCGGTTCAGCATGCGGTTCAGGGAGCGGTTCAGCCGCCCGACCTCCGTGTTCGGGGTCGTGTACCCGAGCCGCTGGCCGAAGTCGCCCTCCGCGATCGCCGCGGCGGTCCGTTCCACCTGCTTCAGCGGGGAGAACGTCGACCCCACGAGCACCCGGGTCAGCACCGCCCCCACGACCACGACGCCGATGCCGAACACGAAGAAGAGGGTGAACAGCTGCGCGATGAGCCGGTTGATGCTCTCGAGCGGCATGCCCAGCACCGCGATCGAGCCGTCGTCGAGCACCTTGGCGGACATCCGGAAGGCCGCCGCGTTGCCCTGCTTCACCGTGAACGGCTGGGAGTACGCCACGGCGTCGTCCGCGTCGATGCGCGGGATGGCCGGCCGCAGGTCGTCCCAGCGCGGGTTGGCCTGGATGATGGTGCCGTCCGACCGCAGGTGCGCGAAGACGAACTGCGTGGCCGCGGCGACCTCGTCGTTCCTCGTCGTCGTGACGGACACCGAGCTGAGCGTCGTGGTCAGCTGCCGGTCGGCGTCGGTGATCAGGTAGTTCCGCAGCACCGTCATCACGCCGAAGCCGGACACGATCAGGCCGAGCGTGAGCACGAGCACGGTGACGCCCGTGATCTTGGCGCGCAGGGAGATCGAGTTCCACCACTCGCCGACGGTCGCTCGCATGATGCGGGTCAGACCGCGCGGGAAGGGGCCCCGGGCAGCCCGGCACCCCTCGAGCCGCGCATGGTCAGACCTTCGCCGCCTTCAGCATGTAGCCGAAGCCGCGCTTCGTCTGGATGATCGGCTCGGCCGAGTGCGCGTCGAGCTTCCGGCGGAGGTAGGAGATGTAGGACTCCACGATGCCGGCGTCGCCGTTGAAGTCGTACTCCCACACGTGGTCGAGGATCTGCGCCTTCGACAGCACGCGGTTCGGGTTCAGCATCAGGTAGCGCAGCAGCTTGAACTCGGTGGGGGAGAGCTCGATCGCCTCGGAGCCGACGGTGACCTCGTGCGTGTCCTGGTCCATCGTCAGCTCGCCCGCCCGGATGACCGCGTCCTCCTCCGCGTGCATCGTGCGGCGCAGGATCGCCTTGATGCGCGCGACGATCTCGTCGAGGCTGAACGGCTTCGTCACGTAGTCGTCGCCGCCGACCGTGAGGCCGGTGATCTTGTCCTCGGTGTCGTCCTTCGCGGTGAGGAAGAGGATCGGGGAGGTGTAGCCGGAGGCGCGCAGGCGCTTGGTGACGCCGAAGCCGTTCATGTCCGGCAGCATCACGTCGAGGATGATCAGGTCCGGCTCCTCCTCGAGCACCGCGGAGATCGCCTGGGCGCCGTTGCTCACGGCACGGACCGCGAAGCCGGCGAACCGCAGGCTCGTGGTGAGGAGGTCACGGATGTTCGGCTCGTCGTCGACGATGAGGACGCGGGGCTGCTCGGACGCCATGCGCGACAGTATCTGCGCGCTTCCTGGGTAGTTCCTGGTGCTTCGTCGTGCGCCTTGCGGGTGTCGCGCGAGGGTCAGCGACGACTCCGCTGAGGACGCTGCCCGCGGGAGCGGCGCACCGCCAGCACCACGAACAGCGCGATCACGAGCAGCAGCCCGATCGTCAGGCCCGGCAGCGGCAGGATCTGCAGCACCACGAGCGCGCCGGTGATCCGGACGCCCGAGGCGCCGAGGATCAGCAGCGCGACGATCGACAGCGCCGATAGTCCGATGAGCGCGAACGCCATCGTCGCGAGCACCCGCTGGGCTCGCGAGCCTCCCTGGTCGGTCGCCGTCACGGTGCCGGAGCCTACCGGCCGTCGAGGTCGCGGGCCGGAGCGCGCGCGACCGGTCGCGGAAGCCCCGCGAGCCGGCCGCCCTGCGCCGTTAGGATGGATGGGCCGATTCCGGTCCCCGCCCTTCCCGTCCCAGGTCATCTCGAGGTCACCATGCCCACCGGCAGAGTCAAGTTCTACGACGACAGCAAGGGCTTCGGCTTCATCACCGGGGACGACGGCCAGGAGGTGTTCCTGCACGCGTCCGCGCTGCCCGCCGGCGCGGTCGTGAAGGCCGGGACGAAGCTGGAGTTCGGCGTCGCAGCCGGCAAGCGCGGCATGCAGGCGCTCTCGGTGCGCGTCCTCGAGAGCCCGCCGAGCCTGCAGCGGATGTCGCGCCCCTCCGCGGACGACATGGCCGCGCGCATCGAGGACCTCATCAAGGTGCTCGACCGCGAGGGTGCCGGCCTGCGCCGCGGCAAGTACCCCGACGCCGAGCACGGGCGCCGCATCGCCACCGTGCTCCGCCGGGTCGCCGAAGACTTCGACGCCTGATCGTGCCGGGCACCGTGGAGGAGCGCGTCGCGCTCGCCCTCGCCGCGCTCGCGGAGATCACCGACCCGGAGGACGTCGGCGCGCTGCTCGACGCGGAGGCGACCGAGCCGGGCGTCGTCGATCTGCGCTTCGCGTGCACCCTGCCGGGCTACGCCGCGTGGCACTGGACGGTCTCCACCACCGACCTCGACGGCATCGACCCGACCGTGCTCGAGGTCGAGCTGCTGCCCGGGGACGACGCCCTGCTGGCGCCGCCGTGGGTGCCGTGGACCGAGCGGCTCGCCGAGTGGCGCCGCCAGCACCCGGACGAGGCCCATCCGGGCGAGGCGGAGGCGGACGACGCCGAGGTCGAGCCCGACGAGCTCGACGACGACGATGAGGACGGCGACCTCGACGAGGACGACCTCGCGGTCGACGACGGGCTGGACGACCTCGACGACGCGGCACTCCTGGCCGTCGAGCCCGAGCCCCCCGAGCCCGACAGCGAGGACGAGCCCGAGGACGCTGAGGTCGAGGACGCCGACGACGACCGCGGCCCGCGGCCGGCCGACGAGGACCGCTCCCTGTAGCCAGGTGGTCGAGGGGCGTTCCGCGACGCGCGGTAGTCGCACCTCCGCGCGGGAGGTCGACCTACCGCGCGAAGGTGCGGAGTACCGCGCGACGGACCTGGCGACGCGTCAGGCCAGGCGGTCGACCACGTGCTCGATGCAGGCGATCAGCGCCTCGACGTCGGCCGGGTCGACCGACGCGAAGGTGCCGATGCGCAGCTGGTTCCTGCCCAGCTTCCGGTACGGCTCGGTGTCGACGATCCCGTTCGCGCGCAGCGACCTCGCCACCGCGGCGGCGTCGACGCCGTCGAAGTCGATCGTGACGACGACGGGGGAGCGGTCCTCGGCGCGCGCCACGAACGGCGCCGCGTAGTCCACGCGCTCCGCCCAGTCGTAGAGCAGGCCGGAGGAGGTCGCGGCGCGGGCGGAGGACCAGGCCAGGCCGCCCTGCTCGTTCATCCACGACAGCTGGGACTCGAGCAGCACCAGCGTGGCGAGGGACGGCGTGTTCAGGGTCTGGTCCAGGCGGGAGTTGTCGACCGCGGCCTGCAGGGAGAGGAACTCGGGGATGTAGCGGCCGCTCGACGCGATGCGGCCGATCCGCTCGATCGCGGCGGGGGAGCAGAGCGCGAGCCACAGGCCGCCGTCGGACCCGAGGTTCTTCTGCGGCGCGCAGTAGTAGACGTCCGCCTCCGCGGCGTCGAACGCGACGCCGCCGGCGGCGCTCGTCGCGTCGACCACGGTCAGCGCGCCCGGCGCGGCCACCCGGCGCACGGGCGCCACGACCCCGGTCGACGTCTCGTTGTGCGGCCAGGCGTAGACGTCCGCGTCGTCCGCGGCCGCCACGTCCGCCCGCGTGCCCGCGGGCGCCTCCGTCACGGCCGGAGCGGCGAGCCACGGCGCGTTCGCCGCCTTCGCGAACTTCGCGCCGAACTCGCCCCAGGTGCCGTGGGCGCTGCGGCGCTCGATCAGCCCGAACGCGGCGGCGTCCCAGAACGCCGTGGACCCGCCGTTGCCGAGCACGACCTCGTACCCCTCGGGCGCGCCGAGCAGCCTCGCGAGCCCCTCCCGGACCGCGTGGACGAGATCGCGCACCGGAGCCTGCCGGTGGGAGGTGCCGAGCAGGTGCCGGGACGCCGCGACGAGCGCGTCGACCTGGGCCTCGCGGATGCGCGACGGGCCGCAGCCGAAGCGGTCGTCGGCGGGCAGCAGGCCGGCGGGGATCGGGATGGTCTGCGCGGGATCCGTCACGAGCACAGGAGCCTAGTTCCGCGGCCGGGGCGCCCGCGGGCGCCGTCGCCGCGCCCCCGTAGACTGGGCAGCGCTTGGAGAGGAGCGCCGCAGTGACCGATCTCGTCGCCACCACCGAGAAGGAGCTTCGCACCACCCTCGATCTC
>NZ_CAXTOQ010000173.1:0-6520 GCF_964245895.1 uncultured Amnibacterium sp.
CCGCCCTCTACCGCCGCTACCGGCCTGAGGCCTTCGCCGAGCTCATCGGGCAGGCGCACGTGACCGATCCGCTGCGCACCGCGCTGCGCACCGACCGCGTCAACCACGCGTACCTGTTCAGCGGCCCGCGCGGCTGCGGCAAGACCACCTCCGCGCGCATCCTCGCGCGATGCCTGAACTGCTCCGAAGGCCCGACGGACACCCCCTGCGGCACCTGCCCCAGCTGCCTCGAGCTGGGGCGCGGCGGCGGCGGATCGCTCGACGTCGTCGAGATCGACGCCGCGAGCCACAACGGGGTCGACGACGCCCGCGACCTGCGCGAGCGCGCGGTGTTCGCCCCCGCGCGCGACCGGTACAAGATCTTCATCCTCGACGAGGCCCACATGGTCACCTCGCAGGGCTTCAACGCTCTGCTGAAGATCGTGGAGGAGCCGCCGGAGCACGTGAAGTTCATCTTCGCGACGACCGAGCCGGAGAAGGTGATCGGCACCATCCGGTCCCGCACGCACCACTACCCGTTCCGGCTCGTCGCGCCCGCGCAGCTGCTGGAGTACGTCGCCCACCTCTGCGCGGAGGAGGGCGTCCAGGTCGAGGCCGGAGTGCTGCCGCTCGTCGTGAAGGCCGGCGGCGGCTCGGTGCGCGACACGCTCTCCCTGCTCGACCAGCTGATCGCCGGGTCGGAGGGCGCCAGCGTCGAGTACGAGCGGGCGACAGCCCTGCTCGGGTACACGAGCGCGTCGCTCATCGACGAGGTCGTGACCGCGGTGGCCGAGCACGACGCCGCGGGCGCGTTCTCGGGCGTCGACCGCATCGTGCAGACCGGCCAGGACCCGCGGCGGTTCGTCGAGGACCTGCTGGAGCGGATGCGCGACCTGATCGTCGTCGCGGCGACGGGCGATGCGGCGGCGAGCGTGCTGCGCGGCGCGCCCGCCGACCAGATCGCCGCGCTGTCCGTGCAGGCGCAGCGGTTCGGCGCAGCCGAGCTCTCCCGCATCGCCGACACCGTCTCGGACGCGCTCGACGAGATGGTCGGAGCGACGTCGCCGCGGCTGCATCTCGAGCTGATGGTCGCTCGTATGCTCGTACCGGCATCCGATGCTGGCGCTGCGACCCGCATCGAGCGGCTCGAGCGCCGCGTCGGGGTGGAGGCGGCCGCGCCCGCCCAGCAGGCGGTGCGCGCCGCCGCTCCGCCCGTCGCGGCGGCCGCCACCTCCCCGTCGTTCGACGTGCCGCCGCCGTCCGCGCCGGTCCGCCCGTCGCTGCCGGCCGCGGCCGCGCCTGCCGTGGTCGTCCCTCCCGTCGCCGTCCCTCCCGTGTCCGCGGCCGGTTCGGCGCCCGCCGCCGCAGCTCCACCGGCCGCCGCGCCGACCGGGGCCGCGCCGGTCGCCGCTCCCGCCGAGAGCGCGACGCCGGCACCGGCGATGACCGTGCAGCACGTGCGCGACTCCTGGCCCGCGATCCTCGAGACCGTGCAGCGGGCCAAGCGCAGCGCCTGGGCCGTGGTGTACACCTCCTACCCGCTGGCGCTGCAGGACGACGTGCTGACGCTCTCGTTCCTCAGTCGCAGCGACGTCGAGGGGTTCAAGCGCCCCGCGCAGACCGGCGGCGGCGTCAGCGAGGTGCTGCGCACCGCGATCCTCGACGTGCTCGGGGTCCGGGTGAAGTTCCTGCCGAAGGTCGACGGCGGCGCGTCGAGGCCGGCCCCGCCGACGGCGGAGGTCCCCCCGGTGGCCGAGACGCCGCCCGACGACCCCGACGACGTCCCGCCGCCGCCCGACCCGGTCGATCGCGCCGTCGCGCCGCCCACCGCCGCGATCCCGGTCGTGCGCGCGCCCGCCCAGGCGGTCGCCGCGCCCGCGCCGATCCGGTCCGAGCCGCTGCCCCCCTCCGGCTGGGGCACCGTGGCGCCGGAACCCGAGCCGGAGCCGGACGAGGAGCCGGAGATCGAGCCGGTGGGACCGGCCGCCTCGGCGCCGCCCGCCCGCCCGGTGCGACCGGACGAGCACCAGCGCTACGGCGAGGCCGTCGTGCGCGAGATCCTCGGCGCGAGCTTCCTCGAGGAGACCGCCGTCGTCCCGACCGAGGTGAGGTGACGCCGTGTACGAGGGCATCGTCCAGGAGCTGATCGACGAGCTCGGCCGCCTGCCGGGCATCGGCCCGAAGTCGGCGCAGCGCATCGCGTTCCACATCGTGCAGACCCGCGGGTTCGAGGTGACGCGCCTCGGCGAGATCCTGCTCGAGGTCCGCGAGAAGGTGCGGTTCTGCTCCCTCTGCGGCAACGTCGCGGATCAGGACCGCTGCGGCATCTGCCGCGACGCCCGCCGCAACCGCGCCACGATCTGCGTCGTGGAGGAGCCGAAGGACGTCGCCGCGATCGAGCGCACCCGCGAGTACCGCGGGCTGTACCACGTGCTCGGCGGCGCGCTCAGCCCCATCGACGGCATCGGGCCCGACGACCTGCGGATCCGCGAGCTCGTGCAGCGCCTGGCCGACGGCGAGGTGCAGGAGATCATCCTCGCCACCGACCCGAACATGACGGGGGAGGCGACCGCGACATACCTGTCGCGCCTGCTGCGCACCATGGAGGTGCCGGTCAGCCGGCTCGCCTCCGGGCTGCCCGTCGGCGGCGACCTGGAGTACGCCGACGAGGTCACCCTCGGCCGCGCCTTCGAGGGCCGCCGTCTCGTCGACCACTGAGGCGCCCCGGCTGGAGCTCATGAGCACTTCGGCAGGCTGCTCGCGCTTCAGCAGGCTGCGCGGGCCGTCACCGGCCTGCTGAAGTGCGGCTGGCCTGCTGAAGTGCTCGAGAGCCGTGCCGGCGTGCGCGCCGCCGCGGCGCCGGAGGGGGCCGGGGTTACGATCGCGCATGCTCGTCCCGATCGGCGCAGGCACCACCATCTCGGTCACCGACACCGGCCGCGGCCCGGCCGTCGTGCTGCTGCACGGCTGGCCCGTGACGGCCCTCCACTGGCGCCACGTCGTGCCGGTCCTCCTCCGCGCCGGGTACCGCACGATCGAGGTGGAGGCGCGCGGGCTGGGCGAGGACTCCACCGGCCGCGGCGACCACGCGAAGGCGACCCTGGCCCGCGAGGTGCTCGCCGCCCTCGACGCGATCGCGGTGCGCAGGTTCGCCGTGCTCGGCCACGACGTCGGTGCCACGATCGCGCTGCTGATGGCCGCGCAGCAGCCGGACCGCGTCGCCGCGATCGCGGTGGAGGAGGAGGTCCCGCCCGGCATCGAGGTCGCCGAGCCCGGATCCACCTCCTACCCGTCCTGGCACCGGCCGCTGTTCACGGCGCCGGAGGGGGTCGCGGAGCGGCTGCTCGCCGGCCGGCTGGACGCGACCGTCGACGCCTACCTCGGCGGCAGCAGCGGGCCCGCCGGTCTCGACTTCGACGCGCACGTCAACTACATGAGCGCGTACGCCTCCGACGCGCGGCTGGCGTCGACCCTGGCGCTGTACCGCGCCGAGCCGGAGGACGCCTCCGCGGTCCGCCGGGCCGTGCGGCGGCGGCTGCCGATGCCCGGCCTCGCGATCGCGGGCCGGTTCGGCCGCGGCAGCCAGGTCGCGGAGGCGCTGTCGCACTCGGTGGCCCGGGTGCACTCGGTCGTGGTGCACGACGCCGGCCACTACCCGGCCGAGGAGGCGCCCGATGCGGTCAACGGGGCGCTGATCCCCTTCCTCCGCGCGGCCTGACCGCGCCGACCCGGCGTGGTCCGACCCGACCCGACCCGACGCCGCGCGACCCTGCGCTCGCCGACCTCGCGGAACCCCCGACTCAGCGCGCCGCCGCGCCGGGCAGCGTGTTCGGGTCGACGTCCTGCGCGACCTCGGCAGCGGCCTGCCTGCGCGACAGCTGCAGCCGGTCGACGTCCGGCACGGTCAGCCCGAGCCGCACGAGCAGGTCGACGTCGGCCCGCGACATCATCACGAGGGTCTTCCGCAGCAGCGCCTGCGGGAGGCGGGCCAGCACCGCGGCGTTCCGGCGCGCCTGCTCGAGGCGCGCGGGGGCGTGCAGCCGCTCGGCCGCGCGGTGCTGCGACAGCAGGATCGACAGGTAGCCGCGCCACACCTTCGGCAGCAGGCGGTCCGCCTCCCGGTCGGCCGACACGGCGTCGAGCGCGTGCGTGAGCGAGTCGAAGTAGTGCAGCTGCCGGGCGTCGCCGATCTGGGTCAGGGAGGTCGCGACGCCGCGGCGATACCGCACGCCGTTCAGGTCCTCGAAGCTCATCCGCCCGTCGGCGAGCACGACCCGCCACCACCAGTCGCGGTCCTCCGCGGTCAGCAGGTCCTCGTGGAAGCGCAGGTCGTGCTCCAGCAGGAAGTCGCGGCGGTACAGGCCGCTCCAGGCGGTCGGGAAGTCCACGATCGTCGGCCGGTGCACGGGCAGCACGTGCTCGCGGGCGAGCACGACGCGGCCGCGCACGCCGATCGGGTTCCGCACCACCTCGCGCAGGTTCCCGGTGACCCGGGTGTGGTCGACGCGCAGCACGTCGACGTCGCGCTCCTCGAACCGCGCCAGCGCCCGGTCGAGGTAGCCGGGCGCGATCCAGTCGTCGCCGTCCAGGAACGTCACGACGGGCGCGGAGGCGGCGGCGACGCCGGCGTTCCGGCCTGCCGACAGCCCGGTGGTCGCGTCGAGGTGCAGCAGCCGGGCGTGGGGGAAGGAGGGGAGCGCGGCCTCCGCGATCGCCGCGGTGTCGTCGCGGGAGTGGTCGTCGATCAGCAGCAGCTCGACGTCCCGCCGCTCGGTCCGGCGCAGCGTGACGAGCAGGGTCGGCAGGTAGGGGGCCACGTCCTGCATCGGGACGACGACGGAGAGCCGGGGAGCCGGTGGCACGGGCAGCAGGACCTTCCGCCGAGGACGAGGGCGGCCACCGTGTCACCCGCCGGTTGCCGGCCGGTGGACCGCCGGTAACCGGCGGGCGCTACGGTCCCGCCCCGTGCAGCACGTCTTCGAGGTCGCGACCGGGTTCGGGCTCTGCGGGGTGGCCGCGATCATCGACCGCTTCGACGTCGGCCGGCCGGAGGACCGCGTGCTGCTCGTCGCGAACACCGTGCCGGCAACGGAGGCGTCCCCCGCGGTGCACGAGTCGCCCGAGTACGCGGCGCTGCTGTCCCGGTTCGGCCGCATCGTCTCCCTGAACGACCTCATCGCGCCGGAGCACCCCTTCGGCTGGTCGCCCGCACCCGACACGCACCACGCGCGACTCGCGACCGCGCAGCTGCTCGCGGCGTGCGGGATCGCGGCGGGGGAGCCGCACACCCTGTGGATCGAGTCGATCCAGGGCACCGCCTCCCAGTCCCTCGCCCGGCTGTTCGACACCGCCCGCATCCACATCTACGCGGACGGGCTGATGACCTACGGGCCCACCCGCATCGAGGTGCCGTCGCTGATCGGCGACCGGATCGACGCCGTCGTGCACCTCGACCTGGTGCCCGGGCACGGGCCGTGGGTGCTGCGCGAGTTCGCGCCCGACTACCGCACCGTCCCCGTCGAGGACCTGCTCGCGGTGCTCGGCGAGATCGGCGGCATCGAGGTCGCGGGCGTCGACGGCCCGGTGTCGGTCGTCGTCGGGCAGTACCTGGCCGACCTCGGGCTGCTCACCGTCGAGCAGGACGCGCTGCTGCTCGAGCGCATGGTGCGCACGGCCCTCGCCGCGGAGCCCGAGCTGCCGGTGCTCGTCCGGGCGCACCCGCGCTCCTCCGGCCGGGCGGTGCGCGGGGTCGTCGACGGGCTGGTCGCGGAGGGGCACGACGTCCGGCTGCTGCCCACCGGCGGGCTGGTCGAGACCCTCTTCGACGCGCTCGACGTGCGGCTCGTCGTCAGCTGCTTCTCCACGGCGCTCTTCACCGCGCGGGCGATGGGGATCCGCACGGTGTCCGTCGGGGCGGCGTCCGTGCTCCGCACCCTGCGGCCGTACCAGAACAGCAACCGGATGGCGATCGTGCTGGCGGACCTGCTGCACGAGTCGGTGCCGCTGGCGGGAGGTCCGATCCGGCCGGCGGAGACCGATCCCGCGATGGTCGACCTGGTGATGGCTGTCACCGCGCTCAGCATGCAGCCGGGCGTGCTCGAGCACCTGCACGGCGCGAACGACGAGCGGGTGCTCGCCCTGCCGGCGCCGCGGCTCGCGGTGCTGCGGCGTTACGTCTCTACGGAGCGCCTGCTGCGGCTGATCCCCGGGCTGCCCCGGCCGACCCCGTCCCTCCGGAGGCGCGTGCGGACGCGCGCCGCGCGGGTACCTGCCCTGCGCACCGCGTGGCGCGCCGCCCGCCGCGCGAGGGCGGCCTGGTCCGGCGCCCTCCGCTGAGCGCCGCCGACCCGCCGGTACACTGGTGCGCCGCCTGCGGGCGGAAGGGAGGGCGGTGCCGTGGCGCTGGTGGTGCAGAAGTTCGGCGGGTCGTCCGTGTCCGACGCCGAGAGCATCAAGCGGGTCGCCAAGCGCATCGTGGAGACGCGGAAGGCCGGCAACGAGGTCGTTGTCGCCGTGTCCGCGATGGGCGACACCACCGACG
>NZ_CAXTOQ010000174.1:0-6503 GCF_964245895.1 uncultured Amnibacterium sp.
CAGCCATCAGTCACGCACCGTCGGTGTCGCACCCGACGAAGGTGGCCGGAGCAGCGGGCGACTTCACGATCGACCACGGGGCGGTCGCCATCGCGGCCATCACGTCCTGCACCAACACCTCCAACCCCTCCGTCATGCTCGCGGCGGGCCTGCTCGCCAGGAACGCCAGCGCCAAGGGGCTGAAGGCCAAGCCGTGGGTCAAGACCACGCTGGCCCCCGGCTCCAAGGTCGTCACCGACTACTACGAGAAGGCGGGGCTGACGGACGAGCTCGAGACGCTGGGCTTCTACACGGTCGGCTACGGCTGCACGGTGTGCATCGGCAACACCGGGCCGCTGATCGACGAGGTCTCCGCGGCGATCAACGACAACGACCTCGCGGTGACCGCGGTGCTGTCCGGCAACCGCAACTTCGAGGGCCGCATCAGCCCCGACGTGAAGATGAACTACCTCGCGTCCCCGCCGCTCGTGATCGCGTACGCGCTCGCGGGCACGATGAACTTCGACTTCGAGACCGATCCGCTCGGCCTCGACCGGGACGGCAACGACGTCTTCCTGAAGGACATCTGGCCGGACGCGGACGAGGTGCAGGCGACGATCGACTCGTCGATCTCGACCGACATGTTCGACCACGAGTACGCGGGCGTCTTCGACGGCGACGAGCGCTGGCGGAACCTGCCCACCCCGACCGGGGCGACGTTCGAGTGGGACGACGCGTCCACCTACGTGCGGAAGCCCCCGTACTTCGACGGCATGCGGCTGGAGACGACCCCGGTCGTCGACGTCGCCGGGGCGCGGGTGCTCGCGAAGCTGGGCGACTCCGTCACGACCGACCACATCAGCCCCGCCGGCTCGATCAAGGCCGACAGCCCCGCCGGCCGGTACCTCACCGAGCACGGCATCGACCGCACGGACTTCAACTCCTACGGCTCGCGCCGCGGCAACCACGAGGTCATGATCCGCGGCACGTTCGCGAACATCCGGCTGAGGAACCGGCTGCTCGATCAGTTCAACGAGCACCGTGGCGTGGAGGGCGGCTTCACCCGCGACTTCACCGAGTCCGACGGGCCGCAGGCGTTCATCTACGACGCCAGCCGGCACTACCAGGAGCAGGGCACGCCGCTCGTGATCCTGGCGGGCAAGGAGTACGGCTCCGGCTCCAGCCGCGACTGGGCCGCGAAGGGCACGAACCTGCTCGGCGTGAAGGTCGTGATCGCGGAGAGCTTCGAGCGCATCCACCGATCGAACCTGATCGGCATGGGCGTGCTGCCGCTGCAGTTCCCGGCGGGGGAGACCGCCGACTCGCTGGGCCTCGACGGCACCGAGTCGTTCGACGTGACCGGCGTCACGGTCCTGAACGACGGCACCACCCCGAGGACGGTGCACGTCGTCGCGACGTCGACGGCGCACTCCGCCGACGGGAAGCAGCCGATCGAGTTCGACGCGGTCGTCCGCATCGACACCCCGGGCGAGGCCGACTACTACCGCAACGGCGGCATCCTGCAGTACGTGCTGCGGAGCCTGGTCGCCTGAGCCGTCGCGACGGGCGGGTCCCGGGCGCGACGCCCGGGACCCACGGCCCGTCCCGGTGAGTTCCCGCGGTGTGTTTCCTAAGGTGAACGGATGAGCCTCCTCGAGACGATCAGGACCCCGCGGGACCTGGACGGGCTCACGCACGACCAGCTGTCGCAGCTGGCCGACGAGATCCGCGCCTTCCTGGTCCGCACCGTGTCGGCCACCGGCGGCCATCTCGGCCCGAACCTCGGGGTCGTCGAGCTGACGATCGCCCTGCACCGGGTCTTCGACTCCCCGCATGACGCGATCGTGTGGGACACCGGCCACCAGACGTACGTGCACAAGCTGCTGACCGGGCGGCAGGACTTCTCCCGGCTCCGCAAGCGCGGCGGCCTGTCCGGGTACCCGGACCGGGCCGAGAGCGTGCACGACATCGTCGAGAGCTCCCACGCCTCCAGCTCGCTGTCCTGGGCGGACGGCATCTCCCGCGCGTTCCAGGTCACCGGGCAGACCGACCGCCACGTGGTCGCGGTCGTCGGGGACGGGGCGCTCACGGGCGGCATGACGTGGGAGGCGCTGAACAACATCAGCGACGACAACAACCGCCGCCTGGTGATCGTGGTGAACGACAACGGCCGCTCCTACGCCCCCACGATCGGCGGGATGGCGCGGTACCTGAACGAGGTGCGCACCAAGCGCACCTACCGCGACATGCAGAAGGGGTCGCAGCAGCTGTTCGACCGCTTCGGCCGGCCCGGCCGCGCCATCTACCGCGGTACCCGCGGGGCGCTGCACGGGTTCCTCGCCCGCTTCGTGAACAACGAGCGGATGTACTCGAACCTCGACATCAAGTACCTGGGCCCGGTCGACGGCCACGACGAGGCCGCGGTCGAGAACGCGCTGCGGCAGGCGAAGCAGTACGAGCTGCCGGTGCTGGTGCACGTCATCACCGAGAAGGGCCGCGGCTACGCGCCCGCCCGGGCCGACGACGCCGACCGCTTCCACGCCGTCGGCGTGATCGACCCCGAGACGGGTGCGCCGCTCGCGCCCGCATCGCCGCAGCGGGACTGGGCCGACGCCTTCGGCGCGGACCTGCTCGGCCTCGCGCAGCGCGACCGGCGCATCGTCGGGATGACCGCGGCGATGCTGCGTCCCGTCGGGCTCGAGCCGCTCGCGAAGCGGTTCCCGGACCGCGTCATCGACGTCGGCATCGCGGAGCAGCACGCGGTCACCTCCGCCGCCGGGCTCGCGTTCGGGGGCCTGCACCCGGTCTTCGCGGTGTACGCGACGTTCCTGAACCGCGCGCTCGACCAGGTGCTGATGGACGTGGCCCTGCACCGCGCCGGGGTGACGTTCGTGCTGCACCGGGCCGGGATCACGGGGCCGGACGGGCCGAGCCACCACGGCATGTGGGACCTGGCGATGCTGCAGATCGTGCCGGGGATGCGCCTCGCCTCGCCGCGCGACGGCGCGACCCTGGCGGAGGAGCTCGCGGAGGCGGTCGCCGTCGAGGACGCTCCCACGGTCCTCCGCCTGCCGAAGGGCAGCGTGCCCGTCGACATCCCGGCCCTCGAGCGGCTGGACGACGGGGTCGACGTGCTGGCGCGCGGCACCGGTGCGGACGTGCTCGTCGTCGCGATCGGCGTGATGGCGGCGCAGGGGCTCGAGGTCGCGCGGCTGCTCGACGAGCAGGGCATCGACGTGACCGTCGTCGACCCCCGCTGGGCCGTGCCGATCGCGCCGAGCCTCATCGACCTCGCTGCCCGGCACCGCCTCGTGGTGACGATCGAGGACGGGGTGCGCGTCGGCGGCGTCGGCACCCGCCTCCGCCAGGACATGCGCGCGGCCGGAGTCGACACCGCGCTGAACGAGGTCGGCCTGCCCGACGCGTTCCTTCCGCACGCGGAGCGGGGAGAGCTGCTCGCGGAGAGCGGCCTGACGGCCGCGGCGATCGCGACCGACATCGCCGCGCAGCTGGCGGGCACGAAGCAGCCGGCCGCGAAGCCGGCCCGCGCCCGCGCCCGCTGACCCTCCCGGTCACGAAAGCGGGCGGGTTCGGACATTCCGGGCGCGAATTCACGCCCGGAATGTCCGAACCCGCCCGGATTCGGGGGGGGGCGTCAGCGGGTGCCGGCGGCCGCGATGCGCGGGGTGTGGAAGGTGCCGCCGAAGACGCGCTCGGAGGCGCCGACCCGGTCCAGGTACGGCGTGATGCCGCCCGCGTGGAACGGGTAGCCCGCACCCAGGATCAGGCAGAGGTCGATGTCCTCCGGCGCCGCGACGACGCCGTCCTCGAGCATCCGGTGGATCTCGTCGGCCAGGCCGTCCTCGACGCGGAGGCGGAACGCCTCCGCGGTCTGCGGGGTCGTCGGCTTCGGCAGCGACCGCTTCACGATCGCGAGCGCCCGCTTGTCGAACCCCTTGACCTCGCCCCTGTCGTCCTTCTCGAGCAGCACGCCCGCGTCGGCGAGCGCGTGCAGGTTCGCGGAGTCGAAGAACCGGTCGGGGAACGCGGCGTGGTGCGTGTCCAGCACGTGGGCGCCGACCTGCAGGCCGACGAGGTCGAGCAGCTCGAACGGCGTCATCGGCAGGCCGAACGGGTCGAGCGCGTGGTCGACGATCTCGAAGGGGGTGCCGGTGTCGACCGCGTGCATGGCCTCGCCGAGCACCTTGGCCAGCACCCGGTTCACGACGAAGCCCGGGGCGTCCTTCGTGATCACCGCGTTCTTCCGCAGGTTCCTCGCGACCGCCATCGCCGTCGCGAGCGTCGGGTCGTCGGTCCTGGACGCCTTCACGACCTCGACGAGCGGCATCACCGCGACGGGGTTGAAGAAGTGGAAGCCGACGAGCCGCTCCGGGTTCGCCAGGTTCGCGCCGATCGCGTCGACGGACAGCGACGAGGTGTTCGTGGCGAGCACGGCCTCGGCGGAGAGATGCGGCTCGACGTTCGCGAACACCTGCTGCTTGACGCCCAGGTCCTCGAACACGGCCTCGATCACCCAGTCGCAGTCCGCGAAGTCGGCGACGTCCGTCGTGCCCGTGATGCTGCCCACCAGCCGGTTGGCCTCGTCCGGGTCCACCCGGCCGCGGTCCGCCAGCTTGCCGATCTCCGCGTGGATACGGGCGAGGCCGGCGTCGACGCGCGCCTGGTCGAGGTCCGTGATCAGCACCGGCACCTTGAGCCGCCGGGCGAACAGCAGGGCGAACTGCCCGGCCATCAGGCCCGCGCCGATGACGCCGACCTTGGTGACCTTCTTCGCGAGGGCCTTGTCGGGCGCCCCGGCCGGCTTCTTGGCGCGGCGCTGCACGAGGTCGAACGCGTACAGCGACGCGGCGGCCTGGTCCCCGGCCAGCAGGTCGGCGAGCACCTCGTCCTCGGCGGCGAAGCCCTCGAGCACGCCTGCCCGGTCCTTCGCCTTCTTCGCGCCGACCAGCAGGTCGAGCGCGGCGTACGGCGCCTTCGGCACGGTCCCGATCTTCGACTCGAGGCTCTTCCGCGCGACCCGGATCGCGATGTCCCACTTCACCGTGCGCTCGATGAGGTTGGGCGCGTGGGGGCGCTTCACCTGCACCCGGCCCCCGATCACGTCAGCGGCCCACGCGATGGACCGCTCCAGGAAGACCGCGGAGGGGAGCAGCACGTCGGCGATGCCGAGGTCGAGCGCCTGCTGCGCCGTCAGAGTGCGGTTCTGCTTCAGCGGGTTCTCGACGATGACCTTGAGCGCCGCCTCGATGCCGATGAGGTTCGGGAGGATCGTGGACCCGCCCCAGCCGGGGATGATCCCGAGGAACACCTCCGGGAACGCCACCGCGGGGGCCGCGGCGTCGATGGTGCGGTAGTCCGCGTTCAGCGCGACCTCGAGGCCGCCGCCGAGCGCGAGCCCGTTGATGAAGCAGAACGTCGGCACGCCGAGGTCGCCGAGGTGCGCGAGCACGCGGTGCCCGAGCGCGGCGAGCTCCTTCGCGGCGGCCCGGCCAGGTATGCGGTCGAACATGCTGAGGTCGGCGCCGGCGGCCAGGATGAACGGCTTGCCGGTGACGGCGAGCCCGACGATCTCGCCGCGCTCCGCCCTCGCCTTCTGGGCGACGAGCGTCGCCTCCAGGGCGAGCAGGCTGCGCGGCCCGAGCGTGTTCGGGCGCGTGTGGTCGCGGCCGTTGTCGAGCGTGACGAGCGCGAGCACGCCGCCGCCCGGCAGCCGGACGTCCTTCGCGTGGGCCTCGGTGACGACCTCGTCCGCGCTCAGCGCGACGAGGTCGGCCGGCGCCTCCTGCACATCCGTCACTTGCCTGCCTCCACGGTGCTCGTCCTCCTGGCCGCCTTCTTGGCGGCTCGCCTGTCGAAGTGCGGGTTCTCCCAGATGACGCTGCCGCCCTGGCCGAGCCCGACGCACATGGCCGTGAGCCCGTAGCGCACCTCCGGGTGCAGCTCGAACTGCGCGGCCAGCTGGATCATCAGCCGGACGCCGGAGGAGGCGAGCGGGTGACCGAACGCGATGGCGCCGCCCCAGAGGTTCACCCGCGGGTCCTCGTCGTCGATGCCGAAGTGGTCGAGCAGGCTCAGCACCTGCACCGCGAACGCCTCGTTCAGCTCGAACAGGCCGATGTCGTCGATCGTGAGCCCGGCCTTGACCAGCGCCTTCTCTGTGCTCGGGACCGGGCCGATGCCCATGATCTCCGGCTCCACACCGGCGAACGCGAAGCTCACCAGACGCATCTTGACCGGCAGGCCGAGGTCCGCGGCCGCCTGCTCGGAGGCGATGAGGGAGGCGGTCGCGCCGTCGTTCAGGCCCGCCGCGTTCCCGGCGGTGATCCTGCCGTGCGGACGGAACGGCGTCCGCAGCGCGGCGAGCCCCTCCATCGTCGTCTCGGGTCGCATGACCTCGTCGCGCTCGGCGAGGCCCCACCCGTCGGGGCCGCGGGTCGCGACGGTGACCAGGTCGGGCTGGATGCGGCCGATCTCGTACGCCGCCTGCGCCTTCTGCTGGGACC
>NZ_CAXTOQ010000175.1:0-6442 GCF_964245895.1 uncultured Amnibacterium sp.
ACCGACTCGAGCAGCGCGGTGCCCATCACCGGGATCGCGACGTTCAGCTCGAACACGCCGGAGGCGCCGGCCCACGTGATGGTCGCGTCGTTGCCGATCACCCGCGCGCCGACCATGAGCGTCGCCTCCGGGATCACCGGGTTGACCTTGCCCGGCATGATCGACGACCCGGGCTGCAGGTCGGGGATGTGCAGCTCGCCCAGGCCCGCGTTCGGGCCGGAGCCCATCCAGCGCAGGTCGTTCGAGATCTTCGTCAGACTGACCGCGAGCACCTTGAGCGCGCCGGAGGCCTCGACGAGGCCGTCGCGCGCGCCCTGCGCCTCGAAGTGGTCGACCGCCTCGACGATCGGCAGCCCGGTCGTCTCGGCGAGGATGCGGATCACCTTCGGCGAGAAGCCCGCCGGGGTGTTGATGCCGGTGCCGGTCGCGGTGCCGCCGAGCGGCACCTCCGCCAGGCGCGGCACCATCGCGGCGATGCGGGCGAGCGCGAGCCGGATCTGCCGCGCGTACCCGCCGAACTCCTGGCCGAAGGTGACGGGCGTCGCGTCCATCAGGTGGGTGCGGCCGGCCTTCACCAGCTGCGACCACTCGGTCGCCTTCGCCTCGAGCGCGACAGCGAGGTGCTCGAGCGCGGGCACCAGCACGGTCTGCACGGCCTCCGTCGCCGCGACGTGCACGGAGGTGGGGAACACGTCGTTCGACGACTGGGAGGCGTTCACCTCGTCGTTCGGGTGCACGGTGCGTCCGAGCCGCGTCGACGCGAGCGAGGCGAGCACCTCGTTCATGTTCATGTTCGACGAGGTGCCGCTGCCGGTCTGGTACACGTCGATCGGGAACTGGTCGAGGTGCGCTCCGGCGATCACCTCGTCGGCAGCGCCGACGATCGCGTCGACGACGTCGGACCCGAGCACGCCGAGCTCGCCGTTCACGATCGCCGCGGCCCGCTTGATCCGGGCGAGGGCGATCAGCTGCGCGTCCTCGAGCCGCGAGCCGGAGATCGGGAAGTTCTCCACCGCGCGCTGGGTCTGCGCCGCCCAGAGGGCGTCCCGCGGCACCCGCACCTCGCCCATCGTGTCGTGCTCGATGCGCCAGTCGTCGTTTACCGTGGCCGCGTCCTCGGACGTCATCAGGCTCCTTCGCCGGCCGCCGGGTCGGCTCGAGGGTGGATCAGGCGACGTCGCCGATCGCGAATCGCCGCTCGACGCGTCCCTCCGCGAGGCGGTAGGTGGCGCCGACGACGTCCACGCTACCGTCCGCGACCGCCGCGGAGAGCAGGTCGGAGGCGGCCAGCAGCGACGCCACGGTCGACTCCAGGTGCGCCCCGGCGACGGCCGCGGCATCGGTGCCGCCCGCCTGCACCGCCGGCCGGATCGCCCGGATGTGCGCGGCGATCAGCGGAGGGAGGGGAGGCGCGTCCGGCGCCGACGCGTCGATCGCGGCCTGCACCGCGCCGCACCGGTCGTGGGCGAGCACGACGACGAGCGGCACACCGAGCACGGCGACCGCGTACTCGACGGACGCGATCGCCGAGGCGTCCGCGATCTGCCCGGCGTTGCGGATCACGAACAGGTCGCCGAGTCCCTGGTCGAACAGCACCTCCGCGGCGACCCGGGAGTCGCTGCAACCCAGGATCGCTGCGGACGGCGCCTGGCCGGCGGCGATCTCGGCGCGGCGGGCGGCGTCCTGCCGCGGATGGCTGGGCGCGTCGCCGGCGAAGCGCTCGTTGCCCTCGGCGAGCCGGCGCCATGCCTCCGTCGCGGGTCGGGTCCTGGTCACGGCAGCGTCCCCGCCCCGTCGAGCCCTCGGGCGGCCGCGTCGCTCGCGACCGCCGCGGCGAGCTGCCGCAGCTGCGTCGCCGACGCCGTGCCGTAGACGGCGACCACGACGTCGCCGACCTTCGTCGCCAGGCCGTACGCGACGTTGCCGGTGTCGCCGGCTGCGCTGCGGCGGTCGTAGACCCGCCACGGCAGGCCGCCGATGGTCGTCGTGCCGGTGGGGTCGGCGCCGTCGAGCACCTGGTCGAGCAGGCCCGTCGTGCCCGGCAACCCCTCCGTCACACCCGCGTACGCCGACCCGCCGATGACGTAGCCCACGTACCAGGAGGCCTCGTCGCCGGAGCCGCGCAGCTGCGCAGCGTTCGCCTTCCAGCCGGCGGGCACGCGGGGCGCGACGAGCGGCTGCCCCGCGGTGTCAGCGAAGCGGTCCACCGCCCGCGTCACGTCGACGGCGGGCTGCTGCGGGCCGTCGCCGCGCGGCACGATCGCCACGATCACGACGACCAGCCCGACGCACGCCACGAGCGACGCGACGAGGTTGCGCCAGGTCTGGCGGGACCGCCGCAGCGCGCGGTCGCGCGCCTTCCGGTCCGCGGTCTCCTGCGGCGTCTCCGGCCGGCCGAGCTCCGCGACGACCCGCCCGCCCGGATCGCTCACGACTCGGCGCGGGTGGCCGCGCGCTCGCCCGAGGCGTGGTCGAGGCGGGCCCGCGCGTCGGTCAGCCAGGTCTCGCAGCGGGTCGCGAGCGCCTCGCCGCGCTCCCAGAGGGCGAGCGACTGCTCGAGCGTCGCTCCGCCGCGCTCGAGCTCGTCGACGACCGCCACCAGCGCGTCGCGGGCGGCCTCGTAGGAGAGGTCGTCGATGTCGGCGGCGGCGCCGCCCTCACCCGGCTCGGTCATGCCCGGAAGTCTACGAGCGGGCGCCGACGGGCTCGTCCCGCCGGTGGACGGCCGCCCCCGCGGCGCCCTCGCTGACGGCGGCGATCGCGCCGTCCTCGACCCGCACGGTCAGCCCCGCCCCGGCCGGCGCGTCCGCGACATGCCGCAGGGCGGTCCCGTCCTCGCCGAGCACGATCGCGTAGCCGCGCTGCAGCGTGCCGAGCGGCGACAGCGCGCGCAGCCGCCCCCGGATCTCGGCGACGCGCTGCTCGCCGTGCAGGATCGCGCGATCGATCAGCTCCGTCGAGCGCGCGCTCACCCGGGCCAGCTCGTCGGCGCGGACGTCGACGATCCACGAGCCGTCCGCGAGCGCGCGGCGGCCGCGCAGCTGCTGGACGCGGTCCACCTCCATCGCCACCCGCTGGGTGACGCGGTTCCGCATCCTCGACCGCGCCTGACCGACGCGGTTCAGCTCGTCCGTCACGTCGGGCACGATCCGCTTGGCGGCGTCGGTCGGGGTGGAGGCGCGCAGGTCCGCGACGTCGTCGAGCAGCGGCCGGTCGGCCTCGTGCCCGATCGCGCTGACGACGGGCGTGGTCGCCGCCGCGACCGCGCGCAGCAGGCGCTCGTCGCTGAACCCGAGCAGGTTCTGGAAGTCGCCGCCGCCGCGCGCGATGACGATCACGTCGACCTCCGGGTCCGCCTCCAGCCGCTGGAGCGCCGCCAGCACCTCCGGCACCGTCCGGTCGCCCTGCACGGCCGCGTGCTCGACGCGGAAGGCGACGCTCGGCCAGCGCAGCTGCGCGTTCCGCAGCACGTCCTTCTCCGCGTCGGAGTCCTTGCCGGTGATCAGGCCGATGCGGTGGGGGAGGAAGGGGAGGCGGCGCTTGCGCGACGCCGCGAACAGCCCCTCCGCCGCGAGCGTGCGCCGCAGCAGCTCGAGCCGCTCGAGCAGGTCGCCGAGGCCGACGTGCTTCATCGCGAACACCTGCATGCTGAGCGAGCCGGACTTCACCCAGTAGTCCGGCTTGATCAGCGCGACGACCCGGTCGCCCTGCTTCAGGTCGTTCGGCAGCTTCGCGCGGGTGCTCGACCAGATCTGGAACGACACGGTGGCGTCGCGCTCGAGGTCCTTCAGCTTGCCGAAGACGCTGCCGCTGCGCTCGCTCCACTGGGTGATCTCGCCCTCGACCCAGACCTGCCCGAGCCGCTCGATCCAGCCCTTGATCTTGTCGCCGAGCAGCGCGACGGGCCAGGGCGCATCCGCGGTGCCGACGCCGTCGCTCATGCCTGCGCTCCTAGACTGCCCGCGTGGTACCCATGGTCGAGCTCGGACTTCCCGGGGGCCCGTCGACCGCAGCCACGGTAGCCGACGGCTCCGTCACCGCCAGGGGCCGCGTGCTCCTCGCCGCTCCCCGCGGCTACTGCGCCGGGGTCGACCGCGCCGTCGTCGCGGTCGAGAAGGCGCTCGAGCGGTACGGCTCGCCGGTCTACGTGCGCAAGCAGATCGTGCACAACGTGCACGTCGTCAAGCGGCTGGAGGAGCAGGGCGCGGTCTTCGTGGACGAGGTCGACGAGGTGCCGCAGGGCGCCCACGTCGTCTTCAGCGCCCACGGCGTCTCGCCCGCCGTCGTCCGCGCGGCAGCGGACCGCGGCCTGCAGGCGATCGACGCGACCTGCCCGCTGGTCACGAAGGTGCACCGCGAGGCCGTGCGCTTCGCGCGGGACGACCGCCGGATCCTCCTGATCGGCCACCACGGCCACGAGGAGGTCGAGGGCACCATGGGCGAGGCGCCGGAGCGCACCACCCTCGTCGGCTCGCCGGACGAGGCCGACACCGTCGAGGTGAGCGATCCCGACAACCTCGTCTGGCTCTCGCAGACGACCCTCTCGGTCGACGAGACCATGGAGACGGTGCGCCGCCTGCGGGTCCGCTTCCCGAACCTGCAGGACCCGCCCTCCGACGACATCTGCTACGCCACGCAGAACCGGCAGGTGGCGGTGAAGAAGATCGCCCGCGACTCGGACGTCGTGCTCGTCGTCGGCAGCGCGAACTCCTCGAACTCCGTGCGCCTCGTCGAGGTCGCCCTCGACCACGGCGCCCGCGCCGCGTACCGCGTCGACGACGCGGGCGAGCTCGATCCGGCGTGGCTGGACGGCGCGACGACGGTCGGCGTGACCAGCGGCGCGAGCGTGCCCGAGCGGCTGGTGGCCGACCTGCTCGCGGTGCTCGCGGCGCAGGGCTACGGCACGGTCGACGAGGTCCGCACCGCGGAGGAGGACCTCGTGTTCTCCCTGCCGCGCGAGCTGCGGCACACGGCATCGGGCGCGCGCGACCCGAGGGCGCTCGGCGGCCGCAGCTGACCGGGCCGCGGCGTCCGGCACCGGCCTGGGACCTCGTCGTCACCGTCGGTCTGCTGGTGTTCGGCGTCGTGAACGTGACGCAGACCGTCGCGCGGGCCAGGGACCTCCGCGTGCTGCTCGACACCGTCTTCGCGCAGCAGGGGCTCGGCCCCTACACGAACGAGGCGGTCGCGGACGCCGCCGGCGCGATCGTGATCGCGGTCAACGTGCTGAGCCTCGTGCTCGCGATCGGCTTCGCGGTGCCGCGCCTGCGCACGCGCCGCACGGCGTTCTGGGTGCCGCTCGCCGCGGCGGGCGTCTGCCTCGTGATCACGACCGCGGTGGTTCTCGCGGCGGCGATCGCCGACCCGGCGTTCGCGGCGAGGATGACGGCCGGCTCCTCCTAGCCCTGCGACCGGCTCGCGGAGCCCAGCTGCTTCGTCGCCTCCACCACGCGGGCCGCCATCGCGGTCTCCGCGATCTTGCCCCAGGCGCGCGGGTCGTAGATCTTCTTGTCGCCGACCTCGCCGTCGACCTTCAGCACGCCGTCGTAGTTCGAGAACATCGTGCCGGCGATGGAGCGGGTGAACGCGTACTGGGTGTCGGTGTCGATGTTCATCTTCACGACACCGTTCCCGACGGCCTCCGCGATCTCCGCGTCGGAGGAGCCCGAGCCGCCGTGGAAGACGAGCTCGAGCGGCTTCGGGCCGTGGCCGTACCGCTCCGCGAGCCCCGCCTGGATCTCGCCGAGCAGCTCCGGCCGCAGCTTCACCCCGCCCGGCTTGTACACGCCGTGCACGTTGCCGAAGGTGAGCGCGGCGATGTAGCGCCCCTGCTCGCCGAGGCCGAGCGCCTCCACGACCTTCTCGACGTCGGCGAGCGTCGTGTAGAGCGCTTCGTTCGAGCCCTCGTGCTGGACGCCGTCCTCCTCGCCGCCGACGACGCCGATCTCGACCTCGAGGATCGCGCTGATCGCCTTCGTGCGCTTCAGCATGTCGGTCGCGATCTCGATGTTCTCGTCCAGCGGCACCGCGGAGCCGTCCCACATGTGCGACTGGAAGATCGGCTCGCCGCCCGCCTTGACCTGCTCCTCGCTGGCGGCGATGAGCGGCAGCACGAACGACTCGAGCGCCGGCTTCGGGCAGTGGTCGGTGTGCAGCGCGACCGTGATCGGGTAGTTCTTCGCGACCTCGGTCGCGAACCGCGCGAACGCGAGCGCGCCCGCGGCCCGGTTCTTCACCGTCTGGCCCGCGAAGTAGTCGGCGCCCCCGGTGGTCACCTGGATGATCCCGTCGCTGCCCGCCTCCGTGAGTCCCTGCAGGACGGCGTTGATCGTCTGCGACGACGAGACGTTGATCGCGGGGTATGCGAAGCCGCCCTCCTTCGCGCGGTCGAGCATCTCGGCGTACTGGTCGGGGGTGGCGACGGGCATGCGGGTCACTCTAG
>NZ_CAXTOQ010000176.1:0-2527 GCF_964245895.1 uncultured Amnibacterium sp.
GAGCCGGGCTTGCGGTGGTTGCGGTGCGAGCCGTGGCTCGACGAGACGCCCTTGAAGTTGTGGCGCTTCATGACGCCGGCGAAGCCCTTGCCCTTGCTGGTGCCGACGACGTCGACCTTCTTGCCGGCCTCGAACACCTCGACGGTGAGCTCCTGACCGAGGCTGTACTCGGCCGCGTCCGCCGTACGGACCTCGGTGAGGTGACGGCGGGGCGTGACGCCCGCTGCGGCGAAGTGGCCGGCCGCCGGCTTGTTCGACTTGCGGGGGTCGATCGCACCGGCGGCGATCTGGACGGCGGTGTAGCCGTCCTTCTCCGGCGTACGGATCTGGGTGACGACGTTCGGGGTCACCTGGATGACCGTGACCGGGACGAGGCGGTTGCCCTCGCCCCAGACCTGGGTCATGCCGAGCTTCGTGCCGAGGAGACCTGCGAACGTACGAGTCGCGTTGGACATCCGTTCCTCTCCTAGAGCTTGATCTCGATGTTGACGTCGGCGGGCAGGTCGAGCCGCATGAGCGAGTCGACGGCCTTCGGCGTCGGGTCGATGATGTCGATGAGCCGCTTGTGGGTGCGCATCTCGAAGTGCTCGCGGCTGTCCTTGTACTTGTGCGGCGAGCGGATCACGGCGATCACGTTCTTCTCCGTGGGAAGCGGCACCGGGCCGACGACCGTGGCGCCGGCGCGGGTGACCGTGTCGACGATCTTCCGCGCCGAGCTGTCGAGCCCCGCGTGGTCGTACGACTTCAGTCGGATGCGGATCTTCTGTCCCGCCATGGATTCCTCGTTCCGTGCGCGCCTCGCGACGCGCGGTTCGTGGCCTGCCGGCCGACTCGCCCTCCGCCCGCAGGTGTCCCCGTGGGCGCAGCGCGATCCGCACCGCTGTTCTGCTTTTAGGTGCCTTCCGGCGCTGCTCGCCGCTCCCCCGCGGACCCGCCGACGCGCGCAGGCGGAACTGATCCGCAGCGCGTCTGCGCAGGCCCCCGCTCCGACCCGAGGATCGGAGCACCGGAGCGCCGAGGTGTTCTGCCGCCCGCGGCCCGATCCTTCGATCGTGCACTGCCTGACGGTGATCCGGACTCGCACGGGCACTCGGCGCCGCGCTCCACCCGGAATGTGGAACCCCGATATCTTGCCATGCCCCCGAGTGGGTCGCAACCCGGGCGTGTCGCGGTCCGGTCGGTCCTCCGCGGACTCTGCGGCCTCCGCGCGCTCCGCGGCCTCCGCGCGCTCCGCGGCCTCCGCGCGACGGACGTGCCACGTCGCGCGGTACTCCGACCTCCACGCGGTAGGCGTACCCACCGCGCGGAGGTGACGGCTACCGCGCGACGTCGGGGACGTGACCGCAGCGAGGACGACGGCGTGCAGCTGGGCCGTGCGGCCGCTGGCCTGCGGCGGGCAAGGGGTGCGAAGCCCCCTCCCCAGGGCGATCTGCGGGCGGCCTGCCCCGCGGCACGCCGAAGGGGTGAAGCGGACCTCCCGCGGATGCAGAGTGACCCGCCATGACCGACGGACGCCTGTTCACCCGTACCGAGCTGCTGGGGTGGTCGGGTACGCGACCGGAGCGCGATCGGAGCCTCCTCCGGCCGCGCCGGAACGTGTACCTGCCCGGCGGAGAGGTGCCGCAGGACGGACGGGACCGCTACCTCCTCCTCATCCGCGCCGCGCACCGGACGCTGACGGGCGACCGGATCTACTCGCACGAGTCCGCTACCGCCGTGCTGGGACTCCCGTCCTTATTCGGGTGGCCGGCGGACGTGCACCTGATCTGCGAGCGGCGGTCGGGCGGCCGGTCGCAGCTCGACGTCGTGCGGCACTGCGTGGGCCTGGAGCACGTGCGGCCCGTACTCGTCGACGGGATGCTCGTCACGAGCCCCGGCCGGACGGCCTTCGACATCGCGCTCACGCGCTCGTTCGAGGAGGCGGTCGTCGTCGCGGACGCCGCGTTCCGGCTCTACCCGGACTCGCGTCGGGAGTTCGCCGAGCTCGTCGATGCCTACGGGCGCCGGCGAGGCTTCCAGAAGGCGGCCGACGTGCTGGCCTTCGCCGATCCGCGAAGCGGTTCGGCGGGCGAGTCCTGGAGTCGGACGGAGATGTACCGGCTCGGATTCGCCAGACCCGATCTCCAGGTGCTCGTCACGACGGACGGCAAGGACGAGTTCGGGGACTTCGGATGGCCGATCAGCCGGAGCCTGGGCGAGTTCGACGGCGAGGTGAAGTACCGGGAGGACCGGTACCGCCAGGGCGGCGACGCCGTCGATGTCGTCATCCGCGAGAAGAACCGCGAGAACCGCATGCGGGTGCGGTGGCCGAACATCGGCCGCTGGGACTACTCGGACATCCGGCGGGGCCGGCTGGCTGGGATCCTGATCGCCGCGCGGGTCCCTCGCTACACCGACTGGGCCGGCCGCCGACCATCCGTCGCGCGGTACTCCTCACCTTCGCGCGGTGGGTAGGCCTACCGCGCGAAGGGAGAGGTACCGCGCGAGCGGGTGGAGGTACCGCGCGAGCGGGTGGAGGTACCGCGCG
>NZ_CAXTOQ010000176.1:2627-6392 GCF_964245895.1 uncultured Amnibacterium sp.
GAGGTACCGCGCGAGCGGGTGGAGGTACCGCGCGAGCGGGTGGAGGTACCGCGCGGCGGTGCGGCGCGGTCAGTCCTCCGCGGGCTCCGCGATGGCGGCGCGCGGCGACTCGAACAGGAGCGCGAGGGTCTCCGCCTCCGCCGCGTGGGGCCTGGCCGGGTCGATCGTCTCGCCCGCGCGGTAGCGGTCCACCAGCCGGGGGTCCACGTAGCTCGCCTTCGCGACGGTCGGGGTGTTCGACAGCTCCTCCGCGGCGGCCCGCATCGCCTCGGCCACGGCGCGCTTCTGCGACGTCCGCTTCGGCTCCGGGCCGTGCTCCGCGAGGCTCCTGGCGGCCGCGACCGTGCCGCGCAGGGTGCGGAAGTCCTTCGCGGAGAACTCGCCGCGCAGCCGCTTCCGCACGTAGGCGTTGACCTCCGACGGGGACAGGGTGCGCCACTCGCCCTCGCGCTCGTAGGCGAGGAGGCGCTCGTGCGGCCCCCGGGCGCGGAGTCGCTCGAGCAGCGCCGCGAGATCCGCATCCTTCATCGTCGAGTCCCACACCTTGTGACTCTTCGCCGGGAAGCGCAGGTGGACGACGTCGCCGTCGATCTCGACGTGCTCGCCGTGCAGCGTGGTGAGGCCGAAGCTGCCGTTCGCCTCCTCGTACGCGGAGGAGCCGATGCGCAGCCCGCCGAGGTCGAGCATGCGGAACGCGGCGGCGAGCACCTGCCGCTTCGGCCGGTCCCCGTCGCGGAGGTGCCTGCGCACGGTGCCGCGGGCGCCGGGCAGCGCCTCGGCGAGCAGCAGCATGCGCTTGAACTTGCGCTTGTCGTGCCGCTCCCGCCAGGTCGGGTGGTAGATGTACTGCTTCCGGTGCGCCGCGTCGTAGCCGACCGCCTGGATGTGGCCGTTCTCGTACGGCGCGATCCACACGTCCGTCCAGGCGGGCGGGATGCCCAGCGCGTCGAAGCGGGCACGCAGGGCGGCGTCCTTCACGGTCGCGCCGTCGGCCGACCGGTAGCCGAACCCCGAGCCCGACCGGACCCGGTGGTACCCCTTGCCGAGCGGGTTGCTCTTCCGCAGCCGGCCGGCTCGGGCGGGCGGTGCGTCCGTCATGGTCGGCGAGCGTACGGACCCCCGCCTGGGCGGAACGGGGGCTTGCGCCGCGGTGCAAGGGGGCGCGCGGACATGGAGAAGGGGAGGGCGTCCTGCCCTCCCCTTCTCACCCACCCGGTCCGGGAGGGGCTCGGCGCACCGGGACTCGATCCGATTGCCCGTCGGACCGTGGTGCGGCCGGCCCCGGAGATCTCCTCGGACTGTCCGTCGACGACGGTAGGCACGGGATCTGATGACGACCCGAGGCGAACCGATGAGTCGCGTAAGCGTCGATCAGCGCCCGTGGGAGCGGATGATCCGCACGAGCTGCGACCGGAACGCCTCCTCGTCCTCGATCGGCGGGAAGAGGTCCGCCTCGATGGTGCGCGTCGCGTCGAAGGCGGCGGCGCCGGCCGGCGTGCGGGAGACGATCAGCCGGCGCCCGTCCGCAGGGTCGCGCTCCCTGCTGACGAGCGCGGACCGCTCGAGCCGCTCGATCGTCCGGGAGATCGTCTGGTCCTCGACCTTCGCGAGCGTCGCGAGCTCGCTCTGGCTCTTCGCGCCGTCCGACAGCAGATGCAGCACGATCACGCCCGCGTGGGTGATCCCGTGGGCGGCGAGCGCCTCCTGCCACCGGTTCTCCACCTGACGGGAGGCGGTCGAGAGCAGCCGCCCGATCGGCCACGTCGAGAGATCCTCCGGCACCGCCCGATGGTACCGTCCTGAGATGGTCAGCCGGCTTACCGATTCCTCGGACGTCACGACGTGGCGCCCGTGGATCGGACTCGTCTTCATCAGCGTCGCCGTCGCGCTGATCATCGTCGACTCGACGATCGTGAACGTCGCGATCCCGTCGATCGTGGACGACCTCGCGATCTCGTCGACCCAGGTGCAGTGGGTGCAGGAGAGCTACACGCTCGTCTTCGCGGCGCTGCTGCTCGTCTTCGGCACGCTCGCCGACCGCTTCGGCCGCCGCCGCCTGCTGCTCGTGGGCGTGACGGTGTTCGCGCTCTCGTCGGTCCTCGCCGCCACGGCGGGCAGCGGCGAGCTGCTGATCGGCGCGCGCGTGCTGCAGGGCGTCGGCGGCGCGATGATCCTGCCGACCACCCTGTCCGTCATCAACGCGACGTTCCGCGGCCGGGAGCGCGGGATCGCGTTCGCGGTGTGGGGGTCGACGATCGGCGGGATGGCCGCCGTCGGGCCGCTGCTGGGCGGGTTCCTCACCACCGCGTTCTCGTGGCGGTGGGCGTTCGGCATCAACGTGCCCCTGGGGATCGTCATCGTGATCGGGCTGCTGGTGTTCGTCGCGGAGTCGCGCGCGGAGGAGACGCGGCGCATCGACGTGACCGGCGCCGTGCTCGCCGTCGTGACCACCGGCTCGCTCGTGTTCGGGCTGATCGAGGGCCGGACCTACGGATGGTGGATTTCCGCCGACCCGCCCGCCTGGTGGGGCCTCGGCGTCTCCCCGATCCCGCTCGCGTTCCTCGTGACGGTGCTGGCCGGCGCCGCGTTCGTCGTGCGGGGCATCCGCCGCCAGCGCGCCGGCCGCAGCACGCTCATCGCGTTCTCGCTGTTCGGCATCCCGTCGTTCCGGAACGGGAACCTCGCGGCGATGATCGTGTCGCTCGGCGAGTTCGGCATCATCCTGTCCCTGCCCCTCTGGCTGCAGAGCGTGCTCGGGTACAGCGCCCTGCAGACCGGGTTCGTGCTGCTCGCCCTCGCCGTCGGCTCGTTCGTCGCGTCGGGCGCCGCAGGCGCGACGACCGGGCGCTTCTCCCCCGTCGCGGTCGTGCGGGTGGGCCTCGCGGCGGAGATCGTGGGCGTCGCGGGGATCGGGCTGGTCGTCTCGTCCACCACGCCCTGGTACGCCGTCGTGCCGTGCCTGCTCGTCTACGGCTTCGGCGTCGGGCTCGCGACCGCGCAGCTGACCGGCGTCGTGCTGATGGACGTGCCGGTGGAGCAGAGCGGGCAGGGCTCCGGCACCCAGAGCACCGCCCGCCAGGTCGGTTCGGCGCTCGGCATCGCGGTGCTCGGCACGATCCTGTTCACCAGCGTGGGCGGCATCCTCGACGCCCGGCTGGCCGGCGCGGTCCCCGCGGCCGAGCGCACGGCGATCGTGGCCTCGGTGGTCGACTCGTCCGGCACGTCGATCCCCGCGATCACCGACGCCGCGGTCCGTGCTGCCGCCGAGGAGGCGTTCAGCGACGGCACGCGCTTCGCGGCGTTCGCGGCCGCCGGGTTCCTGGTGCTCGGGCTGCTGGCGACGCTGCGGCTCGGCGGCCGGCGCGAGCCGGACGGCGAGGGTCCGGTCAGCTCGTGAGGTCCTGGGAGGGGGCGGCCGCGTAGCCCGCCTCCTGCAGCGCCGCGCGCGCCTCCCGCCGAGCCGAGTAGTCGGTGCGGACCCCGCGGATGTCCCGGTAGTTCTGGTGCCCCGGCCCCGCCCAGAGGATGGCGTCGCCGGGTCCGACGAGCGACACCGCGAGGCGGATCGCCCGCTCGGGCTGCCCCTCCTCGTACAGCGGATGATCCGGAGCAGCCTCCCGCGCCGCGGCGACGAGCGCGGCGCGGATGCTCGCGGGATCCTCGAAGCGGGGGTGGTGGTCCGTGACGATCAGCACGTCGCTGCCGAGCACGGCGGCCCTCGCCATGTCCGGGCGCTTCGTCGTGTCGCGGTCGCCGTCCGCGCCG
>NZ_CAXTOQ010000177.1:0-6365 GCF_964245895.1 uncultured Amnibacterium sp.
GACGTCGGAGGTGCGGTTCGTCCAGAGGGTGATCGCGCTGCGGAAGCGGGAGGCGAACAGCCACGCGCCCTTCAGCGCGGCCGCGTCCTGTCGATCGACGAGGCGGACGGCGACCGCCGCGTCGAGCGCGCCGAGGGTGCTCTGCGTCCGCAGCGCCGGCACCGCCGCGCCGTGCTGCAGCTGCAGCAGCTGCACGATCCACTCGACGTCCGAGAGCCCGCCAGGGCCCAGCTTCAGGTGCCGGCCGGGATCGGTGCCGCGCGGCAGCCGCTCGGTCTCCATCCGGGCCTTGATGCGCCGTACCTCGCGCACGGCCTGCTCGTCCATCGCCTCCGGGTACCGCTGCCGGTCCGCGAGTGCCTCGAAGTCGACGACCAGGGTGCGGTCGCCGGCGACGCCGCGGGCGCGCAGCAGCGCCTGCGACTCCCACGTGAGGGACCAGCGCGCGTAGTACGCCTCGTAGGAGCGGAACGACCGCACGACCGGCCCGTTCCGCCCCTCCGGGCGCAGGTCGAAGTCGAGGTCGAGCGGCAGCCGCGGGTCGGTCGTGAGCCGCTGCACCTCCGAGACGAGGACCTTCGCCTGCTGCTGCGCGAGCCCGTCGGGCATGCCCGCGATCGGGCGGTACACGGCCATCACGTCCGCGTCGGAGCCGAACCCGGGCTCCGCTCCCCCGTACCGCCCCATCGCGATGATCGCGAACTCGGGCCACGGTCCCTCGTCCCGCCGCACGGACCGCACGGCACCGGCGAGCAGCGCGGTGGTCACGTCCGCGAGGGCCGGCCCCAGCTCCTGCACCGTGATGGTGCCGAGCAGGGCGCCGAGCGCGAGCCGCAGCACCTCGCGGCGGCGGGCGGTGCGCAGCGCTCCAGCCGCCTCGTCGCGGGTGCCGTGGCGCAGCACGGTCGCGGAGGTCTCCGCCCGCAGCGCCGACCGCGGTCGCGGCCGCAGCTCCGCATCGTTCTCCAGCCAGGCGACGGCCTCCGGGTTCGTCTCCAGCAGGCCGACGACGAACCGCGACTCCGACAGCACCGTCGCGAGCCGGCGCGCGGCCGACGGCGAGTCCCGCAGCATGCGCAGGTACCAGGCGGTGTCGCCCAGCCGCTCCGAGAGCCGGCGGAAGGCGAGCAGCCCGGCGTCGGGCGCCGGGCCCTCCGCGAACCACTGCAGCAGCACCGGCAGCAGCGTGCGCTGGATCGCGGAGCGCCGGGAGACGCCGCCGGTGAGCGCCGCGATGTGCTGCAGCGCGCCCCTGGGGTCGAGGAAGCCGATGCCGGCGAGGCGGTCGAGCGCGGCCTCGGAGGTGAGCGTCAGCCCGTCCTCAGGCAGCCGGCTCACCGCGGTGAGCAGCGGCCGGTAGAACAGCCGCTGGTGCAGCCCCCGCACCCGGCCCCGGACGCGGGCGATCCGCTCCGCGAGCTCCTGCCCGGAGGTGCCGAGGCCGCTCGAGCGCGCGACGACCCGCAGCTCGGCCTCGTCGGTGGGGAGGAGGTGGGTGCGCTGCAGCCGCCGCAGCTGGATGCGGTGCTCGACGAGGCGCAGCAGCCGGTAGTCCTCACCGAACTCGGCCGCCTCCACCCGCCCGACGTAGCCGTGCTCGGTCAGCGACCGCAGGGCCGGCAGCGTCGCGCGGGCGTGCACGCGGTCGTCGGTGCGCCCGTGCACCAGCTGCAGCAGCTGCACGGTGAACTCCACGTCGCGCAGCCCGCCCGGTCCCAGCTTCAGCTGCCGGTCCGCCTGACCGGCCGGGATGTGCTGCTCGACCCGCTGCCGCATCCGCTGCACGTCGTGCACGAACTCCTCGCGCGCCGACGCCTGCCAGACCTTCGGGCGCAGCGCAGCGACGTACTGCGCCCCGAGCTCCAGGTCCCCGGCGAGCGGCCACGCCTTCAGCAGCGCCTGGAACTCCCACCCCGACGCCCAGCGCTCGTAGTACCCGATGTGGGAGGCGAGGGTGCGCACGAGCGCGCCGTTCCGGCCCTCGGGGCGCAGGTTGGCGTCGACCTGCCACAGGGGCGGCTCCACGTCGGCGTCGTCGAGCACGCGCATCAGCGCGATCGCCAGGCGGGTCGCGATCGGCACCGGGTCGAAGCCGGGGTCGGCGTCCGCAGCCCGGTCGGTCACGAAGATGACGTCGACGTCGCTGACGTAGTTCAGCTCGCGCGCACCGGCCTTGCCCATGCCGATGACCGCGAGCCGCACCCCGCCGACCCGGTCGGCGCCTCCGGCCGCCGCGACCTCCGCCCGAGCGACGGCGAGGGCGGCCTCGAGCGCCGCCGCCGCGAGGTCGGAGAGCGCGGCCGCGACCCGCTCGAAGACCGCGGTGCCCGACGGCTGCTCGAGGTCCCAGGCCGCGAGCCGCGTCAGCTCCGTGCGGTACGCGGCGCGGAGCGCCCGCCGGGCGTCCGCACCGGTGAGGGCGGCGACGCCGTCCTGCACACCGACCGAGGTGCCCAGGGCCGCGATCAGCGCGGAAGGCGACGGCGGCCCCGGCATCGGCGCCGCCAGGGCCTCGAGCGCCTCCGGCCGCCGGAGGAGGAAGTCCGCGATCCCGCTCGACGCGCCGAGGACCAGGGCGAGCCGGACCGCCGCGCCGACGTCGGCCAGCAGCGCGGCGACCCGGCCAGCGTCGCGCTCGGCGAGCCGGCACAGCGAGCGCAGCGCGTCGTCCGGCGAGCCGACGGGCCGCTCGAAGGCCCGGAGGACGGTCTGCCGGTCGAGCCCGACCGCCGCGGCCACGTCGTCGAGCCCGGCGCGGGCGGCGGTCAGGTCGAGGAAGCCGGCGCGCGCGAGGTCGGCGAGCCGGATGCCGCCAGAGTCGTCGGCGGAGCCGCGGCGGGCGAGGTCCCGAGCGCTGCCCCGCGGGGCAGCGGGCTCAGAGGAGCTCGAGGTTGCTGGCGAGCTCATACGGCGTGACCTGCTCCCGGTACGCCTCCCACTCGCGTCGCTTGTTCGCGAGCACGTAGCGGAACACCCGCTCGCCCAGGGTCTCGGCCACCAGCTCCGACTCCTCCATCAGCTGGATCGCCGCGTCGAGGTTCGTGGGCAGCGGGTTGTAGCCGAGCGCGCGGCGCTCCCCGTCGGAGAGGGACCAGACGTCGTCCTCGGCCTCCGGCGGCAGCTCGTACCCCTCCTGGATCCCCTTGAGCCCCGCGGCGAGGATCAGCGCGTACGCCAGGTAGGGGTTCGCCGCCGAGTCGATCGCGCGGTACTCGACCCGGGACGACTGCCCCTTCGTCGGCTTGTACAGCGGCACGCGGACGAGCGCGGAGCGGTTGTTGTGGCCCCAGCACACGTAGCTCGGCGCCTCGTCGCCACCCCACAGCCGCTTGTAGGAGTTGACGAACTGGTTCGTGACCGCGGTGATCTCGGGCGCGTGCTTCAGCAGCCCGGCGATGAAGCGGCGGCCGATCGTGGACAGGTGGTACTCGCCGCTCGCGGAGAAGAACGCGTTCGCGTCGCCCTCGAACAGGGAGAGGTGCGTGTGCATGCCGCTACCCGGCTTGCCGGACAGCGGCTTCGGCATGAAGGTCGCGTAGACGCCCTGCTCGATGGCCACCTCCTTGATCACGGTGCGGAACGTCATGATGTTGTCCGCGGTGGTCAGGGCGTCGGCGTAGCGGAGGTCGATCTCGTTCTGCCCGGGTCCCGCCTCGTGGTGGCTGAACTCGACCGAGATGCCGAGGTCCTCGAGCATCCGCACGCTGCGGCGCCGGAAGTCGTGGGCGGTGCCGCCGGGCACGTTGTCGAAGTAGCCGGCCGAGTCGACCGGCTCGGGGCCGTTCGGGCCGATCGTGCTCGACTTCAGCAGGTAGAACTCGATCTCGGGGTGCGTGTAGAAGGTGAAGCCGTGGTCGTTCGCCTTCGCGAGCGCGCGCTTCAGCACGTTCCGGGGGTCCGCCGCGGCCGGCTGCCCGTCGGGCGTCGTGATGTCGCAGAACATGCGGGCGGTCGGGTCGATCTCGCCCCGCCACGGGAGGATCTGGAAGGTGCCCGGATCCGGCATCGCGAGCACGTCCGCCTCGTAGGAGCGGGTGTAGCCCTCGATCGCGGAGCCGTCGAACCCGATGCCCTCGGCGAACGCGCCCTCCACCTCCGCCGGAGCGATGGCCACCGACTTCAGGGTGCCCACGACGTCGGTGAACCAGAGGCGGACGAACTTGATGCCGCGTTCCTCGATCGTGCGGAGCACGAAGTCGCGCTGCTTGTCGACCACGGTGGTGGGTACCCCTCGTCCGGTGGCGTGCTGAAGTGGGCGTCGGCGCCTGGCGCCAACCTACCGGCCCGGCCGGGCGTGCGCATCGCGGGCGCACGCCGGCCCCGCGCAGCCGCTCGGTACGCTCCCCGTCATGGCCGACCCCAAAGCGAAGGTGCGCACCCGTCACTTCCTCGAGGCGAAGCGGAACGGCGTCCGGATCACCGGGCTGACGAGCTACGACACCAACACCGCCGCGATCTTCGACGAGGCGGGCATCGACTTCCTGCTCGTCGGCGACTCCGCGGGGAACACCGTGCTGGGCTACGACACGACCGTGCCGGTGACGACGGACGAGCTGATCCCCCTCGCCCGGGCGGTGGCGTCGTCCGTGCGCCGCGCGTTCGTCGTCGCGGACCTGCCGTTCGGCTCCTACGAGATCAACGCCGAGCAGGCGCTCGCGACCTCGATCCGCTTCATGAAGGAGACCGGCGCGCACGCCGTGAAGCTGGAGGGGGGCCGGCGCAGCGCCCAGCAGATCTCGCGGGTGGTGGAGGCGGGCATCCCCGTGATGGCGCACATCGGCTTCACGCCGCAGAGCGAGCACCGGCTCGGCGGGCACCGGGTGCAGGGGCGGGGTGCCGACGCCGAGGATCTGATCCTCGACGCGCAGGCCGTGGAGGACGCGGGCGCCTTCGCGGTGGTGCTCGAGATGGTGCCGTCGGACACCGCGAGGCGCGTGACCGAGCTGCTCGAGATCCCGACCATCGGCGTGGGCGCCGGGCCGCACGTCGACGGGCAGCTGATGGTCTGGACCGACTTCGCCGGCCTCACCGCCGGCCGGGTGCCGCGCTTCGTCAAGCGCTACGCGGACCTCCGCGGCGCGCTGACGGAGGCGGTGACGACGTTCCGCGCGGAGGTCGCGTCGGGCGACTACCCGGCCCGGGAGCACGAGTACGAGTAGCGGCTCCGGGTGCCGGAGCGGCAGCTAGTCGTCCTCGGCGGCCATCCGCCGCGAGTTCGCCGCGATGCGCGCCGGCGCGCCCTCCGCCTCCTCGCGGGACGCGTACGGGCCCGCCCGATCGGACCACGGCGACTTCGCGCCGTGCTCGACCTCCCCGGTCGACGTGTTGTACCACCACTGCTCGTCGTCGGCCACGACGCCTCCTCCCGGGAGGGGCGGTGCAGCCGCCCCAGGGGGCATGGTAGCCACCGCGCTACTGTGCTGGGGTGGCGCAGGCGATCGGCATCGACATCGGCGGGACCGGCATCAAGGGCGGCCTCGTCGACCTGGAATCGGGCCGGCTGCTGAGCGACCGGGTCAAGTACGCGACGCCGGAGGGCGGCGAGCCGGACGACGTCGTCGCAGTCGTGAAGACGATCCTGTCCGACCTGTCGCAGGCGGAGGACACCGCGCCGATCGGCGTCTGCTTCCCCGCAGTCGTGCGGAACGGGCGCACGATGTCCGCGGCGAACGTGTCGAAGAAGTGGATCGGCCTCGCGGCGGAGCAGCTGTTCGAGCAGTCCCTCGGCCACGACATCACGTTCGTGAACGACGCGGACGCCGCCGGCTACGCCGAGAGCGAGTACGGCGCCGCCAAGGACGTCGACGGCCTCGTGCTGATGACGACGCTCGGCACGGGCATCGGCAGCGCGATCATCTACCGCAACCTGCTGGTGCCGAACGCGGAGCTCGGCCACATCGACATCGGCCCCCACCGCGACTACGAGAAGTACGCGTCGAACGCGGTGCGGGAGAAGAAGGAGCTGAGCTTCAAGCGCTGGGCTGGTCGCCTGCAGACCTACTACGCCACGCTCGAGAAGCTGTTCTCCCCCGACCTGTTCATCGTCGGCGGCGGCATCAGCAAGCACGCCGACGAGTTCCTGCCCTTCCTGCGCCTCGACACCCCGATCGTGCCCGCGGCGCTGCGCAACAACGCGGGCATCCTCGGCGCCGCGTCGCTCGCGGCGCACGGGTCCGGCGACCGGCCGACCACCGGGGCCGAGCACCTCGTCCGCGCGACGAACGAGAAGGCGCCCGAGTCGGTCTGACCCGGTAGTGTGATCCGCCGGAACGGGCCGGCAGACGGTCGCGTCACCGCCCGCGAGGGTGGTGCCGAGGAACGTCCGGGCTCCGCAGAGCAGGGCGGTGGGTAACGCCCACCCGGGG
>NZ_CAXTOQ010000178.1:0-6227 GCF_964245895.1 uncultured Amnibacterium sp.
GCGACCAGCGACACCTCGGGCAGGTCGAGGCCCTCGCGCAGCAGGTTGATGCCGACGAGCACGTCGTACACGCCCTGCCGCAGCTCGGTGAGCAGCTCGACGCGGCGCAGGGTGTCGACGTCCGCGTGCAGGTACCGGACCCGGACGCCCGCCTCCCCCAGGAAGTCGGTGAGGTCCTCGGCGCTCTTCTTGGTCAGCGTCGTGACGAGCACCCGCTCGTTCTTCTCCGCCCGGGTGCGGATCTCCTCCAGCAGGTCGTCGACGCGGCCCTTCGACGGCTTGATCACGATCTCGGGATCGATCAGCCCGGTCGGGCGGATGATCTGCTCGACCACGCCGTCCGCCATCCCGAGCTCGTACCGGCCCGGGGTCGCGGACAGGTAGACGGTCTGGCCGACGCGGTCGGAGAACTCCTCCCAGGTGAGCGGGCGGTTGTCGAGCGCCGAGGGCAGCCGGAACCCGTGCTCCACCAGGGTGCGCTTGCGGGAGGCGTCCCCCTCGTACATCGCGCCGATCTGCGGCACCGTGACGTGCGACTCGTCGATCACCGTGAGGAAGTCGTCGGGGAAGTAGTCGAGCAGGCAGTTCGGCGCCTGCCCCGGCAGCCGGCCGTCGATGTGCCGCGAGTAGTTCTCGATGCCGTTGCAGAACCCGATCTGCTCCATCATCTCGAGGTCGAACCCGGTGCGCATGCGCAGCCGCTGCTCCTCGAGCAGCTTGTTCTCCCGCTTCAGCACCCCGAGCCGGTCGTCGAGCTCCGTGCGGATCGTGCCCATCGCGCGCTGCATCGTGGCGGGGCTCGCGGCGTAGTGGGTCGCCGGGAAGATCGAGACGGCGTCCAGCCGCTTCAGCACCTCGCCGGTGACCGGGTGCAGCGAGTAGAGGGCCTCGACCTCGTCGCCGAACATCTCGATGCGGACGGCGTGCTCCTCGTAGACCGGGATGATCTCGATCGTGTCGCCGCGCACGCGGAAGCGGCCGCGGGAGAAGTCGATGTCGTTCCGCTGGTACTGCATGCCGATGAAGCCGCGCACCAGCGCGTCCCGGCTGATCCGCTGACCGACCTGCAGGGCGACCATCGCCTCCAGGTACTCCTCCGCGGCGCCGAGGCCGTAGATGCAGGAGACGGTGGAGACGACGATCACGTCGCGCCGGGACAGCAGCGAGTTCGTGGTGGAGTGCCGCAGCCGCTCGACCTCCGCGTTGATCGACGAGTCCTTCTCGATGAAGGTGTCCGTCTGCGGGACGTAGGCCTCGGGCTGGTAGTAGTCGTAGTACGAGACGAAGTACTCGACCGCGTTGTTCGGCATCAGCTCGCGGAACTCATTCGCGAGCTGCGCCGCAAGGGTCTTGTTGTGCGCGAGGACGAGCGTCGGCCGCTGCACCTGCTCGATCAGCCAGGCCGTCGTCGCGGACTTGCCGGTGCCGGTGGCGCCGAGCAGGACGATGTCCGGCTCGCCCGCTCGCACCCGGCCGGCGAGCTCGGCGATCGCCGTCGGCTGGTCGCCGCTGGGCGTGTACTCGCTGATCACCTCGAACGGGCGGACGGCGCGCGTGGGCTGCATGCCTCCACGCTAGAACGGACCTCCGACAGTCCGGGGTGCGTACGCTGCAGGCGTGACACCCGAGCGGCGCGGGACCGCCGGGCCGGTCGCGGCCGTCGCGTTCAGCGCCTCCTCCGTGCAGGCGGGTGCCGCGGTCGGTGCGACGCTGTTCCCCGCGATCGGCCCGTTCGGCGTCACGGCGATGCGCCAGGTCGTGTCCGCCGTGGTGCTGCTGGCGATCGCGCGGCCGCCGCTCCGGCGGATCGGGGCGCGCCGACTGCTGCCCGCCGTGCTGCTCGGGCTGGTGCTCGTCGCGATGAACTTCTCCCTCTACTCCGCGGTGCAGCGGATCGGGCTCGGCCTCGCGGTCACCGTCGAGTTCCTCGGCCCGCTGGCGGTCGCCCTGCTCGGCGCCCGCGCGACCGGGCGGCGGGAGGCCCTCGGGCGGGTCGCCTGCGGCCTGCTGGCGCTCGGCGGCGTGGTGCTGATCACCGATCCCTTCACGGGCGCCCGGCCCGACGCCGTCGGGCTGGCCCTCGGCGGTGCGGCCGCGGTGCTGTGGGCGGCGTACATCCTGCTGAACCAGCGCGCCGGCAGCCTGCCCGGCGTGACCGGCACCGCGGTGGCGAGCCTGACCGGCACGGTGCTCACCCTGCCGGTGCTGGTCGTCCTGCTCGCCGCCCTGCCGGCGGAGGAGCTCGCGCACGTGCTGCTCGTCGGTGCGGTGACCGGCGTGCTGTCGAGCGCGCTGCCCTACTCGATCGACCTGCTCGTGCTGCGGCGCATGCCGCGCACCCTGTTCGGCATGCTGCAGAGCCTGCACCCCGTCGCGGCGGCCGCCTTCGGCTTCCTGGTCCTGCGGCAGGTGCTCGTCGCGCCGCAGCTCGCGGGCGTCGCCGCGGTGTGCCTCGCCAACGTCCTCGCGGTGCTCGCCACCCGACGACGCTAGGGGCGGAGGCGGGACCAGAGGGCGTCGGCCCGCGACCGCGTCTGCTCGAGCGTGCCGGAGGTGTCGATCACGTCGGTCGCGAGCGCTCGGCGGTCCTCGTCGGATAGCTGCGCGGCGACGCGGGCCCGCGCGTCCTCCTCCGTCATGCCGCGGAGGCGGACGAGCCGCTCGATGCGGACCTCGGCCGGAGCGTCGGCCACGACGATGCGCTCGAACTCGCCGACGCCGCGGGCGTCGATCAGCGGCACGTCGTACACGACGACCGCCCGCCGGTCCTCGGCGAACGCGGCGTCGAACGCGGCGTGCGAGCGGTGCAGGACCGCCGGGTGCACGATGCCGTTCAGCACGTGCCGGGACTCGGAGTCGGCGAACACGAGGCGGCCGAGCGCGGCGCGGTCGAGCGTGCCGTCGTCCCGCATCACCTCGGACCCGAAGGCGCCGCGGATCGCGCCCAGCGCGGGCTCCCCCGGCTCGACGACCTCCCGGGCGAGGGCGTCGGCGTCGACCACGACCGCCCCGAGGGACGCGAGCCGCGCGGCGATGGTCGACTTGCCCGACGCGATGCCGCCGGTGAGCGCGATCAGGGGCACCGCCCGAGCCTAGGACGCACGGCCGGGCTGCCGCGACCGCGCCCCGGACCGCGAGCAGGCCTCCTCGTTCGTGCACGACCTCGCGGAGGGGTGGCACGCGTCCCGCACGCGGCGGTGGCTGTGGACGGTCGTCTCGGCGTTCGCGATCTCGAACTGCTGCTCCGCCTGCGCCGTGCTGGTGCTCGGTCCGGTGTTCGCCGATGCGACGATCGGCCGCCCCGCGCGGGTCGTGGTGCAGGCGGCGCTGCCCGCCGGACTCGTGCTCGGCGGGGTCGTCGCGCTGCGCCTCCGCCCCCGACGGCCGCTGCTCGTCGGGATGCTCTGCACCGTGCCGTTCCCGCTGGTCGCCCTCGTCCTGGGCGTCGCGCCCGTGACCGCGGTGCTGGTCGTCGTCTTCCTCCTGGCCGGCGTCGGGTCCGAGGTGTTCGAGCTCCTGTGGCAGACGACGATGCAGCACCGGGTGCCCGCCGAGCTGCTGGCCAGGGTCTCCTCCTACGACCTGCTCGGGTCGTTCGTCGCCATCCCGATCGGCCAGCTGCTGGCGGCGCCGGTCTCGGCGGCGCTCGGCGTGCGGCCGTCCCTGATCCTGGCGGGCGCCGTCGGCGGCGCGATGCTGCTCGCCTGCCTGCTCGTGCGGGAGGTCCGCGCACCCGACTGAGACGTCGCGAACCTGAAGGAGGAACCCCTTGACCGGGGCGCGCGACCGGCTCGCGGCATGGGATCATTTCTACGTCGCGTAGTCCAGGAGGTCACCGCATGCAGTCGCTCGGCGAGCTGGAGCGGACCGCGCTCGAGCAGCTGTGGGACGCCGGCTCGCCCCTCACGCCGGCGGATCTGCGGGATCGGCTCGCGACGGGCGACGAGCGGGGCCTCGCGCTCACGACGGTGATGACGGTGCTCAGCCGCTTGGAGAAGAAGGGCTTCGTCGCCCGGGACCGCGCGGTGCGGCCCGCGACCTACGCCCCCGTGCACGCCCGCGAGGAGTACGTCGCCGAGCTCATGCACGACGCGCTCGGCGCGGCCACCGATCGGACCGCCGCCCTCGCGCGGTTCGTCGGGCGCGCCTCCCCGGACGAGACCGCGGCGCTGAGACGCCTCCTCGGCCTCGACTGACCCCGTGATCGTCGCGGCGGTGCTGCTGGCGGCGCTCGCGCTGCTGCTGGCCTGGCCGCTGCCGCTCGCGGTCGCGAAGGCGTCGTGGCCCGACCGGGCGCCCGGCACCGCGCTGCTGCTGTGGCAGGCGATCGCGCTCGCCGGCGTGCTGTCGCTCATCGGGGCGCTGCTCGTCGCCGGGCTCGCCCCCTACGGCGACCACCTCGTCGCGGCCGTGCGCACCCTCGCGGTCGACGTCGGCAGGGGCGAGCTGCCGCCCGCCACCACCTTCGCGTCGTTCCTCGCCCTCTCCTCCGCGGTGCTGCTGGGGGCGCACCTCGTCGCGAACCTGGTGCTCACCGTCGTCCGTACGGAGCGGCAGCGGGCGCGGCACCGCAGCCTGCTGCTCATGCTGAGCGCGCCGATGCCCGAGACGCCGCGCACCCGCGTGCTCGACGCCGCCGCGCCGATCGCGTACTGCCTCCCCGGGACGGCCCGCAACCTGACCGTGCTGTCGGCGGGGCTGCTGTCGCTGCTCGACGAGCGGGAGGTGCAGGGCGTCGTGGAGCACGAGCGCGCCCACCTGCGGCAGCACCACGCGCTCGTGCTCGTGGCGTTCCGCGCCTGGCGGATCGCGCTGCCGTGGTTCCCCGTGGCGAGCACGGCGCAGGACGCGGTCGGCCTGCTCACCGAGATGCTCGCGGACGACGAGGCGCGGAGGCGCGTGCCGGACCCGGTGCTGGCGCGGGCGATCGCGACCGTCGCGGGCGAGGGTGGGCCGGGCGAGCCGATCGGCGACGCGCCCGGAGCCGATCCGGCATCGGTGCGTCGCAGGGTCGCCCGGCTGCTGGCGCCGGCGCCCGTCTCCCCCGTGGTCCGGGTGCTGGTGCCGATCGCGTCGATCGCGCTCGTCGTCGTGCCCCCGGTGCTGCTGGCGCTGCCCGCGATCGCCGGCTGAGCCCCGGATCGGGTGGTCCGGCAACGCCGAAGGGCGGCTCCCCCGAGGGGGAACCGCCCTTCGTGGCGATCAGGTCAGCGGCTCGCGAGACGCTCGCGCAGCGCGGCGAGCGACTCGTCGTCGGCCAACCGGCCGGCGGAGGAGGCGTCGCTGGTGAACGTGTTCGCCGCAGCGGCCTCGACCTCGGCCTCGTTCTGCTTCTGGATCTGCGCCTTGTGCGCCTCCCAGCGGGCCTGCGCCCCGGCGTACTCCTGCTCCCACTTGTCGCGCTGCTCCTCGAAGCCCTCGCGCCACTCGTTGGTCTCCGGGTCGAAGCCCTCGGGGTACTTGTAGTTCCCCTGCTCGTCGTACTCGGTGAGCATGCCGTACAGCGCCGGGTCGAACTCGGTGCTGTCGAGGTCGACCTCCTCGTTCGCCTGCTTGAGCGAGAGCGAGATGCGGCGACGCTCGAGGTCGATGTCGATGATCTTGACGAAGACCTCCTCGCCGACCGACACGACCTGCTCCGCGAGCTCGACGTGGCGGCTGGACAGCTCGGAGATGTGCACCAGGCCCTCGATGCCGTCCGCGACGCGGACGAACGCGCCGAACGGCACGAGCTTCGTGACCTTGCCCGGTGCGACCTGGCCGATCGCGTGGGTGCGGGCGAAGACCTGCCACGGGTCCTCCTGCGTCGCCTTCAGCGACAGGGAGACGCGCTCGCGGTCCAGGTCGACCTCGAGGACCTCGACGGTGACCTCCTGGCCGACCTCGACGACCTCGCTCGCGTGCTCGATGTGCTTCCACGAGAGCTCGGAGACGTGCACGAGCCCGTCCACGCCGCCCAGGTCGACGAATGCGCCGAAGTTGACGATCGAGGACACCGTGCCCTTGCGGACCTGGCCCTTGTGCAGGTTGTTGAGGAACGTCGTGCGGCTCTCGGACTGCGTCTGCTCGAGCAGGGCGCGGCGGGAGAGGACCACGTTGTTGCGGTTCTTGTCGAGCTCGAGGATCTTCGCCTCGATGCTCTGGCCGAGGTACGGCGTGAGGTCGCGGACGCGGCGCAGCTCGATGAGCGACGCGGGCAGGAAGCCGCGCAGGCCGATGTCGACGAT
>NZ_CAXTOQ010000179.1:0-6205 GCF_964245895.1 uncultured Amnibacterium sp.
GTTGTCCTGCAGGCGCAGCAGGATCGGCACCGCGTTCGTGACGACGCCGAGCCGCCCCTCCGCGGGCACGTGGTCGGCGAGCAGGTCCGCGAACGCCCTGGTCGTCGTGCCCGCGTCGATGGAGATCGCGGCGGGTGCGGTCTGCCGCACGAGGTCGAGCGCCGCCGCGGCGATGGCCCGCTTGGCCGGGGTGTTGCGGCGCTCGCGCTCGCCGATGCCGAGCTCGATCAGGCTGGAGCGGCGGACGGCTCCCCCGTGCACCCGGCGCAGCGCTCCGGTCGCCTCAAGCGCGTCCAGGTCGCGGCGGATCGTCTCGGCGGTGACGTCGAGCACCTGGGAGAGGGAGGCGACGGAGACCCGGCCGGCGCGCTCGAGCTCGCCGAGGATCCGGTCGTGCCGCTCCGTCGCGTACATGGCTGCGTCCCTCCACCGGCCCCGCTGCCGGTGATCTGTGTTTCGGTGAGGTTATTGCCGAAACCCACAGATGTAAAGATGCAGTCGAAGGGGCTACCCCAGCTCGGCCAGGCGGTCGAAGTGCGCGTCGAGCTCGGCGTCGACGACCTGCGCGTCGGGATGCGCGTCGTACCAGGCGAGCTGGCGGCGCGCGCCCTCGGCGTACGGGATCGTCGTCGCGAACTCGGGCACGAGCCGGCGCAGCCTCGTGGTGTCGAAGAGCATCGCGTACGCCTTGTCGCCGACGAGCCCGGGACCGAGGTCGGGCACCTCCCGCGCGATCCGCTCGCTCGCCACGTGCACGAGGTGCGGCTGCTCGACCCCGGCCGCGTGCCCCAGCCACGTGTAGACCTGGTTCCAGGTCGGCGCCGACTCCCCCGTGATCGTGTACGCCGACCCGAGCGCCGCCGGTCGGCCCAGCAGCCCGACGAAGCCGACCGCGAAGTCGTCCGCGTGGGTCAGGGTCCACGGGGTCGTGCCGTCGCCGTGCACCACGACCGGCTTGCCGGCGCGCATGCGCGCGATGTCCGTCCAGCCGCCCATGGTCGGCAGCAGCGAGTCGTCGTAGGTGTGGCTCGGCCGCACGATCGTCATCGGGAAGTCGTCGTCGCGGTCCGCGGCCACCAGCACGTCCTCGCAGGCGATCTTGTCGCGCGAGTACTGCCAGAACGGGTTCTTCAGCGGCGTCGCCTCGGTGACCGGGATGGAGGCGGGCGGCTTCTGGTACGCGGAGGCGCTGGAGACGAACACGTACTGCCCGGTCCGGCCGGTGAATCGCGCGACGTCGGTGCGGACGGTGTCGGGCAGGAAGGCGCGGAACTGCGCGACGACGTCGAACTCGCGGCCCTGCAGCGCCGCGTCGACGCTCGCCGCGTCGGACACGTCGCCGGTCAGCTGCTCCACCGCGTCCGGGATCGGGCGGCTGGAGGTGCGGCCGCGGTTCAGCACGGTCACCCGGTGCCCCCGCTCGACCGCCAGCCGCACGCTCGAGGTGCTGATGATGCCCGTGCCGCCGAGGAAGAGGATGTCGAGTGCCATCCCGCCAGTCTTCCGCAGCGCGTCCGTACGCTGACGGGATGACCGACGGGGACACGATCCGCGCCCGTATCGAGCGCGCGCTCGGCTCGCGGATCGCCGCGGGCGTCGTCCCGGTCGGCACCCTGCTGTCGGTGCCCGCGCTCGCGGAGGAGTTCCGCGTCTCGGCGACGCCGGTGCGCGAGGCCGTGCTCGAGCTGCAGCGGCGCGGCTTCGTCGAGCCCTCGAGGAACCGCGGCTTCGTCGTCACGGCGGTCGACCCGTCGCACGCCGAGCACGTCGCCGCGGTGCGGGAGCTGCTCGAGCCGCCGGCGATGCGGGCGCTCGCCGCGCTGCGCCCGGATCTCGCGGATGCGCGGGACGCCGCGCGCCGGATCGCGGACTCCGCGGACGCCGGCGAGCTGGAGGCGTACCTGGAGGAGGACCGCCGATTCCACATCGAGCTGACCGCGCTCGCGGGCAACCCGATGCTGACCGCGGTCGTCGACGACCTGCGCCGCCGCACCCGCCTGCCCGGCCTCGCGGCGCTCGTCGGCTCGCAGGAGCTGGCCGCGTCGGCCGCCGAGCACGGCGACCTGCTCGACGCGATCGAGGCCGGCGACGGCGACTCGGCCGAGGCCGTCATGCGGCACCACATCGGCCACACCACGGGGTGGTGGGCTGGCGTGCCCGAGTAATATATTACCGAGGACCGCACCCCTTCCGATCGGAGCCCGCATGGCCGCGCATCTCGACCTCGGCGGCGTCATCGTCGCCACGACCCTCCCCTTCCGCGCGGACGACGCCGCGCCGGCCGGCCTCGCGGTCGACTACGACGCCTACGCGGCGCACTGCTCGTGGCTGATCGACAACGGCTGCCGGGGCGTCGGCCCGAACGGGTCGCTCGGCGAGTACTCCTCCCTCACCGACGAGGAGCGCCGTCGGGTCGTCCGCACCGCGCGGGAGGCGGTCGGCGACCGCGGGCTCGTGGTGGCCGGCGTGCACGGCGTCGGCTGGCACCAGGCCCGCGGCTGGGCGGAGGCCGCCGCGGAGGACGGCGCGGACGGCGTGCTGCTGCTGCCGCCGACGCTGTACCGCGCGAACCGCGCCGAGGTGCTGACCCACTACGCGAAGGTGGACGAGGTCGGCCTGCCGATCATGCTGTACAACAACCCGATCGACACGAAGGTCGACCTGACGCCTGACCTGGTCGCCGAGCTGTTCGGGCTGCCGAACGTCGTCGCGGTCAAGGAGTTCTCCCTCGACGCGCGCCGCGTCCGCGAGATCCGGGACCTCTGCGACATCGACGTGATCGCCGGCGCCGACGACCTGCTGTTCGAGGCGCTCGTCGCGGGCGCGACCGGCTGGTTCGCCGGCTACCCGAACGCGTTCCCGCGCGAGGCGGTGCGCCTCTACGAGCTGCTGTCGCAGGACCGCGTGCCGGAGGCGCGGACGCTGTTCGAGGAGATGGCGCCCGTGTTCGCGTGGGACTCGAGGACCGAGTTCGTGCAGGCGATCAAGTACTCCGTCGACGTCGCGGGCGAGAGCACCGGCGGCGTCACGCGACCGCCGCGCGGCCCGCTGTCCGAGGCGCAGCGCACCGCGATCGAGCGGGACACCCGGCGCGCGCTCGCCGCGGGCGCCTCCCTGCGCTCCCCCGCCGCATGACGCCGCTCCGCACGATCCGCGCCGTCGACAGCCACACCGAGGGCATGCCGACGCGGGTCGTGCTGGACGGCATCGGGGAGATCCCGGGCGCCACGATGAACGAGCGCCGCCTGCACTTCATGGCGCACCTCGACCACCTGCGGCACCTGCTGATGGACGAGCCGCGCGGGCACCCCGCGATGAGCGGCGCGATCCTGCAGCGCCCCACCCGGGACGACTGCGACTGGGGCGTCGTCTACATCGAGGTGTCCGGCTGCCTGCCGATGTGCGGGCACGGGACCATCGGCCTCGCGACCGTGCTCGTCGAGGAGCGCCTCGTGGAGGTGGTGGAGCCGGTCACCACGATCCGGCTCGACACCCCGGCCGGGCTCGTCGTCGCGGCCGTCACGGTGACCGACGGGCACGCGGACTCGGTGACGATCGAGAACGTGCCGAGCTGGACCGACCGGCTCGACGCGGTGATCGACGTGCCCGGGCTCGGCACGGTGCCGTACAGCCTCGCGTTCGGCGGCAACTTCTACGCCCTCGTGGACCTCGACGCGGTCCGGCTGCCGTTCGACCGGTCGCGCCAGCGCGACATCGTCGAGGCGGGCCTCGCGATCATGGCCGCGATCAACGAGCAGGCGCCGCCGCACCACCCGGAGATCGACGGCGTCGACCACTGCCACCACGTCGAGTTCATCGCGCCCGGGTCGGACGCGCGGCTGTCCCGGCACGCGATGGCGATCTTCCCCGGCTGGTTCGACCGGTCGCCGTGCGGCACCGGCACCTCCGCCCGGATGGCGGAGCTGCACAGCCGCGGCGAGCTGCCGCTGCACACCGACTTCGTCAACGAGTCCTTCATCGGCAGCCGCTTCGTCGGCCGGCTCGTCGCCGAGACCGAGGTCGCCGGCCGGCCCGCGGTCGTGCCGACCATCACCGGCCGCGCCTGGGTGACCGGGCGCGCGGAGTACGTGCTCGACCCCACCGACCACTTCCCGAACGGATTCACCTTCTGATGGCCGACCTCCCCGCACCGCTCGATCCCGCCGAGGCCCTCTCCCGGGCGGCGGAGGCCGCCCCGCTGCTCGCGGCGCTGCCTCGCGCGCGCCGCGCCGCCGCGATGGTCGCGGCCGCCGACGCGCTGCAGGCCGCCGGGGACGAGCTGATCCCGATCGGCGCCCGGGAGACCGGCCTCCCGACCGCCCGGCTCACCGGCGAGCTGCGGCGCACCGCCGTGCAGCTGCGCCTGCTCGCGGACGTCGCCGCCGACGGCACCGCGCTCGACGTGCGGCTGGACGAAGCGGATCCCGGCTTCGCGCTCGGCCCGCGGCCCGACCTGCGCCGGACCCGCGTGCCGCTCGGCCCGGCGCTGGTGTTCGCGGCGGGGAACTTCCCGTTCGCGTTCTCGGTGGCCGGCGGCGACACCGCGGCGGCGCTCGCGGCCGGCTGCCCCGTCGTCGTCAAGGCGCACCCCGGCCACCCCGAGCTGTCCCGCAGGACCGCCGCGATCGTCGCCGGGGCGCTCGCCGCCGCCGGCCTGCCCACCGCCTCCCTGCAGCTGATCGAGGGCGAGGAGGCGGGCGTCGCCGCGCTCCGGGACCCCCGCACCGCGGTCGCGAGCTTCACCGGCAGCGTCCGCGGCGGGCAGGCGCTCGCGGCCATCGCCGCCGGCCGGGCGCGCCCCATCCCCTTCTACGGCGAGCTCGGCAGCGTGAACCCGGTGTTCGTCACCGCGGCCGCCGCGGCCGAGCGCGGCGAGGCGATCGCCGACGGCTTCGTCGCCAGCGTCTCCGGCTCGGCCGGGCAGCTGTGCACCAAGCCCGGCTTCCTCCTCGTGCCGGAGGGGCACGGGCTCGACGACCGCATCGCGGAGGCGGCCGGCGCGGTCGCCGGGCAGCGCCTGCTGTCCGCGCCGATCTCGGCCGGCTACGCCTCCCGGCGCGACGAGATCCTCGGCGCGGACGGCGTGCGGGTGCTGGCCGACGGCGGCGTCGAGGTCGGGGCCGACGGGGTCGCCGTCGCGACGCCCACCGTCGTCGCGATCGGCCTCGGCGCGCTCGTCTCCGGGCGGGAGCACCTGCTGGACGAGGCGTTCGGCCCCCTGTCAGTCGTCGTCACCGTGCCGCGCGGCACGCCGCTGACCGCTGCCGCGGCCCTGTTCCCCGGGGTGCTGGCGGCGGGCGTGCACCTCGGAGCCGCGGAGCGCGGCGAGCCCGACGACGCGGTGCGCGACCTGGTCGCGGCGCTGACCGCCTCCGCCGGGCGGGTGCTGTTCGACGGCTGGCCGACCGGCGTCGCGGTGACGCCCGCGATGCAGCACGGCGGTCCCTGGCCGTCGACGACCGCGGACGCGACGAGCGTCGGCACGGACGCGATCGGCCGGTACCAGCGCGCGGTCGCCTACCAGGACGCCCCCGCCTGGCTGCTGCCGGACGAGCTGCGCGACGGGGCCGACGTGCCGCAGGCGCTCTCGCCGGCCGGCGCCTCCGCCGAGTGGGGCGCCCGCTTCCGCTGACCCCGTTCGCGGATCCGGATGGAATGGGCGACACCCCGCGTCCGATGCATGCGGACGCGGCGTGTCGCCTCCCTCATCCGGGTCCGCGAGAGGGATCCGGATCCGCGCGTGTTCACCCGGCGTCGCTAGCGTGACCCCCGGCGACCCGCCGACCCGTTCCCGACCCGGAGGAGCACGCATGGCCAAGTCCAAGAAGTCGTCGAAGAAGGACGAGAAGGAGCGCGAGAAGAAGGCGGCCGCGAAGGCGCGGGCCAAGGCCGCGGCGAAGGCCGCCGCGCTCGTCGGGGAGGCGAAGAAGGCTCGCAAGGCCGCCGACAAGGCCGCGCGCACGGCCGACAAGGCCGAGGCGAAGGCGACCGCGGCCGGTGCGCCCGCACCGAAGGCGAAGCCGGACGAGGCGGAGCTGCTGCGCCTCGCGCTGCGCAGCACCGAGGCGCAGCTGACGGACGCGGAGCGCCGCATCGAGGTGCTGCAGGGGCAGATCGCGGACCTGCACACCGTGCTGGACGACGCGGCCGCGGAGGCGCTCGAGGACGCGATCGTCGACGCCGCGGTGACGGCGACCGTGCAGGA
>NZ_CAXTOQ010000180.1:0-6189 GCF_964245895.1 uncultured Amnibacterium sp.
CGCGGGCTTCGCGAGGAGCGTCTGCACGACCAGCGTCGGCCACACCTCCCGCCGGTCCATCCACCACCGGCGGGCGACCCGGACACCGCCCTCGCCCGGCACCCGCGGCAGCCCGATCACCTGCGCCCACAGCACCGCCTCCGGCACCACGGCCAAGACCGGCGCAGGCGCCTCGACGCCCGCGGGTTCGGCGGGCGGCGCCGACCGCCAGAACGCGTCGATCGGCTCGGAGTCCATCGAGAGCAGCGGATCCACGAACAGCCCCGGCAGCCGTAGCGGCCGGATCGTCGCACCGGCGCGACGGGCGGCGTCCCGCGCGAGCGCAGCATCACGCTCCACCCGCCACTCCACCCGCGTCAACCACATGCGAACACACTAACGAGCACCACCGACAGCAGATCGGAACCGGTGAGAACACCAGTTCGATGCGCGCTCCGAGAGTGGGACCGCCTCCCCGCCGCGACGCGGGCCGTGAGTACACTGAGCGGCGCCTCCGGCGGGAGTGGTGGAACTGGCAGACACGCAGGATTTAGGTTCCTGTGCTTCGGCGTGAGGGTTCGAGTCCCTCCTTCCGCACCCGTGCATCCGGTGGCCGAAGGAGCAGCAGATGGCGACGGTGAGCGGACTGTTCCCGTTCCTCGATCCGGAGAACCTCGCGGCGGCGGGCCCCGTCGGGCTGCTGATCGTCTGCGCGGTGATCTTCGCGGAGACGGGCCTGCTCGTCGGCTTCGTCTTCCCCGGCGACACGCTGCTGCTCATCACCGGCATCAGCGCCGAGAAGGGCCTCGGCATCAGCATCTGGATCGCCGCACCGGCGATCGCGGTCGCGGCCTTCCTGGGCGGGGAGCTCGGGTACTACATCGGCAAGAAGACCGGGCCCCGCATCTTCGAGCGGAAGGACTCCGGCTTCTTCAGCAAGGAGCAGGTCACGCGGACCTACCGCTTCTTCGACCGGTACGGCGCGCTGGCGATCATCCTGGCGAGGTTCGTGCCGATCGTCCGCACCCTGGCGCCGATCGCCGCTGGCGTCGGCCGGATGGACTACCGGCGGTACAGCCTCTACAACGCGGTCGGCGCCCTGGCCTGGGGATTCGGCGTCACCTTCCTCGGCTACCTGATCGGGTTCATCCCCCCGGTGTCCGACTTCGTGCAGCACAACATCGAGTTCATCCTGCTCGGGGCCGTGGTGCTGACGCTGATCCCGACCGCGTACCACGTGTGGAAGAACCACCGGGCGGCGAAGCGGGCCGCCGGCTCCGGCAGCAGCGAGACCGTCTCGACCGACTGACGGCTCAGCGGGCGATGATCGCCTGCGCGAGCGCCCGGAACGCGACGCCGCGGTGGCTGATCGCGTTCTTCTCGTCCGCGGACAGCTCGCTCGCGGACCGGCCCTCGCCGTCGACGGGCAGGAAGACCGGGTCGTAGCCGAAGCCGCCGGCCCCGCGCTCGGCGGCAAGCACCTCCCCCTCCCAGCTCGCGATGCGCTCGAGGACCACGTCCCCGTCGACGTACACCGCGGCGCAGACGAACCGGGCCGTCCGGTCCGTGGCGTCGCCGAGCCGCTCGAGCAGCAGCGCGCGGTTGTCGTCGTCTCGTCCGGTGCCGGCGTAGCGCGCGGAGTGGATGCCGGGTGCGCCGTCGAGCGCGTCGACGACGATGCCGGAGTCGTCGGCGATCGCGGGCAGCCCGGTGTGCCGGTGCGCGGCGCGCGCCTTGATGAGCGCGTTCGCGACGAACGTGTCGCCGTCCTCGACCGGGGACGGGCCGTCGGAGCGCAGCAGCTCGACACCGGGCAGCAGCGGACCGAGGATCGCGGTCAGCTCCGCGACCTTGTGCGCGTTGCCCGTGCCGAGCACGATCCTCCTCCGCTCGCTCACGCGCCGAGCCCGAGCGCGCGACGCTGCGCCGCGGCGAGCCGCTCCGTGCCGCCGAGCGCGAGGTCGAGCAGCCCGTCCAGCTCACGCCGGTCGAACGGCGCCCCCTCCGCGGTGCCCTGCACCTCGACGAACAGCCCGCGACCGGTGACGACCACGTTCATGTCCGTCTCCGCGCGCACGTCCTCGGTGTATGCCAGATCGAGCATGGGCTCGCCGTCGATGATGCCGACCGAGACCGCGGCGACGGAGTCGACGAGCGGCTTCGACTTCTGGCCCACGAAGCGCTTCTCCCGCGCCCACTCGATCGCGTCGTGCAGCGCGACGTAGGCGCCGGTGATCGCCGCGGTGCGGGTGCCGCCGTCCGCCTGCAGCACGTCGCAGTCGAGCACGACGGTGTTCTCCCCCAGCGCCTTCGTGTCGACCACCGCCCGCAGCGAGCGGCCGATCAGCCGCGAGATCTCGTGCGTGCGGCCGCCGATGCGGCCCTTCACGCTCTCGCGGTCGGAGCGGTCGTTCGTCGCGCGGGGCAGCATCGCGTACTCGGCGGTGATCCAGCCGCGGCCCTTGCCCTGCAGCCACCGCGGCACGCCGTTCGTGAACGACGCGGTGCAGAGCACGCGGGTCTCCCCGAAGGAGATGAGGGCGCTGCCCTCGGCCTGGCTGCTCCAGCCGCGCTCGATCACCACCGGCCGCAGGTCGTCGGCGGTCCTGCCGTCACGTCGCTCGGTCATCTGCGGTCTCCTGTCGTCGGGAGGGGGATGGCGCCGGTGTGCACGAGGTCGACGCTCGCCACCTCCGGCCCCAGGAAGCGGCGCGCGAGGCGCAGGAACGCGTCCTCGCTCGTGCCGGTCGCCTCGAACCGGTGCGCGGGCGGCGCGCCCGCGGTCCGGAGGAGGTCGTGCTGCACCAGCTCGCGGTACACGTCGTTCGCGGTCTCCTCCGCGGAGGAGACGAGCGCCACCTCGGGGCCCATGATCAGCCGGATCGCGGCGGAGAGGAGCGGGTAGTGCGTGCAGCCGAGCAGCACGGTGTCGACGTGCGCGGCCTTGAGCGGCGCGAGGTACTCCTCCGCCGCCGCGAACAGCTGCGGACCCGTGGTGATGCCGGCCTCCACGAACTCGACGAAGCGGGGGCAGGCGGCCTGCACGACCGTGATCGCGGGGTCCGCGACGAACGCGTCCGGGTAGGCGTTCGACCGCACGGTGCCCTCGGTGCCGAGGACGCCGATGCGCTTCGTACGGGTGCGTCGGGTCGCCGCGCGCACCGCGGGCAGCACGACCTCGACGACCGGGATGCCGGCGCCGTGCGTGAAGCGCTCCCGGGCGTCGCGGAACATCGCCGCGGACGCGGTGTTGCAGGCGATCACCAGCAGCTTCACGCCCTGGGCGACGAGGTCGTCCATCACCGCGAGGGCGTACGCGCGCACCTCCGCCAGCGGCTTCGGCCCGTACGGCGAGTGCGCGGTGTCGCCGACGTAGAGCACGGCCTCGTTCGGCAGCTGGTCGATGATCGCTCGGGCGACCGTCAGGCCGCCGACCCCCGAGTCGAAGACCCCGATCGGCGCGTCGTTCACGGCTGGGAAGCCTAACCGCCGCAGCGGGAGCGGCCTCCCGGGCTAGTCGGCGTCGGCGTCCCGGCGCCGGAAGGAGACGATCACCAGGGCGGCGGCGAACGCGACGAGCACGACGGCGACGACACCGGCCGGCAGCAGGTCGAACGGGAGCAGGGGCTGCGAGCCGATCGCGAGCAGCAGGACGTCCTGGGTGGGGACCATCGGAGGTGGGGCCTTCCGGAGGGGGTGTCCGCGGGTGGGTGGCCACGCGGGGTGCTCGGCTGGGTGACCGGGCGTCCGACCACCGTAGGACGCGCTCGCCCCCGGCGCTCGCCCCCCTTCAGGGGTGGGGTTCGCGGACTGCCTACGCTCGGGGCATGGCGAGCACCGCACTCCTCACCGACCGGTACGAGCTGACGATGCTCGACGCCGCGCTGCGCGACGGCACCGCGCACCGGCCCGCCGTGTTCGAGGTGTTCTCCCGGCGGCTGTCGGGCGGCAGGCGGTACGGCGTGCTCGCCGGCACCGGCCGGCTGCTGGAGGCGGTCGGGCGGTTCCGGTTCGGCGACGCCGAGCTCGCCTGGCTGACGGAGGAGCGGGTCGTCGCGCCGGCGACGGTGGACTGGCTCGCGGACTACCGCTTCGCCGGGTCGATCAGCGGGTACCGCGAGGGCGAGCTGTACTTCCCCTCCTCCCCCGTGCTGACGGTGGAGGGCTCGTTCGCGGAGGCGGTCGTGCTGGAGACCCTGATCCTCAGCGTGCTGAACGCCGACAGCGCCATCGCGACCGCGGCGGCCCGCATGGTGTCGGCCGCGAACGGGCGGCCGCTGGCCGAGATGGGGTCGCGGCGGGCGCACGAGCGCGCCGCGGTGTCGGCCGCGCGGGCTGCCTGGATCGCCGGGTTCTCCGCCACCTCCAACCTGGAGGCCGGCCGGCGCTGGGGCGTGCCGACGATGGGCACGGCGGCGCACGCGTTCACGCTGCTGCACGACAGCGAGGAGGCCGCCTTCCGGGCGCAGATCGACGCGATGGGCGCGGGCACGACGCTGCTGATCGACACCTACGACGTGCTGCCGGCCGTCGAGACCGCGGTGCGGGTGGCCGGTACCGGGCTCGGGGCGGTGCGGATCGACTCGGGCGACCTGCCCGTGGTCGTGCAGGCGGTCCGCGACCGGCTCGACGCGCTCGGGGCGACGGGGACGACGATCACGGTCACGAACGACCTCGACGAGTACGCGATCGCGGGGCTCGCCGCCTCCCCCGTCGACTCCTACGGCGCGGGCACGCGGCTCGTCGGCGGCTCCGGCCACCCGACCGCCGGCTTCGTCTACAAGCTCGTCGAGCGGGCCGATCCGGACGGCACGATGCGGCCCGTCGCGAAGAAGTCCGCCGAGAAGGCCGGCAGCGGCGGGCGGAAGTGGGCGTTCCGCCTGCTGCGGGACGGTCGGGCGACGGAGGAGCACGTCGTCGTAGCCGACGTCGAGCCGACGGTCGAGCAGGCGCGAGCGCTCGTCGTGCCGCTCGTCACCGCCGGGCAGGTGGACCCGGCGCACGTCGGCGTCGCGGGCGTCAGCACCGCCCGCGACCACCACGCGCGAGTGGTCGCCGAGCTGCCGCCGGAGGCGATGCGCCTGTCGGGCGGCGATCCCGCCCTGCCGACCGTGCTGGCCTGAGCACGCGGATCCGGACGAGCCGCACGACACGCCGCGGTCCGTCGCCACCCGAGCGGCGTGTCGCCCCGTTCATCCGGATCCGCGCGACGGATCCGGATCGGCGAGAGCCTGGGCTCAGTCGCGCAGGCGGTCGTAGATCTTCTTGCAGTCGGGGCAGATCGGGAACTTCTCGGGGTCCCGGCCCGGCACCCAGACCTTGCCGCAGAGCGCGCGGACGGGCTTGCCCGTCACCGCCGACTCCACGATCTTCTCCTTCTGCACGTAGTGCGCGAACCGGTCGTGGTCGCCGTCCTCGGTCAGCTCGTCGTTCAGCAGCTGCTCGAGCTCGCGGTCGAGGACGTCGGTCCCGCCTGCGGGTTCGGTTCCGGGGTCGCGCGCCATGCGACCAGGGTAGGCCCGGGTCAGGCCCGCAGCGCGGCGGCCAGCAGCTCGGGCCCGCGCCGCTCGAAGGCACGGCCGCCGGCGACCGTGCCCCACCACAGCACCGCGGCGCCGATCAGGAGTCCCGAGCCGAACGACGCCCACGCCCAGCTCGTCGACCCGTCGAGCGCGAGCAGGCCGAACCCGATCGCGGGCGCTGCGCAGAGCAGCTGGAGGAGGAACAGCACGGACTGCACGGCCGCGGCGAGCCCGCCCGTCGAGCTTGGCTGCTGGAACGGCGACGACCCCGGCCGCGGCACCGGGTACGGCAGGAGCGCGGAGCTGACGCCGCCGATACCCATCCCGGCGAGGAACAGGCAGCCCCCGACCCCGATCAGCACGAGGGCCAGCTCGAGCCGGCCGGCGATCGCGGCGCTCACGAACGACCCGGCGACGAGCAGCGGCGAGCCGACCGCGATCACGGGCGCGAGGCGGCCGATGCGGTCGTCGGCGCCCCGCACGCCCGCGGCGACGTGCAGCCAGATCGCCGTGTGGTCGTAGGCGATGTCGTTGTGGGTCGCCCAGCCCAGGAAGAGCGCGACGACCGGCACCGGGATCAGGGCCAGCAGCGACCCCGGCACGCCGGCGAGCCCGAGCACCAGCACGAGCACGATCGGGGTGACCGGGATGCTGATCACGCTGACGCGGTAGCGCACGTCGCGGGCCC
>NZ_CAXTOQ010000181.1:0-6180 GCF_964245895.1 uncultured Amnibacterium sp.
GACGACGCGGCCCGCGCCGCACAGGTTCAGCCCAGGCAGGGCCTGCCCGTACGCCGACAGGTGGAAGAACGAGTCCCCGGTCAGCACGCCGTCGCCGTGCGCGACGAGCCAGTCGTAGAGCACCTTCTGCTGCGCAGGTCGGGGGTGCAGGTCGTCCCAGACGTCCGCGCCGCGGCCGGATGGGCGCAGGCGGGTGAGCCGCAGCTGCGCGCCGAACCGGTCCGCGATGGCCTTGAACTCGTCGAGCTGCGGGATGTTCTGCCTGGTGCAGACCACGGAGATCTTGAAGTTCGCCATCCCGGCGTCGGACAGGTTCTGCAGCGCCCGCATCGCGGTGTCGTACGACCCGGGCCCGCGGATCGGGTCGTTCACCTCCGCGGTGGCGCCGTCCAGGGAGATCTGCACGTCGACGTAGTCGTTCGCCGCGAGCCGCCGCGCGACCTCGGGCGTGATCTTCACCCCGTTCGTCGAGAACTTCACCCCCACGGAGTGCGACGTCGCGTAGTCGAGCAGCTCCCAGAAGTCGCTGCGCACCGTCGGCTCGCCACCGCCGATGTTGACGTAGAAGACCTGCATCCGCTGGAACTCGTCGATGACGGCCTTGGCCTCCTCCGTCGTCAGCTCGCGCGGGTCCCGCCTGCCCGAGCTGGACAGGCAGTGCACGCACGACAGGTTGCAGGCGTACGTCAGCTCCCACGTCAGGCAGATCGGGGCGTCGAGGCCGTACTCGAACAGGTCGACGAGCCGCGCCGGCTTCGTGGCCGGCGGCGCAGGCAGCACGACCGTCATGCCGCGACCTCCGCAGGCGCGACCGCGACGAGCATCGACGACGCGGCGAGGGTGCCGAGCGCCCGCCCGTACCGCAGCAGGTCCGCCTCCGCGACCCCGGCACCCCGGCAGACGGCACGCGCCGAGCGGACCCCGTCGAGGCCCGCCACGACGTCGAGCAGGGTCCGCTCCTTCAGGAACGACAGCTTGCGGGTCTCGAAGTGGTAGACCAGCGCGCCGAACGGCTCCGGCCGGATGGACACCCGCGGGTGGACGGCCCAGACCCGGTCGAGGTCGAACGCCTCGGCCGGCATCAGTACACGCCGCACATGCCGTCGATCGACACCTCTTCGACCAGGTCGTCCTGCTCGATCAGCTCGGTCGCCTGCACGGCGGTCCCCGACTCCGGGGCAGACGTTTCGGGACTGTTCATGGGACGCTCCTTCACGGCGGTTCGGCAGCACTGACGACCGTCCGGCCCCAGCGCCGGGCGACTCCTCCGCACACTAATGACACCCGGTGCCGAAGGGAAGGAGGGAGATCCTGTGAGCATGGACGGACCTCGTGATGAGCCGGCCCAGCGGCTCGGCCGGCAGCCCGCGACGACGGTGGCCGAGCTGAGCCACATCGGGCTCGAGCTGTTCATCCGGAACGGCTTCGACGCCACGACCGTGGACGACATCGCGGAGGCGGCCGGCATCGGGCGGCGCACGTTCTTCCGCTACTTCCCGTCGAAGAACGACCTGCCGTGGGGCGAGTTCGACGCGCTGGTCGCCTCGATGCGCTCGTACCTGATGTCCCGACCGGCGGAGGTGCCGCTGCTGACGGCGATCCGCACCGCCGTCGTCGAGTTCAACCGCTTCCCGAACGTCGAGGACTCGTACCACCGCGCGCGGATGACGCTGCTGCTGACGGTGCCGACCCTGGTGGGGCACTCGACGCTGCGCTTCGCGGCCTGGCGGCGCGCGGTCGCCGAGTTCGCGGCGAGCCGGCTGGGCGCGGCACCGGAGGACCTGCTGCCGCAGACCATCGCGTACACCTACCTGGCGGTCTCGATCGCGGCGTACGAGCGGTGGCTGCACGAGGACGGCGCCTCCGTGATCGACCTGCTGGAGCAGGCGATGGACGACCTCGGCGACGCGTTCGCGGGCGTCGCCGGCGGATGAGCCGCGCCGACGTCGTCGTGGTCGGCGGCGGCGCGGCCGGCGCCGTGCTGGCCGCGCGGCTGTCTGAGGACCCGGCCCGGCAGGTGCTGCTGCTGGAGGCGGGACCCGCGACCCTGACGTTCGGCGGGCAGCCGAGCCGCCTGCTCGACGCCGGCGTCGTGCCCGGCGCCGCGGCCGACGACCCGTTCAGCCGGTGGTACCCGGCGCGGCTCGCGCCCGGTCGCGACTGGGCGGTGACTCGCGGCCGCGTGCTCGGCGGCTCCACCGCCACGAACGGGGCCTACTTCGTGCGGCCGCGGCGCGCGGACCTCGACCGCTGGTCGGCCGCGGACCCCGAGTGGGCGTGGCAGGCGGTGCTGCCGCTGCTGCGGGCGATGGAGCGCGACCTCGACCTCGGTGCGACGCCCGTGCACGGCGGCGACGGCCCGATCCCGGTGCGCCGCGGGTCGCTGGACCATCCGGCCGCGACGGCGTTCGTGGCCGCGGCGCTCGCCGCCGGGCACGCGGCGGAGCCGGACAAGAACGACGAGGGCGCGCCCGGCGTCGGGCCGGTGCCGGCGAACGCCGCCCACGGCGTGCGGTGGAGCACCGCGATGGCCTACCTGCTGCCCGCAGCGGGGCGGCCGAACCTCGTCGTCCGCGGCGGGGTCGCGGTCGACCGGGTGCGGATCGCGGCCGGCCGCGCGATCGGGGTCGAGGTGGACGGCGCGCTCATCGAGGCCGACGAGGTGGTGCTGGCCGCCGGTGCGCTCGCCTCCCCCGCGATCCTCCAGCGCTCGGGCATCGGCCCGGCGGCGGTGCTGCGCGCCGCGGGCGTGCCGGTGCTGCTCGACGCGCCGGGCGTCGGCGCGACCTTCGGCGACCACCCGCAGGTGGTGCTCGAGTGGGTTCCCGCTGAGGCCTCCCCGCGACCGCAGGGGTCCTGGATGGGCGCGGGCCTGACCGCGGTGAGCACCGACGGTCCCGCCGACGGCGACCTCGAGGTGCTGCAGTCGCTGCGCCCGATGGCGGAGCTCGCCGGGGGCCGCGCGGCGGGCGGCGCGGCGCTGCCGCTCCTCGTGTCGGTGCACACCCCGGTCGCGACCGGGCGCCTGGCGATCCGCTCGGCGGACCCCGGCGCCTCCGCCGCGATCGACTTCCGCTACCTCGGCGACGCCGCCGCCCGGCGCCGGCTGCGGGAGGGGGTCCGCATCGCCGCGGACGTCGTCGCGCGCATCCCGGGCGCGCTCCGGATCGGCCTCGAGGACGCGGTGCTGCGCGACGACCGGGCGCTCGACGGCTGGATCGGCGACCGGCTCGGCACGGCGCTGCACACCTGCGGCACCGTGCCCTTCCGGCTGCCGGACGGGTCCGCGGGCCCCGTGGACGCCGTCGGCCGTGTGCGCGGCATCGACCGCCTTCGGGTCGCGGACACCTCGATCCTGCCGACCGCGCCCCTCCGCGGTCCCGCGACGTCGGCGGTCCTCGTCGGCGAGCTGGTCGCGAGCCGCATGCGAGGCTGAGCCGTGCCCGTCGCGCTGACCGAGTCCGAGTTCGAGGCGCTCGTCGGCGAGCAGCTGGACGCGCTGCCCGAGGACATGGTCGACGGGCTGGAGAACGTCGCCTTCGTGATCGAGGACCGCGCGGAGGACGGCGACGACCTGTTCGGCCGCTACGACGGCGTCGACCTCACGCGCCGGGACCGGTACGGGTTCGGGGAGCTGCCGGACCGGATCGTCGTGTTCCGCCTGCCGCATCTGGCGGCCGCTGACTCCCTCCACGCGCTGCGCGACGAGGTGCGCACGACGCTGGTCCACGAGATCGGCCACTACTACGGCCTCGACGACGACCGCCTGCACGAGCTCGGCTGGGCCTGAGCACGTGGTCGGACCTTCCGCTGGTCACTCGTGACGCCGCCAGCCGCAGGGCCCGTCCAGGGCCCTGCGGTACGGCACAGCCGCGCCGCGGCGCGGCCATGTACTCAGATCTGCTTGGACTCCTCGTTCGCGTTCGCCTGGCCCTGCAGGGGGTCGCTGTCCTTCGCGTCGAACGAGTACCGCACGAACTGCTCGCCGTTCAGCGTGCGGGTGTCGCCGGCGACGTACTCGAACATGGCGTCGGTGCCGTCGACGAGCGCGTACTGGGTGACGCGGGGCTCCGGGGCGCCGTTCTCGAGGTAGCGGTGCTCGGTGGTGCCCTCCAGGGGGCCGTCGAGGTACTCCGCGACGTACTTGGCCGGTTCGGAGGAGGTGTCGCTCATGGCCGTCGAGGCTACTGAGCCTCTCGTGCGCGGTCGCTGAACACCTGCTGCGGGAAGCGACGGCCGTCGACGACGACGTCGGCCCGCGACGCGGGGTCCTCCCTGGCGAGGAACGCCCGCTCCTGCCGCGCCCACCGCTCCCAGTGCGGCGCGAACACGGCGCCGTCGCGCTCGAGCGCCCGCGCGCGCCGCTCCGCCGCGGGCAGCGTCACCCAGATCCGCAGGTCGGCGAGCACGGCCGCCCGCCGGGACAATGCGCCGCACCCCTCCACGACCAGCGGCCCCGACGCCGGCAGCGCGAGCGGGGCCCCGGGCCGCTCGCCGATCCAGTCCCAGGTCGGCGCGACGGCCGGCAGCTCGGCGACGCGAGCCTCGAGCAGGCGGGCGAGCGCGGCCGAGCCGGCGCTCAGGCCGTCCCACCCCGGGTACAGCTGCTCCAGCCGCAGCCGGGACGCGCCGGTGCGGGCGGCGAGCGCCGCGGCGAACGTGGTCTTGCCGGAGCCGCTGCGGCCGTCCACGAGCACCACCGCGGCCGGGTGGCGGCGCAGCGCCTCCTCCGCCACCAGCAGGGCGGGCACCGGCGTCACGTGACCAGGACGAAGCGGTAGGTGCCGGCCGCGAGCCCCACCGCGAGCGAGCCGCCCGCGACGAGCAGCCCCGACAGCAGCACGACGAGGTCGGCACGGCCGAAGGTCGACGGGCGCGACCAGGTGCGCGGGCCGGGCGCGCCGAGGCCCCTCGCCTCCATCGCGGTCGCCAGGGCGACGGCCCGCCGCAGCGCGACGACCAGCAGGGTGAACGCCTGCCCGGGCAGCCGGCGGAGGCGACCGCGGTCGCCGACGCCGCGGGCGCGCCGCGCGAGGGCGATCATGCGCCAGTCCTCGCCGAGGACCTCGAACAGCCGGATGCCGGCGAGGCCGGCCAGCACGAAGCGGTCGGGCAGGTGGAGGCGCTGCCCGAGCGCGTCCGCGAGGCGCGTCGCGTCCAGGTCGGTGAGCAGCACCACGGCGGGCAGCGCGACGGCGAGCAGCCGCAGCGCGGTCGCGATCGCGAGGGCGATCGAGCCGTCGCTCACCTCCGCGAGCCCGGCCGTGAGGTAGACCGTGCCGCTCCCCCGCCCGTAGAGCACGACCGTCGCAGCGACCAGCACCGCGGCGCCGGCGACCGCCGCGGTGCGGACCGCGAGGCGGCGCAGCGGGATGCCGGCGAGCGGCGTGCACACCGCGATGAGGGCGATCGCGGCGGTGGCGGTGACCGCGTCGAGGCTGAGCAGCAGCACCAGATCGACGAGCAGCACGACCCCGATCGTGGAGAGCGGGTTGGCGCGCGCGACCCGGGTCATGCGGCCACCCCCGCGCTGCGGCCGACCGCGATCGTGCGGTGCGCGGCGGCGGCGAGCAGCGGGTCGTGGGTGACCGCGAGCACCCCGGTGCCGTCGGCGACGACGTCCGCGAGCAGCGCGACGAGCGCGGCCCAGGTGCGGGCGTCCTGCCCGAACGTCGGCTCGTCGAGGATCACGAGCCGGGGTGCCGCGGCGAGCGCGCTGCCGACGGAGAGGCGGCGCTGCTGGCCGCCGGAGAGGGTGAAGGGGTTCGCCTCGGCCAGAGCGGCGAGGCCGAGCCGCTCGAGCAGCTCGTCGACGCGGGCGCGGAGGCGCGCCTCCGGCACCCGCAGCGCGCGCAGCCCGACCGCGAGCTCCTGCCGCACCGTGCCGGTGAGGAACTGGTGCTGGGGCGACTGGAAGACGACCGCGACGCGCGGCAGCAGATCGCGGGACCGCCAGCGCACCGGGTCGCCGCGCAGGCCGTCCGCGAGCGCGGGAGTCGCGCCGACCCGGCCGGACACCGGCGGGATCAGTCCGCCGAGGGTCAGCGCGAGGGTCGTCTTCCCCGCCCCGTTCGGTCCGGTGACGGCGGTCAGCACGCCGCCGTCGACGGCGAGGTCGCCGACGGCGGCGACGGGGCGGCCGCGCCCGACCACCAGCGCCCGAGTGCGCAGCAGCCCGGC
>NZ_CAXTOQ010000182.1:0-6130 GCF_964245895.1 uncultured Amnibacterium sp.
CGGTCCGCCTCGCGGCCGAAGGGCGCAGCGTCACCGCCCGGGGCGCCGATCCCGTCAGGCGGCGAGGCGGCCGGGAGTCGCGAGCCCGGCGCCCAGCAGCGCGAGCGCGGAGGCGCCGACGACCGCGGCGACCGCGCCCGCCGTGCCGGCCGCACCGGTCAGCGCGCCCGCGACCGCGGTACCCGCCCCGATGCCGACGCTGAACGCGCTGATGATCCAGCCGTTCGCCTCCGTCAGCGCCGCCGCCGGAGCCGCGGTCGCGGTAATCGCGAACACCTGCGTGAGCAGCGGCGGCAGCGCGAGCCCCGCGACGAAGGCCCCCGCGAGCCACACCACGGTCGGCAGCCCGAACGCCGCGGTCGGCAGGTAGAGCAGCGCGAGCAGCAGCAGCAGCCCGCGGAGCGCCCGCTCCGGCGGCGTCCGCAGCGGGAACCGGGCGATGAGCAGGGCCCCCGTCAGCGCGCCGCCGGCGTTGATCGCGAGCGCCCAGCCGTTCAGCGACGGCGCGCCCGTCAGCGCGGCGAACCGGGCCGCGCTGATCGTCAGCGCCCCGATCGGCAGGCCGCCGCCGACCAGGGCGATCACCAGCGTGCGCACCGCGCGGGTGCGCAGCGCGGAGGGGTGGGCGACGCGCTCGCCCGCCTCCGCCGGGCGCGGGCGCAGCAGGCGGTGGACGCAGAACAGCGCGGTCCCGACGAGGCCCGCCGCGGCCATCACGAGGACGCCGCCTCGAGCGCCGAGCGCGGCCACCGCGAGGACCGCGAGCAGCGGGCCGAGGATGTACAGCACCTCCTGCGCCGCCGCGTCCGCGCTGAACGCTCGGGCGAGCTGCCGGCCGGGCGCCATGATCCGGGGCCACAGGCTGCGGAGGGTCGGCTCGAGCGGCGGGGAGGCGAACCCGGCGACGACGCCGCAGACCAGGGCGGCAGGCGGGGCCGCGGTCGCCAGCAGGGCCACCTCGACGAACGCGACGGACGACAGGGCGGCCGCGACCAGCAGGACCGCACGCGGCCGCCCCGTCCCGTCGATCAGCCGGCCGAGCACCGGGATGCCGACCGTGGAGGCGATCACGTAGCCCGCGGTCAGCGCGCCGGCGAACGCGTACCCGCCGCCGCCGTCGACCACGATCCGCACGAGCGCGAGCGCGCTCATCGCCTGCGGCAGCCGGCCGAGCAGCGACGAGGCCAGCAGCGTCGTCGCGAGGCGCCCCGCCTGCCGGCGGGGCAGGGCGTCGGCGGAGGCGGTCACGACGGAGAGCCTGGCAGGCCCCGCCGGAGGCGTCAGACGCCCTGCAGCTCCTGCGGCTCCACGACGACGTCGACCAGCGCGCCGTTGCGCCAGACGGTCATCTCCATCCGGCTGCCGATCGCCCCCTCGACCATCAGCCGCGTGATGTCCGTCACGGTCGTGACCGGCGCGCCGCCGAGCGTCACGACCACGTCGCCCTGCCGGGCGCCCGCCTCCGCCGCCGGGCTGCCGCCGACGACGGAGGCGACCTGCACCCCGTTCGGCGCCCCGACGCGGGCCGCGATCTCGGGCCGGAGGCGGACCCGCGCGCCCGCGATGCCGAGCCACGCGCGCCGCACCCGGCCGGTGGTGCGCAGCGCGTCGACGATCGCGCGGGTCGTGGCGGTGATCGGCACGGCCAGCCCGAGCCCGACGCCGGCGACCGCGGTGTTCACGCCGACGAGCCGTCCGGCGCTGTCGGCGAGCGCCCCGCCGCTGTTGCCCGGGTTCAGGGCGGCGTCGGTCTGGATCACCTCGTCGACGACCCGCCCGGCGCGGGTGGGGAGCGACCGGCCGAGCGCCGACACGATGCCCGCGGTGACGCTGCCCGCGAGGCCGTGCGGGTTGCCGAGCGCGACGACCAGCTGGCCGACGCGCAGCGACGCGGCGTCGCCGAACGGCACCGGCGGCGGGGTCGGGTCGTCGGCGAGCAGGACCGCGAGGTCCGACAGCGGGTCGCGGCCGATCACGCGGGCGCGCGCCTCCGAGCCGTCCGCGAACGCGAGATCGACGCGGTCGGCGCCCTCCACGACGTGCGCGCTCGTGAGCAGGTGGCGGTCGGCCGAGACGACGGTCGCGCTGCCGGCCCCCGTGCCGCGCGGCGTGCGCACGGTCACCGCGGCGACGGAGGGGGCGACGGCGTCCGCGACCCGCACGACGGTCGTCGAGTAGGCGTCCAGCGCCTCCGCATCGGTCATGCGGCGAGTGTCGACCCGCTGCACCGCGCGCGGGGCCGGGTTCGCCCACGGCGGAGCGCCGAACCGGGTCGCCTCTTCGCGGATCCGGGCCGGCGCTCATCCACACGGCGGCGCTGGCGCGCGCAGATCCCCGGATCCACGAGGAAACGCGCCCGCCCGCCGATCGGCGCCCCGTGCGGTAGACAGGACGGAGCACGGAAGGGGTGATGCGTGGTCGGTCGCCGGGCTCACGGGCAGCTGAAGACGACGGTGCTCGCGATCCTGCGCGCCGCCGACGGGCCGGTCACCGCGCGCGCCGTGATCGGGCGCTGGCCTGCCACGGAGTCCACGCCCGCCTTCACCACCGTGATCACCGTGCTCACGCGGCTGCAGCAGGCCGGCGCCGTCGAGCGGATCGAGGGCCCGGAGGCGCGCTTCGCGCTGCGGCACGTCGCGGGCGGGGTCGCGGCCGAGTCGATGCTCGCCGCGCTGCTCGAGTCCTCGGACCGCAGCGCTGCGCTAATGTCGTTCGCCGAGCAGCTGACCGACCAGGACCTCGCGGTCCTCCGGCACGCGGTCGGCGGGCCCGCGTGATCGTCCTCGGCGTGCTGCTGGCGCTCGCCGCCTGCTGCGGGCTCGGCGCTCCGCGCCTCCTGCGGCTGCGGCGCACCGCCGTGCGCCGCCCGCGGCTGGTGCTGGGCGCCTGGGTCGCCCTGTTCGCGCTCGGCGGGCTGGCCACCGCGGCCAGCGTGCTGTGGAGCGTGATGCTCGGCCTCGCCGCCCGCACCGAGCCCGTGGACGCGGGCTGGGTCGCCGGCGTGCTCGCGTGGGGCGCGCTCGCGACGACCGGCGCCGCGGCGGCCCTGGTGCTCACCCGGGCGGAGCCGCTCGCGGGCGGGCGGGGCGCCGCGGCCCGCGACCTCGACCTGCTCGCCGCCGCCTGCACGGAGCGCGTCGAGCGGATCGGCGCCGTGCAGGTGCTGTTCGTGCGGGCGGAGCGCCCCGTCGCGTTCAGCTCGACCTGCGACGGCGGCCGCATCGTCGTCACCTCCGGCCTCGCCGCGGCGCTCTCCCGGTCGGAGCTGCGAGCCGTGCTGGAGCACGAGCGCGCGCACCTGACCGGCAGGCACGACCTGCTGCTGCGCCTCGCGCGGCTCAACCGGGCGTGCCTGCCCGCGCTCCTCGGCGCGAGGGCCTTCGACCAGGCCGTGCACCTGCTGGTCGAGCTGGTCGCGGACGACGCCGCCGCGCGGGTCTGCGGCGCTACCGCGCTCGCCGACGCGCTGCACCGGACCGCGCAGCTCGAACCGAACGAGTGGGCGGAGATCCGGGCCGCGCGCCTCCGCGCGCCGGACCGGCCGCGCGCGATCGCCGTCCGCGGCGGGTCGGCGGCGCCGGAACTCTACAAACTGTAGAGTCGGCGTCGTGACGCGGGACGGACGGTGATGGGCACGCCGGTCACCGCCTCGGTCGCCTCCATCCTGTTCGGCGGGCTGAGCCTGTGGTTCGCCGTGCGCGTCGTCGCCGGACGGGACCTGCCCGACCGGGTCTCGAACCTGCTGCACCTGCTGATGAGCGCCGCGATGGCCGCGATGCCGTGGCCGTGGGCGTTCCCCGCGCTGCCGCAGGTCCTCGTGTTCTCGGCCGGCGCGTTCTGGTACGCGGGGATCGCGCTGTTCCGCCCGACCGCGGACGCCGGCCTGGGCGTCGGGCACGGCCGGCACGGCGTCGCCGGCCTGCTGTACCACGCGGCGATGATGCTGGTGATGGTGTGGATGGCCGTCGCGATGCTGCCCGGCCCGCCCGCGCGGACCGACGCCGCCGGCACCGCGGGCACGGCCATGAGCGCCATGACGGGCGGCGCCGCGGAGACCCTGACGGGCGACGCCCCCTGGGCGCTCGCGGTCTCGATCGCGTTCGGCGTCGCGTTCGTCGTGGCCGCCGTGTGGCTGAACGTGCTGCTGATCCGGGAGGCGGTCGGCGCCGCCGGCCGGAACGAGGTCGCCGATCTCACCGCCTCCACCGCGATGGCCGCCGGCATGGCCTACTCGCTGCTCGTCCTGATGACCTGACCGCCGAACCGACCGAACCGAGGAGCACCGTGACCCGCACATCCCGTCCCGCCTCACGAGCGGCCGTCCGCGTCGCCGCCGGCCTCGCGCTCGGCGCCGTCGCCGTGCTGCTCGGCGCGACCGCCGCCTCCGCCCACGTCCGCGTCGACGGGGAGGACGCGACGCGCGGCGGCTACGGTGTGCTGACCTTCCGCGTGCCGACCGAGTCGGCGACCGCCTCCACCACCGAGCTGACCGTGACGATGCCGACCGACACCCCGATCGCCTCCGCGAGCGTCCAGCCCGTGCCCGGCTGGACGGCCAAGGTGACCGAGGCGAAGCTGACGAAGCCCATCACGACCGACGACGGGCAGATCTCCACCTACGTGTCGAAGATCACCTGGAAGGCCGACAGCGCGAGGACCGCGATCGCGCCGGGGGAGTTCCAGCAGTTCGCGGTGTCCGCCGGGCCGCTGCCCGACACGGCCGAGGTCGCGTTCCCGGCGAAGCAGACCTACTCCGACGGCACCGTCGTGAACTGGAACGAGGCGTCGACCGGATCGGCCGAGCCGGAGCACCCGGTGCCCGTCCTGCAGCTGGCCGCCGCTGCCGCCGACGGCGACCACCACGGCGGGGCGCCCACGGCGTCCGCGACGCCGGCCTCGGCCACCGCGGCCGCGGCGGACCCGGGATCGGCGTCCGCCGGCCTCGCCGTCGGCATCGGCGGCGCCGCGATCGCGGTCGTCGCGCTGGTCGTCGCGGTCATCGGGCTGCTGCGCGGGTCAAGGCGCGCGTGAGCGGGTCCGCGGTCGCCGGGCGCGCGGCCCGGTGGCTGCGGCTGCTGCCCCTCCTGCTGCTCGCGTTGACCGCGCTGCTGCTGCTGCCATCGACGCCCGCCTCCGCCCACGCGGTGCTGGTGTCGAGCGATCCGGCCGACGGCGCGCGGGTCGCGGCGTCGCCCGCGGAGGTGCGGCTCGTGTTCGACGAGGCCGTCGGGCTGCCGCCGGCGGCGACCGCGGTGCTGTCGTCCACGGGGGAGCGCGGGCAGCGCGGCGCCGCGCGACTCGCGGACGGCGGCACCACCGTCGTCGTGCCGCTGCGCGCCGACCTGCCGACCGGCGTCTGGAACGTCTCCTTCCGGCTCGTGTCCGCGGACAGCCACGTGATCACCGGCTCGATCCGGTTCGGGGTTCGGCAGGACGCGGACGCCGTGGAGTCCGCCGCCGGCACCGGGTCGCCGCTCGACGCCGCGGTCGGTGCCGCGACCGGGTTCGCGTACCTCGGCCTCGCGCTCGGCGTCGGGGTGCCGGCCGCCGCGGCGCTGCTCTGGCCGTCGGTCCGCAGCCGGCGCCGCGTCGTGCGCGTGACCGCCGCCGGGCTGGCCGTCGTGCTGCTCGCCACGGTCGCCGAGCTGCTGATCCGGGGGCCGCGCGCCTCCGGCGACGACCTGTCCGGCGTGCTGCGGTTCGACGGGCTGGGCTACCTGCTGACCAGCACGATCGGGACGGTCCTGCTCGCGCGGCTCGTGCTCGTCGTCGCGCTCGCGGTGCTGCTGCGCCGGCCCGCGGAGGCGGGGAGGGGACGCACGGCCGCGGCGGGCGTCGTGGGCCTCGGCCTGCTGATGACCGTCGCGCTGCTCGGGCACGCGACCGACGGCGCCTGGTGGCTGCTCGTCCCCGCCGCGGTCGTGCACCTGGCGGCGATGGTGCTGTGGCTCGGCGGCCTGGTGGTGCTCGCCGCCGCGGTGCTGCCCCGGACGGCGCGCACGCCCGAGGCCGGGCTGCGTTCCCTCCGGCGCTGGTCCGTCGTCGCGTTCTGCTGCATCGCGGTGCTCGTCGTCACGGGCGAGGTGCAGGCGTTCCCGACGGTCGCGCCGCTCGACTCGCTGTGGTCGAC
>NZ_CAXTOQ010000183.1:0-6082 GCF_964245895.1 uncultured Amnibacterium sp.
GGCGATGCGCGGCCTCGGGGAGGCGTCCCGTGAGGACCCGGACCTCGCCGGCGCGGCCGTCGACTCCTGGGCCGTCGACTACGGCCTGCTGCGCGGCTCCCGGCTGCTCGGCAACCCCTACCACTACCGCGACGACCGGAACGCGACCGGCGTCGCGGCCGTGCACGCCAGGATCGGGCCGGAGGAGCTCTGGCGCCGCAACGGCCTGCAGCACCTGCCGTTCAACACCGTCTTCCAGCTGGCCGCCGCCGCGTCCGTCGGCGAGCTGGACGAGGCCGACCGGCTGCTGCTGATCCCGGACCTGATCGGGTACTGGGCCACCGGCCGGCAGGTCGCGGAGCGCACGAACGCGTCGACCACGGGTCTGCTGCCCGTCGGCGGCGCCGACTGGGACCGCGAGCTGCTGCCGCGCCTGGGCCTTCGGCAGGACCTGCTGCCGGAGGTTGTGGAGCCCGGCACGGTCCTCGGCCCCGGCACGCGGCCGGTCCGCGACGAGTTCGGGATCGCCGAGCGGATCCCCTTCAGCACGGTCGGCTCGCACGACACGGCCTCCGCGGTCGTGGGCGTGCCGCTGCAGCACGACGAGTCCGCGTACATCTCCTGCGGCACCTGGTCGCTGGTGGGCACCGAGCTGGCGGCGCCGATCGCGACGGAGGAGGCGCGGCTCGCCGGCTTCACGAACGAGGGCGGGGTCGACGGCCGCACGCGGTTCCTGACGAACGTGATGGGCCTCTGGCTGCTCTCCGAGTCGGTGCGCGCGTGGGAGAAGGTCGGCGAGCGGCACGAGCTCGGGGCCCTGCTGAAGCAGGCCGCGGAGGCGTCCGCCGACGTGCCGACCTTCGACGCGAACCACCCGAGCCTGCTCGCGCCCGGCGACATGCCGTCGCGCATCGAGGCGCTGCTGGTCGCGGCCGGCTCGCGCGTGCCCGCCTCCGTCCCGGAGTTCGTCCGCGGCGTCCTCCAGAGCCTCGCGAACGCCTACGCCGCCGCGATCCACGACATCGAGCGGCTGACCGGCCGCCCGGTCCGCCGGGTCAACCTGGTCGGCGGCGGGGCGCAGAACGCCCTGCTCTGCCAGCTGACCGCCGACACGGTCGGCCGTCCCGTCGTCGCCGGACCCATCGAGGCGACCGCGATCGGCAACCTGCTGGTGCAGCTGCGCACGCACGGCATGCTGTCCGGAGATCTCGAGGCGCTCCGCCGCGTCACCGTCCGATCCTTCCCGCCGCGGACCTACGAGCCCCGCACGCGATCGCAGAGAGGCTGACCCCCGATGGTGCAGCGACAGTTCCCCCGGCCGGTCGACGTGCTCGAGTACCTGCAGTTCAAGAAGCCGCAGCTCGACCGGAGGAAGGCGCGGCTGGAGGCGGCGCTCACGATCGAGGACCTCCGCACCATCGCGAAGCGGCGCACGCCGACGGCCGCGTTCGACTACACCGACGGCTCCGCGGAGGCGGAGATCTCGATCCAGCGCGCCCGGCAGGCGTTCCAGGACGTCGAGTTCCATCCCGAGGTGCTGCGCGACGTCGCCGACGTCGACACCACCGCCACCGTGTTCGGCGCCCCTTCGGCGCTGCCGTTCGGCATCGCCCCGACCGGGTTCACCCGCCTGATGCAGACCGAGGGCGAGACCGCGGGTGCCGGCGCGGCGAACGCCGCGGGCATCCCGTTCACCCTCTCCACGCTCGGCACCACCTCCATCGAGCACGTCAAGCAGGCGAACCCGGGCGGGCGGTCCTGGTTCCAGCTGTACGTGATGCGGCAGCGGGAGATCTCCTACGGCCTCGTCGAGCGCGCCGCGAAGGCCGACTACGAGACCCTGTTCTTCACGGTCGACACCCCCGTCGCCGGTGCCCGCCTGCGCGACAAGCGGAACGGGTTCTCCATCCCGCCGCAGCTGACCGTGCGGACGATCGTCGACGCGCTGCCGCGCCCCTGGTGGTGGATCGACTTCCTGACCACCCCGAAGCTCGAGTTCGCGTCCCTGCAGTCCACCGGCGGCACCGTCGGCGATCTGCTGGACATGGCGATGGACCCCACGATCTCGTTCGAGGACCTGCAGATCATCCGGGACCTGTGGCCCGGCAAGCTGGCCGTCAAGGGCGTGCAGTCGCTCGAGGACGCGAAGCGGTTCGCGGACCTCGGCGTCGACGGCATCGTGCTGTCGAACCACGGCGGCCGCCAGCTGGACCGGGCGCCCATCCCGTTCCACCTGCTGCCGGAGGTCGTCCGCGAGGTCGGGCGCGACACCGACGTGCTCGTCGACACCGGCATCATGAACGGCGCCGACATCGTCGCCTCGATCGCGCTCGGCGCGAGGTTCACCCTGATCGGCCGCGCCTACCTCTACGGGCTCATGGCCGGCGGCCGCGCGGGCGTCGACCGGACCATCGCGATCCTGTCCGACCAGATCGTGCGCACCATGAAGCTGCTCGGCGCGCACTCCCTCGAGGAGCTCGAGCCGCGGCACGTCACCCAGCTGGAGCGCCTGGTCCCCCGGGCCCGCTGAGCGCCCTCCGCCGTTCAGGAGTTCGGGGGCCCAGAACTCCTGAACGGCGAAAAGATGGAGGCGTGACGGGCTTCTGGGTCGGCGGGTACACGACGGGCGACGGCGGGGTCCGGCGGCTCGATCCGGACACGGGGTCGGCGCCGGTCGCCGTGCCGACGGCGGATCCCTCCTTCCTGCTCGCGTCCCCCGCGCACGACGGGCTGCTCTACGCCGTCGACGAGGGCGGCGACGCGGTCGTCGCGCTGCGGGGCGGCGCGGTCGTCGCCCGGGTCGCCACCGCCGGCAGCGCCCCGTGCCACCTCGCGCTCGTCGACGAGGGCCGTCTGCTCGTCGCCTCCTGCTACGGCGACGGCGTCGTCAGCACCCACGCCGTCGGCCCGGACGGCCTGCCCGCCCCGGCGGTCCCCCTCCCCGCGCCTCCGCCGGCGCCGAACGGCCCGCATCCCGCGCAGGACGGGCCGCACGCGCACTGCTGCCACGAGGTCGACGGCCTGCTGCTGATCGCCGACCTCGGTACCGACCGCGTACTGCTCTATGGACGCGCGGAGGAGGGGTACGGGTTCGACGGCGCCGTCGCCCTGCCCGCCGGCTGCGGCCCGCGCGACCTGCTGCCGCTCCCCTCCGGCGCCGTCCTGGTGCTCGGCGAGCACGACTCGCGGCTGCACGTGCTCGACGTCGCCGGGCGGCGTATCCGCGCCTCCGTCCCCTCGACCGACGACCCCACCCGCGGCGACCAGGCGGCGGGGATGACCCTCGCCGCCTCCCGCCTCACGGTCGGGCTGCGCGGCAGCGACCGGATCGCGCTCCTGCGCGTCGGCGAGGACGACGTGCCCGTGCCGGTCGACTCGGCGCTGACCGGCGGCACCTGGCCGCGGCACCACGCCATCGACGGCGACCGCCTGCTCGTCGCCAACGAGCGCTCGGGCACGATCACGGCGCTGCCGTTCCGCTCCGACGACTCCCTCGGCACGCCTGGGCCCGTCGCGACCGTTCCGGCGCCCACCTTCCTGCTCGCGGCGGGCGGCGCCCGGTGAACGCCGACGCGGACCTCGACCTGCTCGGCGTGCTGGTCGCCCGAAGGGACCGCCTGGTCGAGGTCGCCGGCGTGCTGCGGAGCTACGGGTTCGCGTCGATCGCGGCGCAGCTGGAGGGGGCGGGCGGCCCGGCCCGGCGTCTCGCGGCGGACATCGCCGATCGCCTCATCGATCCGCAGCTCGAGGAGGAGTCCGCCGGGCAGCGCCTCCGCGGCGCGCTGACCGAGCTGGGCACGACCGCGATCAAGCTGGGGCAGCTGCTGAGCCTCCGCCCCGACGTCGTCGGCCCGCAGGTCGCCGCGGAGCTCGCCGCGCTGCGCTCCGGCGTCCCCGCCGATCCGCCCGGGCACGCGGAGGCGACGGTCGAGGAGGAGCTGGGCGGGGCCGCCGGCACGCTGTTCGCCTCCTTCGAGGCGGCGCCGCTCGCCTCCGGATCGGTCGCGCAGGTGCACCGCGCGACGCTCCAGGACGGCACCGCGGTCGTCGTGAAGGTGCTGCACCGGGAGGTGCGCCGCCGCGTGCTCGAGGACCTCGAGCTGCTGGCCGCGCTGGCCGTGTGGGCGGAGGCGGTCTCCCCCGCCGCCCACCGGCTGCGGTTCGCCGCGGTCGTCGCGGACTTCGACCGCAGCATGCGCGGCGCCGTCGACCTGCGGCAGGAGCTCGCGAACCTGCAGCGCTTCGGCGCGATGTTCGCCGGCGACGACGGGGTGCGCATCCCGCGCGCCTTCCCCGACCGGTCGTCGGCGGGCGTGCTGACGATGGAGGAGATGACCGGGACGCGGCTCGACGGCGCGGACGGCGTCCGCGCGGCCGGCTGGACCCCGGACGACCTCGCGAGCCGCACAGCCGGCGTCTACCTGACGATGGTCTTCCGGCACGGGATCTACCACACCGACCCGCACCCGGGGAACTTCCTGCTGAACCCGGGCGTGATCACGATCCTCGACTTCGGCGACGTCGCCCGGATCACCCGGACGAGGCGCGAGCAGCTCGAGGACCTCATCGCCGCCGTCGGCGGCGGCGACCCGCGGGCGACCGCCGCGTCGCTGCTCGCGATCACCGACGCCCCGCCCGACCTCGAGGTCGGCGCCGTGGAGGACGACGTCGAGTCGCTGATCACCGACCACCTCTCCGGTGGCGTGGACGCGATCGACCTCACCGCGGTCAGCCGCGGGGTCGCCGTCGTGGTGCATCGGCACGGGCTCGCCCTGCCGGCCGAGATCGCGCTGGTGCTGCGCGTCGTGACCCTGCTGCAGGGCCTCGCGGCCGACATCGGCGCCGACATCGACCTCGCCGCGGTCACGCGCCCGTTCGCGCTCGACCTCGCGCGGCGCCGGCTCGACCCGAAGGAGGCGCTGTCCCGGGCGCTGCGGACGGGCCGGTCGTGGGAGCACCTGCTCGAGACGCTGCCCGGCGAGGTGACCGCCCTGCTGCAGCAGGTGCGGCGCGAGGGCGGCGCGGACCTGCGCATCAAGGACCCGGACGGCATCGCCGACCGCCTCGTCGACGGGGTGCTGACGGCGGCGCTGATCCTCAGCGCGGGCGAGCTGGTGTCGCGCGGCACCGCGCCGCGGCTGGGACCGATCTCCGTCCCGGGGCTGGCGGTCGCCGGCGCCGCCTACCTGCGCTACCGCGCGCTGAGGGCCCGCCGTGCAGGAGCGCCCACCGCCGCGGCCCGCCTGCGGCTCGCGCAGCGGGTGATCCGCTCCGCAGGTCGGCCGGGGCAGGCCTGACGGGCGGCTCGCGCGGATCCGGTACCGTTCCCCCGGTCGCCGCGGCGGGCGGCCCGGGACAGGAGCACGACGTGAGCAGCACCGGCACCGAGGCGACGCGGGAGCGCCGCAGCGTCGACCCCGAGATCGCCCGCTCCTGGCTGCTCGTCAACGGCGGGCACCCGGAGTCGTTCGACGCCGCCCGCGCCTCCCGCGCGGACCAGATCATCCTCGACATCGAGGACGCGGTCGACCCGGCCAAGAAGGACGCGGCGCGCACCGACGTGCTCGACTGGCTGCGCTCCGGCCACCGCGCCTGGGTGCGCATCAACGACCGGTCGACACCGTTCTGGTCGGACGACGTCGCCCTGCTCGCCGGGCTCGACGGGCTGGACGGCGTGCTGCTGGCGAAGACGGAGGCGGCCGAGCACGTCACCGAGACCTTCGACCGGCTCGGCGGCTCCGTGCCGGTGCTGGCCCTCATCGAGTCGGCGGTCGGCATCGAGGCCGCGGTGTCGATCGCGGGGGCGCGCGGCGCGTTCCGGCTGGCGTTCGGCAGCGGCGACTACCGCCGCGACACGGGCACGAGCGCCGACGACCTGGCCATGGCCTACCCGCGCTCGCGGCTCGTCGTCGCCAGCCGGGTCGGCAACCTGCCCGGCCCGATCGACGGTCCGACCGTCGGCTCGAGCCACCCGGTCCTCCGCGAGCAGTCGCAGACGACCGTCGCCCTCGGCAGGACCGGCAAGCTCTGCCTCGACATCGGCCAGCTGCCCGTCACCAACGAGGTCACCAGCCCGACCCCCTCCGACGACCCGTGGGCGCAG
>NZ_CAXTOQ010000184.1:0-6066 GCF_964245895.1 uncultured Amnibacterium sp.
ACGCGGTGATCGATCCGGCGGAGCACCAGCCCGACCTGACGCGCCTCGTGGAGACGAAGCCGGGGCAGGCGTTCATCCTGCACCCGGGGGAGTTCGTCCTCGGGGCGACGTTCGAGGCGGTCACGCTGCCGGACGACATCGCGGCGCGGCTGGAGGGGAAGAGCTCGCTCGGCCGGCTCGGGCTGCTCACCCATTCGACCGCCGGGTTCGTGGATCCCGGCTTCACGGGGCACATCACCCTCGAGCTGAGCAACGTGGCGACGCTGCCCATCAAGCTCTGGCCGGGGATGAAGATCGGGCAGCTGTGCTTCTTCCGGCTCAGCTCGCCGGCGAGCAAGCCGTACGGGTCGGGGGAGTACGCGTCCCGCTACCAGGGGCAGCGCGGGCCGACCGCCTCCCGGTCCTACCTGAACTTCCTCCGAGCGGATGTGACCGTCACGGACGCGGGCTCATCCGGCGCCTGACTTCCGCCACGTGGAACCCGGGCGCCCGGCCGCCCGACCGAGCGCGACGGCAGGACGATTCGGCTTGAGCAGGACGATTCGGGCCGTTCTGTCCTGCTGAAGGCGTTCTGTCCTGCTCAAGCCCTCTCACAGAACTCTGTCCTGCTCAGGCCTTCTCAGGGGCGGAGGGGAGGCACGGTCAGCGGCCGGACGGGGTCAGGCGCGGACGGCCGACAGCTCGACCAGCTGCAGGTTCAACCACGGGCTGAAGGCCCATGGCGCCATGCTGACCGCGGTCTCCAGGTCCTGCGGGTCGACCCAGCGGTACTCGGCGACCTCGTCGGGGTCCGGCTGCACGTCGTCGAAGGTGACCGCCGCGAACACCGGGCAGATCTCGTTCTCGACGATGCCGCCGGCGTCGACCGCGCGGTACCGGAAGTCGGGCAGCACGAGGCGCACGTCGGTGAGGGTCACGCCCAGCTCGTCGAACGCGCGGCGTGCGAGGGCGGAGGGCAGGTCCTCGCCGGGGGAGGGGTGCCCGCAGAACGAGTTCGTCCACACCCCGGGCCAGGTCGTCTTCGAGAGCGCGCGGCGCGTGACCAGCAGCCTGCCGTCGCCGTCGCGCAGGTGGCAGCTGAACGCGAGGTGCAGCGGCGTCTCGGTGGTGTGCACGTCGGCCTTGAGGGCCGTTCCGACGGGTTCGCCGTCGTCGTCGACCAGCACCACGCGCTCGTCCCGGTCCGTCATCCGCTCCGCTGTACCCTTGCCGTCGTGTTCCGCCGAAACGCCCCCGTTCGGGGGCGCCGCTGGGCCGCAAGCCTAGGGCGTGCGCCGCGCCCGGGGAGGCGCTGACCAGTGCCGATCGGCCCCCTCGCGCGGTACGACCGCGCCGCTGCGCGGTCCTCCGCCGTCGTCATCGGCGAGTACTCGACCTCCTTCGGGCTCGCGGTGCGCCTCCTGCCTGCGACGACGCGGGGGCACATCCGCAACGTCTACGCGCTCGTCCGCCTCGCCGACGAGGTCGTCGACGGGGTCGCGGCCGCCGCCGGGATGCCGCAGGACCGGATCGCGGCGGCGCTCGACGCGCTCGAGGCGGACACCTCCGCCGCGATGGAGTGCGGCTGGTCGATCAACCTCGTGGTGCACGCGTTCGCGACGACGGCGCGGGCGGTCGGCATCGAGCCCGCGATCGTCACCCCGTTCTTCACATCGATGCGCATGGACCTGCACCGCACGACCCACACGGAGGCGTCGTTCGCGGAGTACGTGGACGGCTCCGCGGAGGTGGTCGGCCTCATGTGCCTGCGCGCCTTCACGGCCGATGCGCCGCCGCGCAGCGCGGAGCAGCAGGCGGTCCTGGAGGCGGGCGCCAGGCGGCTCGGCGCCGCGTTCCAGAAGGTGAACTTCCTGCGCGACCTCGCCGCCGACGCCGACGGGCTCGGCCGCGCCTACTTCCCGGGGGTGGATGTGGCCTCGCTCGACGAAGCGACGAAGCGGCGGCTGCTCGCCGACATCGATGCGGACCTCGCGGCCGCGGCGCTGGCGCTGCCGCTGCTCGAGCCCGGACCGAGGCGTGCCGTCGCGGTCGCGCACGGGCTGTTCGCGGAGCTGGCGGACCGGATCCGGGCGACCCCGGCGGCCTCCCTCCGCACGACCCGCATCCGCGTGCCCGACCCCGTGAAGGCGCGGATCGCGGCGCTCGCCGTGGCCGGCAGATCGCCGAGGCGGCGATGAGCCGGGTCGTGGTGATCGGCGGCGGCATCGCGGGGCTCGCGACCGCAGCGCTGCTCGCGGAGGAGGGCCACGAGGTCGAGCTGCTGGAGGCGCGCGACGAGGTCGGCGGCCGCGCGGGGGAGTGGCGGCACCAGGGGTACCGCTTCGAGACCGGTCCGTCCTGGTACCTGATGCCGGAGGTGTTCGACCACTTCTTCCGGCTGCTGGGCACGACCGCGGACGCGCAGCTCGACCTGCAGCGGCTCGACCCCGGCTACCGGGTGGTCTTCGAGCCGCAGGGCGGGCCCGCGGAGGTGGTCGACATCGCGGCCGACCGCGCGCGGAACCTCGCGCTCGCCGAGCAGCTGGAGCCCGGCGCCGGCCCGAAGCTGGACCGCTACCTCGACTCCGCGCGCTGGGTGTACGAGACGGCGAAGCGCTACTTCCTCTACACGACCTTCCAGGACCTGAAGCCGCTGCTGGTACCGGAGGTGGTCCGCGGGCTGCCGCGCCTCGTGCCGATGCTGGTGGAGTCGCTGCACCGCTACGTCACCCGCCGGTTCGCCGACCGGCGGCTCGCGCAGATCCTGCAGTACCCCGCGGTGTTCCTGGGCAGCTCGCCCTATGCCACACCCGGCATGTACCACCTGATGAGCACCCTCGACCTCGAGGGCGGCGTGCTGTACCCGGCCGGCGGCATCACCGCGGTGATCCGCGCGATCCGGGGGCAGGCGGAGTCGCGCGGCGTGCGGATCCGCTCCGGCACCGCGGCGGCGCGCATCCTGACCGAGGGCACGGCCGGCGGCCGGCCGCACGTGACGGGGGTGCGCACCGCGTCCGGGGAGGTCGTGGCCGCCGATGTCGTGGTGAGCGCGATGGACCTCGAGGCCGCGGAGCGCACCCTGCTGCCGCCCGGGCTGCGCACCTACGGGACGGACTGGTGGGCGAAGCGCACGCCCGGCCCCTCCGCGGTCCTGGTGCTGCTCGGCGTGCGGGGCGAGCTGCCGCAGCTGCTGCACCACACGCTGCTGTTCACCGCGGACTGGCGGGAGAACTTCGGCGCGGTGATGCCGAAGCGCGGCACGCAGCCGCCGCTGCCGGACGAGCTGTCGTTGTACGTCTGCCGACCGAGCGCGACCGACGACGTCGCTCCCGACGGCCACGAGAACCTGTTCGTGCTCGTGCCGGTGCCCGCCGACCCGGGGATGGGGCACGGCGGAGTCGGCGGCGAGGGGGAGCCCGCGGTCGAAGCGGTGGCGGACCGCGCCATCGACCAGGTCGCGCGCTGGCTCGAGCTGCCGGACCTGCGAGATCGCATCGAGGTGCGCCGCACGATCGGTCCAGGCGACTTCGCCGACGACCTGGCCGCGTGGCAGGGCACAGCGCTCGGTCCGGCCCACACGCTCGCGCAGTCCGCCCTGTTTCGCGCGGGCAACGTCAGCACCGCCGTCGACGGGCTGCTGTTCGCCGGCGGCTCGACGATCCCGGGCATCGGGCTGCCGATGTGCCTGATCAGCGCCGAGCTCGTGGTCAAGCGGCTCCACGGCGACACCACGGCCGGTCCGCTGCCGGAGCCGCTGGTGCGCAGGTGACCGGCCTGTATCTCGCCGGGCTGCTGGTCTCGATCGCCGGCCTGCTGGTCCTCGACCTGAGGTTGAAGGTCTTCCTCTTCGCCGCACCCCGCCGCGCGGCCGTCGTGCTGCTCGTCGGCGTCGCCGGCTTCCTCGCGTGGGACCTCGCCGGGGTCGGCCTCGGCATCTTCTTCGAGGGGCGGAACGACCTGCTGGTCGGCGTCGACCTCGCGCCGGACGTGCCGCTCGAGGAGGTCTTCTTCCTGCTCCTGCTGTGCCTCTCCGCGATGGAGGCGTTCCTGCTCGCCCAGCGCCTGCTGCAGCGGCGCACCCCCGCGGAGGGGCGGCGGTGACGACCTACCTCCTGCTCGCCGCCGGGGTCGCGGTGCCGGTGTCCGTCGTCGCGCTCGTCGTGCTCGCGAGGGCGGGTCGCGCGGCCCTGGTGCCGGCGCTCGCCGGTCTGGTCGTGCTCGTCGCGCTCACCGCCGTCTTCGACAACGTGATCGTCGGCTCGGGGATCGTGGCGTACGACCCGAGCCGCATCCTCGGGGCGCGGGTCGGGGTCGCCCCGGTCGAGGACTTCTCCTACGCGATCGTCGCGGCGCTGGCGCTGCCCGCGCTCTGGGTGCTGCTCGGCAGGCGGCGGCACAGGTGATCCGCCACCTGCTCGTCGCCTCCCGCCCCCTGTCCTGGATCAACACCGCCTACCCGTTCGCGCTCGCCTACCTGCTGCTGGCGCGGCCGGTCGACCCGCTGGCCCTCGTCGTCGGTGCCGTGTACTTCCTCGTGCCGTACAACCTCGCGATGTACGGCATCAACGACGTGTTCGACTACGAGTCCGACCTCCGGAACCCCCGCAAGGGCGGGGTGGAGGGAGCGGTGCTCGCACCGGCGTTCCACCGTCCGACCCTGCTCGCGGCGGCGGTCACGAACGTGCCGTTCCTCGTGGTGCTCGTGCTGCTCGGCGGACCGGTCTCATGGCTCGTGCTCGCCGTGAGCGTCTTCGCGGTGATCGCGTACAGCGCCCCCGTGCTGCGGTTCAAGGAGCGCCCGGTGCTCGACTCGATCACCTCGAGCACGCACTTCGTGAGCCCGGCGGTCTACGGCGTCGCGCTGGCGGGCGCGGCGCTCGACACCCGTGCGGTCCTGCTGCTGGCCGCGTTCTTCTGCTGGGGGATGGCGAGCCACGCGTTCGGGGCGGTGCAGGACGTGCCGGCCGACCGGGAGGCGGGCATCGGCTCGGTCGCGACGGTGCTCGGCGCGCGGGCGACGGTGCTGGGCGCCGCCGTGCTCTACCTCGCGGCGGGGGTGCTCGCGGCGTGCTCGGGGTGGCCGACCGCGCTCGCCGGGCTGCTCGCGCTGCCCTACCTCGCCATGGTGCTGCCCTTCGTGCGCATCACGGACGCGACCGCGGAGACCGCGAACCGGGGGTGGCGCCGCTTCCTCGCCATCAACTACGGGGCGGGCTTCGGGGTGACCGTGCTGGCGATCGTCGCCTCCGCCCTCGCATGACACCCATCTCGCCGGGGGATGATCGGGTCGTGCGAGGCAGGCGGACCGACCGGATCGAGCGGACCGAGCCGGGGCCCGGCCAGGAGTCGGTGTGGGACTACCCCCGGCCGCCCGCGGTGGAGGCGACGACGGAGCGCATCCGCATCGAGCTCGGCGGGGTGCCGATCGTGGACACCACGGACGCGGTGCGCGTGCTCGAGACGAGTCACCCGCCGGTCTACTACCTCCCCGCGGAGGCGTTCCAGGTGCCGATGCACGAGGCCGGCGGGCTGTCGATGTGCGAGTTCAAGGGCATGGCGCATTACCTGACCCTCGCGGCGGGGGACCGCATCGCGGTGCGCGCCGCGTGGACGTACCCGACGCCGTGGCGCGGCTACGAGGTCCTGGCCGGCCGGGTGGCCGTGTACCCATCAAAGATGGACCGCTGCCTGGTCGACGACGAGGTGATCGTGCCGCAGGAGGGGGACTTCTACGGGGGCTGGATCACCTCACGGGTGGTCGGTCCCTTCAAGGGCGCCCGTGGCACCCTCGGCTGGTGACGGTCAGACCGGCTTCGCGCCCTTGACGGGCAGCATCAGCAGCAGGCCGGCGGCGAGCACCAGCACGATGCCGAGGATCCCGTAGCCCTGGTCCTGCGAGACCGTCACGAACACGGCGAACGCCGCCGGAGCGATGAAGCTGGCCGCGCGTCCCGTCGTCGCGTAGAGGCCGAACAGCTCGCCGGCGCGCTCCGGCGGCGACAGGCGTCCGAGCAGCGACCGGCTGGACGTCTGCGCGGGACCGACGAAGAGGCAGAGCAGCAGGCCGCCGACCCAGAACGCGGAGGT
>NZ_CAXTOQ010000185.1:0-6046 GCF_964245895.1 uncultured Amnibacterium sp.
GCCGGACGGCACCGAGGACCTCTGGACCCCGGAGTACGCGGAGCTGATCAGCGTCAGCTGAGCGGTCAGCGCTCGCTGAGCGCGTCCTCCACGGACTCGTCGGACGGCGCCCGCTTCGCCCGGCGCGCGACGGCGCGCTCCTCCGCGGCCGTGACGACGTCGTCGCCCGAGTCGAGCAGGTCGCGGCGGATCGACCAGCCGAGCGCGCCGAACCCCAGCAGGCCGAACAGGATCCATTGGATGCCGTAGGAGAGATGCGTGCCCTCGTCGACCCCGGTGTCGGCGGGCTGCGGCTCGATCCGCTGCGGCGCGGACGGCGCGGCGGGGGACTCCGACCGCACCTGGCCGTAGGCGGCCGTGAAGACCGTGCCGCCGAGGTCGTCCGCGACGGCGTGCAGGTCGATGGAGGGGATCTCGCCGGCGGGCGCGGTGCGGCCGGCCAGCGGTCCCTCGTCCCCCTGCAGCCGCGCGAGCACGGTGACCGTGCCGGACGGCGCCGCCGGCACGGAGTCCGGCCGGTCCTGCTTCGTGCCGATCGGCACCCAGCCGCGGTCGAGCACGAACACGGTGCCGTCGGCGAGCCGGAGGGGGGTGAGCACCTCGAAGCCCGGGTCGCCGTCGGGATCGACGCGGTTGCGCACGAGCAGCTGGTCGCCGGTCAGGTAGGTGCCCTCCACCTGCACCGTGCGCCACTGCAGCCCGGGCCGGTACGCGGTGCTCGTGGGGAGCAGCCGCGACAGCGGCACCGCGGGCGCGGCCGCGTTCGACGAGATCAGCGCGTTCGCCGCGGCCGTGTCGGCGCGGCGGGCGAACTGCCACCACGACAGCAGCCCGCATCCGATCGCGAAGGCGATCGCGAGCGCGAGGTACCGGTGCCACCGGCCGTCCGAGACCAGGGCACGCGCGATCCGGCCGAGCTGCTCCACGGAGCCGTCAGCGTACCCGGTCGGGCGATGCCGGAAGCGGGGTCACCTCGAGCGGGAACGCGCGAGCGGCCAGGAAGTCGCGCAGCACGGCGACGTGCTCGGCGCAGGCGAGCCACGTCTTGCGGCGATCGCCGGTGTGGATGCGCGGGTTGCGCCACAGGATCGCGGTCGTCGCCTCCCGCCTGCAGCCGGCCCGCGAGCAGGTGTGCCGCTCGGGGACGGCGGTCACTCCGGCCGCTGCTCGAGCGCGAGCGGCTGGGCGACGGGCGGCGCGACCGCGCGGCTCGCGCCCTTCGCTCCGACGTTGGCCAGCACGACCGCGACGTACGGCAGCACGACGGCGCCGATGCCGAACACGAGCTTCCAGTAGCCGGGCACGAAGAACACGAGGATGAAGCACGCCATGCGGATCGACATCGCGGTCGAGTAGGCGCGCATGCGGTGCTTGCGGTCCTCCTCGGGGGAGGCGGGAAGAGCAGTCGCGGACTGCACGACGACGCGAGCCATGATGGGGAGAACCTACGCCCCGCAGGGGCTGTTCCCGGTCCGCGTCCTAGGCTCTCGGGAGCCTCGCGGAAGGAGACGCCCCCGTCATGACCGAACGCACCGTCCTCGTCACCGGTGGGAACCGCGGCATCGGCCGGGCCATCGCGCTCGCCTTCGCCGCCGCCGGCCACCGGGTCGCCGTCACCGCTCGGGACGGCTCCGGGCCGGAGGGGGTGCTCGCCGTGCAGGCCGACGTGACCGACACCGCCTCCCTGGACGCCGCGTTCCGGGTCGTGGAGGCGCAGCTGGGGCCGGTCGAGGTCGTGGTGGCGAACGCCGGCATCACGAAGGACACGCTGCTGCTGCGGATGAGCGAGGCCGACTTCGACGACGTCGTCGCGACGAACCTCGGCGGCGCGTTCCGGGTCGTGAAGCGCGCGTCGAAGGGGATGCTCCGCGCGCGGTTCGGCCGCGTGATCCTGATCTCCAGCGTCGTCGGCATGCTCGGCTCCGCCGGGCAGGTGAACTACGCGTCCTCGAAGTCCGCGATGATCGGCTTCGCCCGCTCCCTGACCCGCGAGCTCGGCACCAGGGGCATCACCGCGAACGTCGTCGCACCCGGGTTCATCGAGTCCGACATGACGGCGGCGCTGCCCGACGAGCAGCGGGCCGAGTACCTCGGCCGCATCCCGGTCGGCCGGTTCGGCTCGGCCGACGACGTGGCGGACGCGGTGCTCTGGCTCGCCTCCGACGAGGCGTCCTACGTCTCCGGCGCGGTCGTCCCGGTCGACGGCGGCCTCGGCATGGGGCACTGACCGATTCCGTCCGTTCGCGGATCCGGATTCCTCGCGCGGATCCGGATGGATCGCACGACACGCCGGGCTGCGAGCGATCGGGTCGGCGTGTCGTGCAAGCCATCCGGATCCGCGAAAGCCTCAGAGCAGCGCGAGCAGCGGCCGCATCGATCGGCCCGGCAGGACCAGGTCCGCGGCGGCGCGCACGGCGGGCTTCGCGTCGAAGGCGACCGACAGGTCGGCTGCGGCCATCATCGCGAGATCGTTGGCACCGTCCCCGATCGCGATCGTGCGATCGGCGCCGAGCTCCGCGGCCCAGGCCAGCAGCCGCTCGCGCTTGACGGCCGCGTCGACGACGCCGCCCAGCACGCGCCCGGTCAGCTCGTCGCCGGCGACCTCCAGGTCGTTCGCGTGCCACCGGTCGAGACCGAGCTGCGCCGCGAGCGGGTCCAGCACCTGACGGAACCCGCCCGAGACCGCCGCGACCGCGCCGCCCGCGGCGTGCACCGCGGCGATCAGCTCGGGCACCCCGTCGGTGACCGTGATCCTCGAGCGGACGTCGACGAGCACGGAGGCGGGCAGCCCGGCCAGCAGCGCGACCCGGCGCGCCAGGCTGGCGGCGAAGTCGAGCTTGCCGCGCATCGCCGCCTCGGTGACCGCGGCGACCTCGGCGCCCACGCCGGCGGCGTCGGCGAGCAGGTCGACGACCTCCTGGCCGATCAGCGTCGAGTCGACGTCGAGGACGACCAGGAGACGGCTCACCCGCCTAGCGTTCCACGCGTCAGGGGTCGACCCGGACGTCCTTGCCCACGACGACGATGCCGCTGTCCGTCACGGTCAGCCCGCGCTCGCGGTCCCGCTCGTGCTCGACACCGACGCGCGCGCCCTCCGCGATCACCACGTTCTTGTCGAGGATCGCCCGCTGCACGACCGCGCCTGCACCGATGCGCACGCGATCGAACAGCACCGAGTCCGTGACGGAGGCGCCGGACTCGACGATCGCCCACGGGCCGAGCACGCTGTTCTGGATGCGGGAGCCGGAGAACAGGGACCCCGGCGAGACGATCGAGTCGTGCACGACGGTGTTGTTGCCGTAGCTGTCGCGGTTGAACTTGGCCGGCGGCGAGTTCAGCGTCTGCGTGTAGATCGGCCAGCGCCGGTTGTACAGGTTGAACACCGGCAGGGCCGACACGAGATCCATGTGCGCGTCGTAGAAGGACTCGATCGAGCCCACGTCCCGCCAGTAGAAGCGGTCGCGGTCGGTGGAGCCCGGCACGCCGTTGCGGTTCAGGTCGTAGACGCCTGCATCGCCCTGCTCGACGAAGGCGGGCACGATGTCGCCGCCCATGTCGTGCTTCGAGCCGGGCCGCTCCGCGTCCGCCTCCAGCGCCGCGATCAGCGCGTCGGTGTCGAACACGTAGTTGCCCATCGACGCGAGCACCTCGTCCGGCGAGTCCGGCAGCCCGCGCGGGTCCTTCGGCTTCTCGAGGAACCGGTTGATTCTGGTCGGGTCGTCCTGGTCGACGTCGATGACGCCGAACGCGTTCGCGAGCTCGATCGGCTGCCGGATCGCGGCGACCGTCGCCTTGCGGCCGGAGGCGATGTGCGCCTCGATCATCTGGCTGAAGTCCATCCGGTACACGTGGTCGGCGCCGACCACGACCACGATGTCGGGCTGCTCGTCGCCGATCAGGTTGAGGCTCTGGAAGATCGCGTCGGCGCTGCCCAGGTACCAGCGCTTGCCGAGCCGCTGCTGCGCAGGCACGGAGGCGACGTACGAGTTCAGCAGCCCGGACAGCCGCCAGGTCTCCGCGACGTGCCGGTCGAGGCTGTGCGACTTGTACTGCGTCAGCACCACGATCTGCGTCAGGCCGGAGTTGAGGAGGTTCGACAGCGCGAAGTCGATCAGGCGGTACACGCCGCCGAACGGCACGGCCGGCTTGGCGCGGTCCTCGGTGAGCGGCATGAGGCGCTTGCCCTCGCCGCCGGCGAGCACGATGCCGAATATCTTCTTCGATGGCATGGCGCTCACCGTACTCCCACCGGACATTCGGGTGACCTGGAAATCCCCCGTCAGGGACCCGTTTGGGGGGACGTGGGCGCTCGCCGGAGCGGGGTCTAGGGTGACCGCGTGCGCGTCGATCTGCTGACCAAGGAGTACCCGCCGGAGATCTACGGAGGGGCGGGCGTGCACGTCGCGGAGCTCACGAAGGCGCTCCGCGCCCGCATCGAGGTGCAGGTCCGCTGCTTCGGCGCACCGCGCGACGAGGCGGGCGTGACGGCCTACCGCACGCCTGCGGAGCTGGCCGGCGCGAACGGCACGCTCGAGACGCTCGGCGTCGACCTGCAGATGGCGCAGGGCGCCGCCGGCACCGACCTCGTGCACTCGCACACCTGGTACGCGAACGCCGGCGGGCACCTCGCGAAGCTGCTGCACGGCGTGCCGCACGTCGTCACCGCGCACAGCCTCGAGCCGCTGCGCCCCTGGAAGGCGGAGCAGCTGGGCGGCGGGTACCGGATCTCCTCCGAGATCGAGCGCACCGCCTACGAGGCGGCGGACGCGGTGATCGCGGTCAGCCGGGGGATGGGCGACGACATCCTCCGCTCGTACCCGCGGGTCGACCCCGCACGCCTCCACGTCGTCTACAACGGCATCGACCTCGAGCAGTGGAAGCCGAACCACGACCCCGACCTGGTGCGCTCCCTCGGGGTCGACCCCGACCGCCCGACCATCATCTTCGTCGGGCGCATCACGCGGCAGAAAGGGCTGCCCTACCTGCTGCGCGCCGTCGCGGCGCTGCCGCCGGAGGTGCAGGTGGTGCTGTGCGCCGGCGCTCCTGACACGAAGGAGATCATGGCGGAGGTGTCCGGCATGGTCGCGGAGCTGCAGACGCGGCGGACCGGCATCGTCTGGATCGAGCGGATCCTGCCGCGTCCCGAGCTGACCGCGCTGCTGACCGCCGCCGACGTCTTCGTGTGCCCCTCCGTGTACGAGCCCCTCGGCATCGTGAACCTGGAGGCGATGGGCTGCGGCACCGCCGTCGTCGGCACGGCGACCGGCGGCATCCCCGAGGTGGTCGTCGACGGCGGGACCGGCCGGCTCGTCCCGATCGACCAGGTGCAGGACGGCACCGGCACGCCGACCGACCCGGACCGCTTCGTGGCGGATCTCGCCGCGATCCTCACCGAGACCGTGCTCGACCGGGGGACGGCCGCCCGGTACGGCGTCGCCGGTCGCGAGCGGGCCCGCGCGGTGTTCGACTGGGACGCCATCGGCGCCCAGACCGTGGACGTGTACCGGTCGCTCGTCTGATCGCGTTCCGATCGAAGTCCATACGTACGCACCCGTAGGGTGAGCGTCATGCCCGTGGTGCTGCAGCTCTCCGACGTCTCGCTGACCAGGAGCGGCACCACGATCCTCGACGGCGTCTCCTGGACCGTCGACAGCGCCGAGCGCTGGGTCGTCCTCGGCCCGAACGGCGCCGGGAAGACCTCGCTGCTGCAGCTCGCCGCCGCTCTGACGCATCCCACGCGCGGTCGGGTGACCGTGCTCGACGCCGAGCTCGGCAGGGCCGACCTGTTCGAGGTCCGGCCGCGGATCGGCTTCGCGTCGACCGCGATGGCGAAGCGGATCCCGCCGACCGAGGCCGTGCTCGACGTGGTGCTCACCGCGGCGTACTCGGTGACGGGCCGCTGGAACGAGCAGTACGAGGACATCGACGTGCGCCGCGCGAACCGGGTGCTCGCGGAGTGGCGCCTCGACCACCTCACCGACGGTTTCGGCGTCCATGATGTCGGCGCGCTGTTCGTAGATGACCTTGCGCTGGTCGTTCATCACGT
>NZ_CAXTOQ010000186.1:0-5895 GCF_964245895.1 uncultured Amnibacterium sp.
CGGAGGACGCGAAGTTCCTTCAAAACGGACCGTCAGACGTCGACGAGGACCTTGCCGACCGTGCCGCCCTCGACGGCGGCGTGCGCGTCGGCGGTGCGCTCGAGCGGGAAGCGCGTGAGCGGCAGGCCCGCCTCCTCGCCGACTCGCAGGGCGCCGGCGGCGACCGCCGCGCGGACCCCGGCGACCGCGGCGTCCTTCTCGGCCGTCGACGCGGTGTAGAGCAGCAGGAACCGCCACCGCAGGTTCTTCGTCATGAAGGGCCGCACGGGGAACGACAGGGGATCCGGGGTGTCCGTCGCGTAGACGGCGATCGAGCCGTGCGGCGCGAGCACCTCGGCGTCGAGGCCCGCGTTCGCCACGGGGTTCACCTCCACCACGAGGTCGACCCCGTCGGGCGCCAGGTCGCTGATCCGCGCGGTCGCGTCCTCGGCCCGGTAGTCGACGACCTCGTGCGCGCCGGCCGCCCGGGCCAGCGCGGCCTTCGCGGCGGAGGACACGGTCGAGATCACGCGGGCGCCCGCCCAGGCCGCGAGCTCGATCGTCGCGTGCCCGACGGCGCCGGCGCCGCCCGCGACCAGCACCGTGCGGCCGGTCAACGCCCCGGGCGCGAGGGGCAGCGGCGCGGGATCGGCGGACCGGAGCGCGAGGTGCGCGGTGAGCGCCGGAACCCCGAGCGCGGCACCGAGGTCGAACGACGCCGCGTGGGGCAGCGGCACGACCCGGTCCGCAGGGACGACCGCGAGCTCCTGCGCGGTGCCGTCCGGGCGGCGGTAGGCCGCCTCCCAGACCCACACGCGCTCGCCCGGCGCGAAGCCGGAGCCCTCGCCGACCGCGTCCACCACGCCGGCGCCGTCCTGGTCCGGCACCTGCTGCCAGCCGGGATCGGTCCCGCTGCGGGACTTCCAGTCGGTCGGGTTGACCCCGGACACGTGGACGCGCACCCGGACCTCCCCGGGGCCGGGCTCGCGCGGATCGGTCTCGACCAGCCGGAGCACCTCCGGGCCGCCCGCCCGGTCGCAGACGATCGCACGCATGGCGTCCAGTCTCCCGATATCGGGGTGGGCGGACGCGGGGAGATCCGGCGAGGTCGACGGTAGGGACTGCCGCAGCGGCAACCGCAAGCCCGTGCATCGCTCGCTCTCCGAGATGTCATGCTTCCCGCATGGCGGCGCGGCTGGTGGTGGCGGTGAACGCCGCTGCGGGAGGCGGCCGGGCGCGGGCCGCCGGCGACCGCGCGGTCGCCGCGCTCGAGGCGGCCGGGCACCAGGTCGAGCGGCTCGCCGCCGAGACGAGCGGGGCGATGGAGGGGGCGCTGCGGGCGATCGCCGCGCGCGACGAGACGGACGCCGTGATCGTGGTCGGCGGCGACGGCTCGATCCACATCGCGGTCAACGCGCTCGCCCGCTCCTCCACCCCGCTCGGCATCGTCGCCGCGGGTACGGGCAACGACGTCGCCCGGTGCCTCGGGCTGCCGCACGCCGACCCGGACGCCGCCGTCGCGGTGCTGGTCGCCGCGCTCGCCGGGGACGAGCCGCGCACCCGCTCCATCGACGCCGTGCGGGTCAGCACGGGCCGCTGGTTCGTCGGCATGCTGTCCGCGGGCTTCGACGCCGCCGTCAACGAGCGGGCGAACCGGATGACGCGGCTGTCGGGCACGCCGCGGTACGTGGTCGCGGTGCTGCTGGAGGTGGTGCACCTGCACGCCAGGCGGTTCCGCATCACGATCGACCGGGACACCCGCCGCCTCGACGCGGTGCTGGTCACGGTCGGCAACACCGCGAGCATCGGCGGCGGCATGCGGCTCGCCCCCGACGCGAAGGTGGACGACGGCCTGCTGGACGTGCTGGTCGCGACGCCGCTGTCGCGCGGGGAGCTGCTGCGGCTGCTGCCGAAGGTGTTCAGGGGCGCGCACGTGAACGACGACCACGTCTCGATCGAGCGCGGCAGGGTGATCACGATCGACGTGGACGACCACGGACCGATCCCCGTCACCTACGCCGACGGGGAGCGGTTCGGGCCGCTGCCCGTGACGCTCGAGGTCGTCTCCGGCGCGCTGCAGGTGCTCGTCTGACTAGCGTTGCCGGTGTGGAGGAGCGCTGGGTCGCCGCGGACGACCCGGTGCTGCTGCCGCTGATCGAGGACCTCGCGCGCGACTACGACGCCCGGTACGCGCCGACGGACGGCGTCCCGTCGTCCGCGGAGCTGACCCGCTACCCGCCCGCGGTGTTCGCGGCGGAGCAGGGCGGCGCGTTCGTCGCGGTGGTCGACGGCGGCGTGCTCGTGGCGGGCGGCGCGCTGAAGCGGGGGAGCCGCGGCGCGGACGGCCGCCCGCTCGCCGAGCTGAAGCGGATGTGGACCGATCCCGGGCGGAGGCGCCAGGGCCTCGCCGGCCGCGTCCTGCGGCTGCTCGAGCAGCGGGCGGCGGACCTCGGCTACACCGGGCTCGAGCTGACCACCGGCGCCCGGCAGCCGGAGGCGGTCGCGCTGTACCTGCGGCACGGCTGGGTCCCCGACTTCGATCCGGACGTCCCGCGGGACGCCGCCGCCTACCTCCGCTTCACGAAGCCGGCCCAGGCTCCGGCGGGGTGACCGGGCGCGAGACGACCGGGCTCGAGTAGGCGACGCTCGTGGTCACCGAGCCCATCGCGCCGATCCGCCCGGACACCTGCTCCAGGTGCCGCATCGAGGTGGCCACGACCTTGATGACGAAGCAGTCGTCGCCGGTGACGTGGTGCGCCTCGAGCACCTCCGGGATGCCGTCGAGCAGCGCGTGCAGCGGCCCGTACGCGCTGCTCGGGTAGCGCAGGCGCAGGTGGGCGAGGATCGCGTAGCCCAGCGCCTCCGGGTCGACGTCCGCGCGGTAGCCGCGGATGACGCCCGCGTCCTCGAGCCGGCGGACCCGCTCGGCGACCGCGCTGGCGGACATCCGCACGTCGCGCGCGAGCTCCGCCATGCTGCGGCGGCCGTCGGCCTGCAGCGCGGCGAGGATCGCCCGATCGGTGCGGTCGGCGACGAACGGGGTTCCTGCGGCCATCCGGCTAGTCTGCCGTCGGAACCGCGGCCTGCGCCACGGAAGGCCGGGGGAGCGCTCTTCTTCAGGCTGATCCACCCGCGTAGCGTCCGGTGCCATGAACGACGCCGCAGCGCACTTCGCCGCCCGCCTCCGCTTCGAGACCGACGCCTCCGACGTGCGCGCCGCGCAGCTGGCGGGAGACCGGTTCGTGCTCGTCGACTCCCGCGGCGACGCGGCCTGGGCGCAGGGGCGGGCGGTCGGCGCGATCCACCTGCCGACCGCGCGCATCCCGTCGGAGGCCGGCGACCGGATCCCCGCCGGCACGCCGGTCGTCGTGTACTGCTGGGGACCCGGGTGCAACGGCGCGACGAAGGCGGGGCTCGCGTTCGCGGAGGCGGGCTACCCGGTCCGCGAGCTGCTCGGCGGGTTCGAGTACTGGGCCCGGGAGGGCCTCCCGGTCGAGACCGACGACGGACCCGTCGTGCGGGCGGCCGACCCGCTCACCGCGCCGGTGCGGGAGCCGGTCTGCGACTGCTGATCAGGGGTCGAGCAGCGCGTCCTGCGCGCCGGCCAGCAGCTCCTCCGCCGAGCCGCCCCGGTCGAGCAGCGCGACGAGCGCGGCCCGGATGGGGGCGGTGCCGCGACCGCTCCGCACCGCCGCGTGCCGCAGCAGGGAGGCGGCGTGCAGCGCCTCGATCGCGAGCAGATCGAGCACCGCGTCGACCGCGTCGTGCGTCGCCCTGGCCGCCGTCCAGCCCCACGTCGCGTAGTCCTCGACCTCGGACAGGACGACGTCGGCGAGGCTGACCGGGGCGGCGAGCGCCTGCAGGTCGACGTATCGCTCGGCGCCCGCGTACGCGAGCAGGCCGGGGATGCCCGCCGTCCCCTCGGCCCGCAGCGGCCGGGCGAGCGCGGACAGCACCCCGGTGCGGCGCACCGAGATCCGGCCGACGTGCGCGAGCGCCAGTCGCAGCCCCTCCAGCGCGAGCGTCAGGTCCGGCGCGGCGAAGTTGCCGTTCGGGATCACCGAGCGGCTCCCGACGTCGACGAGCGGGTTCTCGGCGCGGATCACCAGGGCGTCCTCGACCGTGGTGAGCAGGTCGTCGGCCCGCTCGGCGAGCGCGCCGTGCACCTGCGGCACGCAGCGGAACGACAGCTCGTCCTGCGTGCGCGTCTCGCGCGGCTCCCGCAGGAACGAGCCCGCCAGCGCCTCGCGGACCGCCTCGGCCGAGCGGGCCGTGCCGCTGCCGTCGGCGTCCGCGTGGACCTCGGCGGAGAACGGTCCCAGGTCGCCGGAGGGGCGGTGCGCCGCGGCCGCCTCGAGCGACAGGGCGACCGCCGCGTCGGCCGCGGCGCCGAGCAGCTCGAGCCGCGGGTCGAGCAGCACCGCGGAGCCGATGGTGAAGGCGTTCGTGTTCAGCAGCGAGAGCGCCTCGTGCGTCTCGAGCTCGAGCGGCTCGAGCCCGGCCGCCTCGAGCGCATCCGCCCCGGCGACGACGGCGCCGTCGCCGGTCAGGACGGCGCCCTCGCCGATCACGACCTGGGCGACGGCGGCGCCCAGCGCCAGGTCGGCCATGCCGACGGAGCCGCGGTCCCGCACCAGGGGCGTCACGTCGGTCGCGAGCAGCGCGACCAGCGCGTCCGCGACCGCGGGGCGCGCGCCCGCGCCGCCGAGCGCGAGCTGCGCCACCCGCGTCGCGATCGCGGCGCGGACGACGAGCGGGTCGAGCGGGTCGCCGATCGCGCCGGCGTGGTTGCGGATCACCTGCACCTGGAACGCGGCCTGGTCGTCGACCGCGTCGTCGGCCCCGGCGCCCAGGCGCCTCGTCGACCCGTAGACGGCGTCGCCGCGCCCCACCGCCTCCAGCAGCACGGCCCTCGAGACCGCCATCCGGGCGCGCGCCGCTGCACCGATGCGGATCGGGGCGCCCACGGCGACGGCGAGCACCTCCTGCGCGGAGACCGGGTCGGTGCCGACGACGACCGGCGCGGGGGCAGCCGGCGCGCTCATCGGTGCGACGCCAGGTTGCCGCGGAGGGTCGTGGCGGGCAGCTCGCGCTGCAGCAGCCCCGCGTCGCGCAGGGCGGGGACCAGCGGGTCGAGCGTCCGGTGCACGTGGGCGGGGTGCACCTGCCCGGTGAACAGGAAGCCGTCGGCCCCGCTGCCGTCGGCGAGCTCGCCGAGCCGGTCGGCGATCTCGGTCGGCGTGCCGACGACCGCGAGGCCGTCGGCCTTCGCCCGCGTGGCGAGGATCTCGCGCAGCGTCGCGCCGGCGGGCGAGCTCTTCACGAAGTTGTCGAGGGTGCCGCGGTTGCTGTTCGTCTCGAACGGCGGCAGCGGCTCGTCGAGGTCGAACCGGGCGAAGTCGACGTTCGTCAGGTAGGAGATCGACTGCAGCTGCTCGTCGATCGCGGCCTGCGTCAGCTCGGCCCGGCCGGCGCGGACGGAGGCGGTCTCCGCCGCGTTCGCGGTCGGGATCGGGTTCACCACGAACAGCACCGTGATCGCGTCGGGGTCGCGGCCGGCGTCCGCGGCGGCCTGCCGCACCGAGTCGCGCTGCGTGCGCATCCGCTCGGGCGTGGAGGCGAGCGCGAGCACGACGTCGGCGTGCTGGCCGGCGAACGCCTGGCCGCGCCCGGAGGCCCCGGCCTGCACCATCACGGGCTCCTCCTCAGGCGGCACCGCGTTCAGGGGGCCGCGGACGCGGAAGAACCGGCCCTCGTGGTCGATCGTGCGCACCTTGCTGAAGTCGGCGTACACGCCGTTCGCGGCGTCCTCGAGCACCGCGCCCGGCTCCCAGCTGCGCCAGAGCGCGCGGACCACGTCGACCCACTCGTCCGCGCGGTCGTAGCGGACGTCGTGCTCGGTCTGCTTGTCGAGGC
>NZ_CAXTOQ010000187.1:0-5843 GCF_964245895.1 uncultured Amnibacterium sp.
AGACGAGGATCCGGCCTTCGAACGGCACCTGGATCTCGGTCTCGACCGCGAGCGGCTCGAGGCCGCCCCACTCGCTCGCCTCGAAGGTGCGCTGCAGCGCATCGAGGCCGGGCACGTCGTCGTCCGGCTCGAGGGCGTCGTCGCGCTCCGACCGGCCTGCGTCGACGAGCTCCTCCGTGCCGACCCGACCCACCCGCTGCTCGACCCAGGCGTGGAAGGTCGTGCCCAGCCGGGTGGCGCGGTAGGGGCGCTCGGGCATCGGGCGCCGCACGGCGTCGAGCACGCCGTCGAGGTCGTCGACGAAGTCCTTGAACCGGGACGCGGGGATGCGGTCCGGCAGCGCCGTGCGGCCGCCGCCGGCGGCGCGCCTGGCCCGCTCGGCCAGCAGCACGTCGACCGCACGCGCCCACCTGCCCCCGTCGCCGGTCGCGGCGGCGACGGCTGCCGCGGCCGCGGCGACCGCTGGCCTGCGCGTGCCGAGCGGGTCGCTCGGCCAGAGCAGCTGCTCGGCGGGGGCGCCCTCCGGCGGCTCGGCGAACGCGGACGTCTCGGGCGGTGCCGGGATCACCCCCGCCTCGGCGATGTCGCGGAGGAAGGGCGAGGGCGAGCGGGCCGACCGCTGCCCGCCCCAGAACGACCCCGACAGCAGCACCCGGTGCCGGGCCCGCGTGATCGCGACGTAGGCGAGCCGGCGCTCCTCCGCGAGGAGCATCGCCTTCACGGCCTCCCGGAAGTCCTTCAGACCGTCCTTCAGGGCCTTCCGGTCCGCGAACCCGCGCCAGTCGAGCACCGGCAGCTCGTCGGCGTCGCCGCGGAACGCGTACGGCAGCACCCCGGCGGTCAGCCAGCCCTTGGTGCTCTGCGGCCTCGACGGCAGCTCGTCTTCGACCATCCGCGGCACGGCGACGAGGTCCCACTCCAGCCCCTTCGAGCCGTGCACGGTCAGCACCTGGACCGTGCCCGCCTCCGGCGGCTCGCTGCGCGGGGACAGGTCCTCCTTCTGCTCGGCGGTCTGCAGCCAGCCGAGGAAGCCGCCGAGGGTCGCGGCACCGGCGACGGCGAGGTAGCCGGCGAGCGCCTCGTCGAACGCCTCCAGCGGCGCGGGTCCGACGCGCCGCTCGTTCGCGGCGACCTCGATGTCGAGGCCGAGGCTCTCGATCACGAGGTGCACGAAGCCGGGCAGGTCGCCGCCCGACCGCGCCCGCAGGCCCGCGAGCAGCACGCCGGCGTCGCGGAGGCGCGCGAGGCCGTCGTCGGTGAAGCCGGCGATCGCGCCGTGCGCGCGGCGGCGGGACAGGAAGTCGAGCGCGTCGACGATCGAGACGCTCTCCCCCTCCGCGAGCGAGCGGTCGAACGCCGCCGCGACCTCGGGGGCGAGCCGCTGCTCCGCGGGGTCGTGGCGCTCGAGCCAGCGACCGAGCCGCTGCAGCGCGGCGAGGTCCGCCGGCCCGACGCGCCAGCGTCCGCCGGCGAGCAGGCGCACCAGCTCCGGACCGGCTTGCGGGTCGTGCACCACCCGCAGCGCGGCGACGAGGTCCATCACCTCCGGCTCGAGCAGCAGGCCGCCGACGCCGAGCACGTGGTACGGCACCCCGGCCCGGCGGAACGCGTCGAGGAAGTCGGGCAGCGTGCGGCGGGCGCGCACCAGCAGCGCCGCGGACGGCGGACGGGAGGCGTCGGCCAGGCGGGCGGCGAACCAGTCGGCGACGGCGTCCGCCTCCTCGGCCAGCGTCTCGCGGAACTCGAGGTCGACGTCGTGCCCGCTCGCCACCGGCGACGGGTCCAGCCGCTCGACCGGGACCCGGGAGGCGGCGGACAGGGGGGCGGCGATCGCGTTCGCCGCGGCGAGGATGCGGGTGCCGTTGCGCCAGCTGGTGCTCAGCGCGTGCACGGCGACCTCGCGGCCCGCGCCGAAGTCGCGCCCGAAGTCCTCCAGGTTCGCGGCGGACGCGCCGCGCCAGCCGTAGATGGACTGGTGCGGGTCGCCGACCGCCATCACCGGGCCGCCGGCGAACAGGCGCGCGAGCAGCCGGGTCTGCACGACGGAGGTGTCCTGGTACTCGTCGAGCAGCACCACGCGGTGCCGGCTGCGCAGCGTCTGCACGACGTCCGGCGCGGCCGCGGTGATGTCGAGGGCGAGCGCGACCTGGTCGCTGTACTGGACCGCGCCGATGGAGCGCTTGGCCGCGCGGTACGCCTCGGCGAGCCGGAGCAGCACGGGCAGCGTCCTGGCCGGCACGAGCGCCTCGTCGACGTCCCCCTGGTAGGCGGTGCGACCGTACGGCAGCGCCTCGACCGCGACGCCGTACGCCGCGGCCATCGCGCCGACCGCGTCGGGGTCCGCGGCGTGCTCGCCGAGCCCGTTCGCGAGGTCGAGGACCAGCTGCGTGATGCGGTCGACGCCGAGGTCGAGCGCGGCGAGCCCCGGGTCGTCCGACTCGATGACGACGCGCCGGGCGAGCTGCCAGGCGGAGGCCTCCCCGAGCACGACGCCGTCGGCGTCCCGGCCGATCCGCACCGCGTGGTCGCGGTAGAGACCGTTGGCGAAGGCGTTGTAGGTCGAGACGACGGGTGGGTCGAACGGGTCGTAGTCCGTCGCCAGGCCGGCCGCGGCGAGCATGCCGAGCCGGGTCCTGACCCGCTCGGCGAGCTCGGACGCCGCCTTCCGCGTGAAGGTGAGGCCGAGGATCTCCGCAGCGTGCACCCTCCGGTTCGCCAGCAGCCAGAGCACGCGCATGGCCATCGTCTCGGTCTTGCCGCTGCCGGCGCCCGCCACGACGAGCGCGGGGACGAGCGGCGCCTCGATGACGGCGCGCTGCTGCGGCGTCGGCGGGTGCAGCCCCAGCCGCTCCGCGATCAGGGCGGCGCCGACCTGGGCGGACGAGACCTCAGCCACCGCACACCTCCGGCACGCGCAGCAGCATCGTCCGGTACGGGCTCGAGCCGAACCGGACGTCGGGCTCGACGGGTCCGGGGAACGCCGCCGCCGCCATCCCCTCCGCGGCTGCCGACAGCCGGGCGCGGAAGGCCTCCGCGGCGTCCTCGTCGAGCGGCGGCTGCGCGAGCAGCGCGTAGGGCTCCTTGCCCTTCGGCGGCACGAACAGCAGGGCGGCGCCGCCGCTCGCCTCGGAGCCGTCCAGCCCCTCCACCGCTCCTGCCCGCACCGCGAGCTGGTACACGCCGAGCTGCGCGTGGGTCTGCGTCTTCGCGGCGCTCGGCCGGGTGGAGCCCGTCTTCAGGTCGACGACGCGCACGTGCCCGGCGCCGTCCCGCTCGACGCGGTCGATCGTGCCGGTGGCGAGGGCGCGGCCGACCGGGAACTCGAACGGGGTCTCGCCGCCGAGCAGGCTGGAGCCGTCGGCAGCGCGGTCCGCGAGGTAGCGGGAGATCGCCGCGACCATCCGGTGCGCGAGCCGCCGCTCCCGCGCCTCCACCCACGCCGCCTCGAAGTCGAGCTCGCGCCAGCGGCCCTCGAGCGCGGCGAGCAGCGCGGGCTCGTCCGGCGCCTGCGCGGTCTCGAGGACCCAGTGCAGCATCGTGCCGATGGCGCCGGCGAGCATCGGCTCGCCGCCGGCGACCCGCTCGACGAACCAGTCGAGCGGCGACTCCTCGAACCGCTCGAGCTTCGACGGCGACACCCGGACCGGGTCGGCCGGATCGGGCACCAGCGGGGCGTCGGTCGTCGCGGGCGCGAGGCCCCACCACGCGGCCGGAGCCGCCCCGGCGACCTCGGCCCGGCTGAGCCGGGCGAGCGCGGCCGCCGCGTCCTGCCGCTCGTCCGCCGCCCCGGACACCGCGGTGCGGCGCAGCAGCCCGACGAGGGGCCGGAGGGCGTTGGGCGCGGCGCCCGCGGCGTCCGGCGCGGGCCCGTCGGCGAGCCCGAACAGCACGCTCGGCGCCTCGTCGTCGTTGGCGACGGCGGCGAGCAGCAGCGCTCGGCGCGCGCGGGAGGCGGCGAGGGCGAACAGCCGCAGCTCGTCGGACAGCACGGCCCTCCGCTCGTCGACGGCGGAGGCGGGCACGGTGCGGCCGTCGAGCTCCGCGACCAGCTCGCCCAGCCCGAGCAGGGAGCCGCGGGGCCGGAGGTTCGGCCAGACGCCGTCCTGCAGCCCGGCGAGCACGACGGTGTCGAACTCGAGCCCGGCGACCCCGACCGGCGTGGTGACGAGCACGCCGTCGCGGCGGCCGCGCGGCGCGAGGGAGTCGTCGACGACGTCGGCCTCGAGCTGCGCCGTCACGAACCCGGCGGCAGGGTCGGTCGGTCCGCGCTCCGCGGCGCGGGCCGCCGCCGAGAACAGGGCGACCAGGTCGTCGAGGTCGCGGTTCGCCTCCGCCGCCACCAGTCCGGCGCCGAGCGCCCGCTCCCGCCAGACGGGCGCGAGGCCGCTCGCCTCCCACACGTGCCACAGCAGCTCCTCCGCGGACGCGCCGCCCGAGTCGAGCTCGCGGACGCGCTGCAGCACGGTCGCCAGGCGCGCGGCGCTGCGGACGAACGGCGCGTCGATCGTCGCCAGCCGGTCGGGCGCCTCCAGCGCCTCCACCAGCAGCTCCCCCGCGCCGCGCGACCCGCCGCCGCCGACCTCCTCCACCCGCAGCGCGAGGCGGAGGCGCCGCAGCGCGAGGCGGTCCAGCCCGCAGAACGGCCCGGTCACGAGCGCCGTCGCGGACTCCGGCGTGAGCGGGAGCAGGCCGATGCCGATGCCGACGACCTCGAGCAGCGCGCGCGACGCGTGCTCGGCAGCGTCCGCCGTGCCGGTGGTGACGGCGGGCACCCCGGCGATCTCGAGCGCGCGGGCGAGGGGCTCGACCAGCGCGCCTGACCGCACGACGACCGCCTGGTCGGCGAAGGGGACGTCGTGCTCGAGGTGCCGCTCGCGCAGCAGGTGGGCGATGCGGGCGGCGAGCGCCGAGTCGCCGTCCGCCTCGACCGCGAGCACCGGCCGGCCGCCGGGGGCTGCCGCGGCCGCGGTGCGCTGCGGCCCCGCGAGCGCGGTGCCGATCCGCTCCGTCACGCGGGTCACGAACCGGCGCACCGTCTCGGGGTGGCGGTGCACGGTCCGCAGGACGAACCGCGCCGGCGCCTCGATGCCGAACCGCTGCTCGAACCGGCCGAGCAGGTCGGGCTCGCCGCCTCGGAAGGTGTCGGCGGCGATGTCGGGATCGCCGAAGGCGACGATCGCGCAGCCGCGGGCCGCGAGCGCCGCGAGCAGCCCGACGGCGGACTCGCCCAGGTCCTGCATGTCGTCGACCACGACGAGCCGGAGGCGGCGCGCGAGCTCGCCGGGGCGGTCGCCGAGCACGGCCGCGGTCGCGAGCGCGACGAGCTCGGCGGAGTCGAACGCGTCGGGGCTCACCGCCGGCAGCACCTCGAGGTACTCGCGCCAGAACGCGGCGGCGGCGCACCACTCCCGCCGGCCCCGCTCCTCCCCCAGCGACGCGAGGTCGCTCCAGTCGACGTCGCGCTCGGTGCAGCGGGCGAAGAGCTCGCGCAGCTCGCCGCGGAACACGCGCGTGCCGCGCACCTCCTCGCCCAGGTGCTCCGGCCACGCCGTGCCGGACTCGGGCAGCAGCTGCGCGACGAGCCGGTCCTGGTCCCCGCCGGACAGCAGCACCGGGGCGTCGCGGCCGCCGTCCGCGGCGTCGCGCCTGGCGATGTCGAACGCGAGGGAGGCGGCGGTGCGGGCGAGCGGCGCGGTCACCGGGCGCCCGACGGCGAGCAGCAGCCGGTCGCGGAGGCGGGTCGCCTGCGTGCGCCGCGGGGCGAGCAGCAGGACCTCATCCGCAGCGAGGCGGCCGCTCGTGATCCGGTCGGCGACGAGGGCGACCGCGGTCGTCGTGCGGCC
>NZ_CAXTOQ010000188.1:0-5803 GCF_964245895.1 uncultured Amnibacterium sp.
CCGCAGCCGCCTGCTCGTCGAGCGCAGCGTGCTCGACGCCTTCCTCGAGCGGCTCGAGCCCGCCGTCGCCGCCTGGCGGGTCGGTGACCCGCGCGGCGAGGACGTCGACATGGGCCCGCTCGTCAGCGCCGAGCACCGCGAGCGCGTCGCCTCCTTCGTCGACGGCTCCACGCCGGTCGCCTTCCGCGGCGCCGCGCCCGACGGTCCCGGGTTCTGGTTCGCGCCGGCCGTGCTGCTGCCCGACCGGGCGGACGACCGCGTGCTCACCGAGGAGATCTTCGGCCCCGTCGTCGCCGTGCAGGCGTTCGACGGGGAGGCGGAGGCGGTCCGCCTCGCGAACGCGAGCGCGTACGGGCTCTCCGGCTCGATCTGGACCCGCGACCTCGGCCGCGGCATCCGCGTCTCGCGCGCGGTGCGCTCCGGCGCGCTGTCCGTCAACTCCAACTCCTCCGTCCGCTACACGACGCCGTTCGGCGGCATGAAGCGGTCGGGCATCGGCCGCGAGCTGGGGCCGGACGCCCCGCTCGCGTTCACCGCGACGAAGAACGTCTACTACGCGACCGGAGAGGTCTGACATGCCCGTCGTCCCCATCGACCTCACCGCCCGCCTGCGCGACCGCGTCGCCGTCGTCACCGGCGGCGCCAGCGGCATCGGGCTCGCCACCGCCAGGCGCCTCGCCGCCGAGGGCGCCCGCGTCGTGATCGCCGACCTCGACCCGGAGGCGGGCCGCGCGGCCGCCGAGGAGGTCGAGGGCTCCTTCGTCCGCACGGACGTCGCGGAGAAGGGCGACGTCGACGCGCTGTTCGACTCCGTCGCGGAGACGCACGGCTCGGTCGACATCGCCTTCAACAACGCGGGCATCTCCCCGCCGGACGACGACTCGATCGAGACGACCGAGCTCGACGCGTGGGACCGCGTGCAGCTGGTGAACCTCACCTCCGTGTACCTGTGCTGCCGGGCCGCGCTGCGGCACATGGTGCCCGCGGGGCGAGGATCGATCATCAACACCGCGTCGTTCGTGGCGGTGCTCGGCAGCGCGACGAGCCAGATCTCCTACACCGCCTCGAAGGGCGGCGTCCTCGCGCTCAGCCGCGAGCTCGGCGTCCAGTTCGCCCGGCAGGGGGTGCGCGTCAACGCGCTCTGCCCCGGCCCCGTGAACACGCCGCTGCTGAAGGAGCTGTTCGCGAAGGACCCGGAGCGCGCCGCCCGCCGACTCGTGCACGTGCCGGTCGGCCGGTTCGCCGAGCCGGAGGAGCTCGCCGCGGCGGTCGCGTTCCTCGCCTCCGACGACGCGTCGTTCGTCACCGCCTCCACGTTCCTGGTCGACGGCGGCATCTCCGCCGCCTACGTGACGCCGCTGTGAGGGGCGGCAGAATCGGCGCAGCCGCCGCCCCTCGCGGCGGCGTCGCCATGAGCGCGAGTACCCCGCTGTGACCGGCCCGTCCGGGGTGGATGCGCCGTCCGCGGCGGAGGCGATCTTCCGGCCCGTCCGCACGGGCAACGCGTTCGAGGAGACGCTGGCCCGCCTGCTGCAGGCGGTGCGGCTCGGCATCGTGCCGCCGGGGGAGGCGCTGCCGCCGGAGCGCGAGCTCGCCGCGCGCCTCGGCGTCAGCCGCGACGTGCTGCGAGAGGCGATCAAGGCGCTCGCGGATGCCGGCTACCTGGAGAGCCGTCGCGGCCGCTACGGCGGCACCTTCGTGCGCACCGATCTCGAGGACGCCGTGTCGCCCGCCGCCGCGAGGCCGCCGGGCGAGCTGGCCGATGTGCTCGGTCTGCGATCGGTGCTGGAGGAGGGGGCGGTCGCCGCGGCCGCCTCCCGCGCCCTGACCGCGGAGGAGCGGGAGGGGCTGTGGTCGCGGCTGCTCGAGACGAGCGCGAGCGGCGCGCCCGACTACCGGCGCACCGACTCGCGGCTGCACCTGACGATCGGCGAGCTGGCGGGCGTGCCGTCGCTGCTGCCGCTGCTCGCCGACGTCCGCGATCGGGCGAACGCGCTGCTCGACGAGATCCCGCTGCTCGAGCCGAACCTCGCGCACTCGAACGCGCAGCACGAGGCGATCGTGCAGGCCGTGCTGCGCGGCGACCCCGCCGCGGCCCGCCGCCTGATGCACGAGCACCTCGAGGGGACCGCCGCGCTCCTCCGCGCCTTCCTCGACTGAGGGGGTGCTACTGCTTGCTCTTCTTCGGCTTCTTGCGCGGGTCCTTCAGCTTCGGGCCCGCGGCGTGGGTGGCCGCCGCCGGGTCGAGCGACTCCATCCGCACCGTGCCGATGGCGACGACGAGGGTGAGGCCCCAGGCGATCCAGGTCAGGTAGGTGCGCCAGTCGGTCTCGCTGCGCCGGCTCTGCCGGAACGCCGAGACGCCCGAGAGGACGGAGGAGATGATCGCGCCGTTGATCAGGTACTTGCGCAGGGTGCCCATGAGCACGGGACCCTACTGGTCCTGCCCCCCGGGGACTGGACGTCCCCCGAACGCGGGCCGGGAGGGACGACGCGACTGACCGATCGTGCAGTACGCTGACCGATCGTGCAGGACAGGATCAGGGACCTCGGCGGGTCGGCGCCGCTGCTGCAGTCCGCGCTTCGGCAGTTCGCGACCGTCGGCTTCGACGGCGCATCCCTGCAGCGCATCGCGGCCGACGCCGGGCTGTCGAAGTCCAGCGTGCTCTACCACTTCGGCAGCAAGGAGGCGCTGCTCGACGCCGCGCTCCGCCCCGCCGTGGAGGAGCTGGCGCAGCTGGTCGACGAGATCGTCGCGCTCTCCGACGACCCATCGCGGCAGGCGTTCCTGGTGCGCTTCGTCGACTACCTCTTCGAGCACCGCCTCGCGATCGCGGTCATCTTCAACCACGGCCAGGCGCTCGCGGGGCACGCGGTCGTCGACCGCGCCGACGCCCTGGTGCGTCACCTCGCGGTCTGTCTGAAGCCGGCCGGCGGCGGCGACCACGACACCCTCCGCTTCGGCGTGGCCCTCGCCGGAGCCGCCTTCATGCTCGTCGCCGCCGACCGCTGGGCCCCCGACCACGTGCCGGAGGACGAGCTGCGCGCCGGCCTCGTCGACGTCCTCGGCGAGTTCGTCCTCGGCCGCCAGGCCGCCCTGCCCTCCTGATCACCTCCCGCCACCCGCGACACCGCCGCCGCACCCCACCCCACCTCGAGGACGGCACCCATGACCGCGTTCCTGCACCGGCTCGGCCGGCTGAGCCACGCCCACCCGTGGCGCGTGCTCGCCGCCTGGATCCTGATCATCCTCGCCGTGGCGGGCGCCGGCTTCGGGTTCGGCGGCAAGCTGAGCGACGGCTTCACCATCCCCGGCACGGAGTCCCAGAACGCGCTCGACCGCCTCGACGCGGTCTTCCCCCAGGCGGCGGGCGCCAGCGCCAGCGCCATCCTGGTCGCGCCGGCCGGCACCCGCATCGACGAGGGCGCGGCGAAGACCGCTGTGACCGACACGATCGCCGCGATCGAGCGGATCGACGGCATCGAGACGGTCGGCAGCCCCTTCAGCGAGTACGCCGTCGACGCGGTCTCCGCCGACCGCCGCGCGGCGATCGTCTCGGTGCAGTTCTCCGGCGCCCAGGCGAGCGTGAAGCCGGCCACGCTCGACGCCCTGCGGGCGACCGCCTCCGTCGGCGAGCGCGCGGGCATGCAGGTCGCCTTCACCGGGCAGGTGTTCCAGGACAACTCCTTCGGGCCCTCGATCACGGAGGCGTTCGGCCTCGTGTTCGCCGCGATCGTGCTGATCGTCACGTTCGGCTCGCTGCTCGCGGCGGGCATGCCCCTGATCAGCGCCATCGTCGGCGTGCTGCTGTCGGTCGCGGCGCTGCTGCTCGCCGCGAACCTCACCGACGTGGCCAGCGCGAGCCTGACCCTGGCGCTGATGCTCGGCCTCGCGGTCGGCATCGACTACGGCCTGTTCGTCATCTCCCGCTACCGGGATCAGCTGGCGCTCGACGTGCCCATCGGCGAGGCCCTGCCGAAGGCGGTCGCGACCGCCGGCACCGCGGTCGTGTTCGCCGGCGTGACGGTGATCATCGCGCTGCTCGGCCTGCTGATCGTCGGCATCCCCTTCCTGTCCGTGATGGGCGTCGGCGCCGCCTTCGCCGTGTTCCTGGGCGTCTGCGGCTCGACGACCCTGCTGCCCGCGGTGCTCGCGCTCGCGGGGAACCGACTGGTCCCGAAGCAGGGCTCCCGCCTCCGCGCCCGTGCGCTCGCGGCGGCGGAGGGGCGCACGCACACCCTCGGCGCCCGCTGGGGCGCGCTGGTCGAGAAGGCGCCCGCCCTGTTCATCGTGCTCGTCATCGCCGTGCTCGGGGTGCTCGCGGTCCCCGCCGCGTCAATGCGGCTCGCGCTGCCGACGAACGGCACGGAGGCGCCGGGCACCGGTCCACGGGTCGCCTACGACCTCACGACGAAGTACTTCGGCGAGGGCCGGAACGGTGCGCTCGTCCTGCTCATCGACGTGACGCAGAACAACGACTTCATCACCGACCTCGGACGCATGCAGGACCGGATCGCGGCGCTGCCCGACGTGAAGGCGGTCGGCAAGGCGACGCCGAACGCGACGCTCGACACCGCGATCATGCAGGTCATCCCCGAGTCCGGGCCCACGTCGGACAGGACGATCGCGCTCGTCCGCACGATCAGGGACCTGTCCGCCGGGTTCGAGCGGCAGTACGACATGCCCGTCTCGGTCACCGGCTCGACGGCCGTGCAGATCGACATCTCCGACCGGCTCGGCAGCGCGCTGGTGCCGTTCGTGCTCGTCGTCGTGGGCCTGTCGGTGATCCTGCTGATGGCCGTGTTCCGGTCGCTCGTCGTCCCGCTGAAGGCCGCCGTCGGGTTCCTGCTGTCGCTGTCGGCGAGCGTCGGCGCGACCGTCGCCGTGTTCCAGTGGGGCTGGGGCGCGAGCCTGCTGCACGTGGAGCCCGGGCCGCTGCTCAGCTTCCTGCCGATCCTCAGCGTCGCGATCATGTTCGGGCTGTCGATGGACTACGAGGTCTTCATCGTCTCCGGCATGCGCGAGACCTGGGCGCACACGGGCGACTACCGCGTCGCCGTGCGCCGCGGCTTCACCGGCGGCGTGCGGGTGGTCACCGCTGCGGCGCTGATCATGATCTTCGTCTTCGCGTCCTTCATCCCGGACGGCAGCGGCACGATCAAGCCGATCGCCTTCACGCTGGCGGTCGGCATCCTGCTCGACGCCTTCCTGATCCGCATGACGCTGGTTCCCGCGGTGATGCTGCTCTTCCGCCGCGCCGCCTGGTACCTGCCGCGGTGGCTGGACCGGCTGCTGCCGACGGTCGACATCGAGGGCGAGAGCATCGTGCGCCACACCGAGGACACGGCGTGGGCGGAGGGGGAGCGTCGCTGGGCGCTGTCGTCCGCCGGCCTCGTCGCCCCGGCGCCGTTCGCCACCGCGCCGCTCACCGTGCACGCGGAACGCGGCACCACGACCGTGATCGCCGTGCCGTCGGACGCGCGTCGCGGCGTCGTCGCGACGCTCACCGGTCATCTGCAGCCCGTGGCCGGCCGCGTGCAGGCCGCCGGCGCGGTGGCCCCCTCCGGCGCGCGCGAGCTGCGTCAGGTGGCGGCGCCCGTGATCGACGACGGCTCCGCCGCCGACGCGACGCCCGCCGCGCTCGTCGCGGAGCGCCTCCGCTTCGCCCCCCACCGCCTGCGCACCGGCACCGTGCGGTCCTGGCTGGAGGTGCTGCCGGAGGCGGTCGTCCGCGACCGGCCGATCGCCCAGCTGCCGCCGGAGGAGCGCGGTGCGGTCGGCAAGGCCGCCAACCAGGCCCGG
>NZ_CAXTOQ010000189.1:0-5771 GCF_964245895.1 uncultured Amnibacterium sp.
CCTCGCCGCGACCCAGGTGTTCTACGACCGGCACGTCTGCCGGGTCGTGCCGATGCCGCAGGACTTCGTCGACAGCGAGCGGCAGATGGAGGCGGAGCCGACCGTCTACCACACGATGAACGGCGTCAACGAGTTCTTCGTCACCGGGACCCTGCAGGACTGGACGGTGGTCGACCGGCTCGACGCGGTCGCCGTGCCGACCCTCGTGATCGCCGGCGAGCACGACGAGGCGACCCCGATCACCTGGGCGCCGTTCGTCGAGCGGATCCCCGACGTGCGCGAGCACGTGTTCCCCGGTGCGAGCCACTGCACGCACCTCGAGCAGCCGGAGGCGTTCCGCGCCGTCGTCGCCGCCTTCCTCGCCGACCACGACGGGGCGGCCACCGCCGACCCCGCGGTCGCCGTGCCCAGCCCCTCCTGAAGCGCCCGCCCCTCCACCACCGAAGGAACGCCATGTCCGCCAGCACCGAGAACCAGCGCACGCTGGAGTCGTTCGGCTACAAGCAGGAGCTGAAGCGGTCGGTCTCGACCGTCGACCTGCTCATCTACGGCCTGATCTTCATGGTGCCGATCGCCCCGTGGGCGATCTTCGGCACCGTCTACAACAGCGCCGCCGGGATGGTGCCGCTCGTCTACCTGATCGGCCTCGTCGCGATGATCTTCACCGCGCTCGCCTACGCGCAGATGGCGAAGTCGTTCCCGCTCGCCGGCTCCGTGTTCTCCTACGTCGGCCGCGGCATCCATCCCGCGCTCGGCTTCTTCGCCGGCTGGGCGATCCTGCTCGACTACCTGCTGGTGCCGACGCTGCTGTACGTGTTCGCCGCCGAGTCGATGGTCGGCATCTTCCCGGGCTCCGCCCGCTGGGTGTGGGCGCTCGTCTTCGTCGCGATCAACACCGCGGTGAACCTGCTCGGCATCTCCTCGATCAAGCTCGCCAACCGGGTCTTCCTGGTGATCGAGCTCGTGTTCGTCGTGATCTTCATCGTGATCGCGGTGACGGCGATCAACGGCGGCACGATCCCCGGCGCCGAGTGGAGCACCGACCCGATCTGGACGCCGTCGGAGGTGAGCGGTCCGCTGATCGCCGCCGCGCTCTCCATCGCGGTGCTCAGCTTCCTGGGCTTCGACGGCATCTCCACCCTCGCGGAGGAGTCGACGGGCCGGAGGAACGCGGCGGGCCGGGCGATGATCATCGCCCTGCTCATCGTCGCGGTGCTGTTCATCACGCAGACCTGGCTGGCCGCCCTGATGGCCGGCGGCCGGGACGCGTTCTCCGACACGGAGGTCGGCAACGCCTTCTTCCTGCTCGTGCAGCAGGCGGCCGGCACCGGCTGGCAGAACGCCTTCTTCGTCGTGAACGTGCTGGCGGTGGGCATCGCGAACGCGATGGCGGCGCAGGCCGCGACGAGCCGTCTGCTCTACTCGATGAGCCGCGACCGGCAGCTGCCGGCCATCCTGTCCCGCATCAGCTCGCGGCAGGTGCCGCTGTACGCGGTCCTCGCCGTCACGGCGCTGACCGTCGTGCTGGTGCTGTTCTTCGTCGGCCAGCTCGCGCTGATCTCGTCGCTCGTGAACTTCGGCGCGCTGTTCGGCTTCTGCCTGCTGCACGTCGCGGTGTTCTGGCACTACATCGTGAAGCAGCGGTCGCGGAACTGGCTGCTGCACGGCGTGGTCCCGGTGCTCGGGTTCCTGATCATCGGCTACGTGCTGGTGAACGCCGACCCGCTCGCGAAGATCGGCGGCCTGGTCTGGCTGGCGATCGGCGCGATCGTGTTCGGCATCAACCGGGCCCTCGGCCGCAAGCCCGAGCTGACGATCCGCGAGGACGTCCCGACCTCGGGGGAGGGGACCGGCGCGGCGGAGCGCACCCCCTGACCTCTCGCGGATCCGGATGGATCCGACGACACGCCGCCCGATGCGCCTCGCGCCCGGCGTGTCGGACGATCGATCCGGATCCGCGAACGGTCTCAGGCGCCGAGGCGCCTGGCGAGCAGCGCCGCGTGCTCGGCGACCACCGCGGCCAGGTCCGCCCGGTCCTCCGGCGCCTCCTGTCCGCGCTCGAACGTGACCGCGAGCGCCGCGACCGGCCAGCCCGCGTGATCGCGCACCGCGACGGCCACGGACGCGACGCCCTCGGTCACCTCGCCGTCTTCGACGGCCCAGCCCCGCGCCGCGGCGGCGGCCAGCACCCGCCGCAGGTCGGCGGAGGAGCGCGGCCCGCCGGTGCCGCGCTGCGCGAAGGCGGCCGCGTCCGGGAACAGCGCGCGGACCTGCGCCCGGGGCAGCGCGGCCAGCTGCGCGAGCCCGCTCGCGGTGACGTGCGCGGGCAGCCGCACGCCGACGTCGGTGACGAGGGCACGGCGGCGGGGGGCGCGCTCCTCGATCAGGTACAGCACGTCCCGGCCGTGCAGCGCGGCGAGGTGCGCGTTCTCGCCGACCCGGTCGACGAGCGCCTCGACGATCGGCCGGCCCAGCCGGGTGAGCGGCGCCTGCCGGTGGTACCCGCCCGCCAGCTCGAACGCGGCGATGCCGATGCCCCAGCGGTGCGCCTCCGGGAACCGCAGCACGAAGCCCTCCTGCTCCAGCACGCCGAGCAGGCGGTAGACGGAGGCGCGCGGCAGCCCGGTCGCGCTCGCGAGCTGCCCGGCGGCGACCGGTCCGCGCGCGGCGCCGAGGTGCGCCAGGATCCGCAGCGCACCGCGGGCGGCTGGCGCGGCGTCGGACACCGGCGAAGTGTCTCACGGGTGAGACACCGACCGATCGTCCGGCCTCGCGCGCCCGGGCGCCGGAGCGGACGATGGGCCCGTGCCGACCGTGATCGTGGGAGCAGCGCCGCTGGGCGTCGGCGAGGTGGTGGCCGTCGCGCGGGACGGCGCGCGGGTCGAGCTCGACCCCGCAGCGCGTGAGCGGGTCGCCGCCTCCCGGGCCGTCGTCGACGCCCTCGCCGCGGATCCCGCGCCGCACTACGGCGTCTCCACCGGGTTCGGCGCGCTGGCGACGACCTTCATCGCCCCGGACGAGCGCACCCGCCTGCAGCGCAGCCTGATCCGCAGCCACGCGGCCGGCACCGGGCCGGTCGTCGAGCGGGAGGTGGTGCGCGCGCTGATGCTGCTGCGCATCGGGACGCTCGCGACGGGTCGCACCGGCATCCGGGCGTCGACCCTCGACGCGTACGTCGCGATCCTGAACGCGGGGATCACGCCCGTGGTGCACGAGTACGGGTCGCTCGGCTGCTCCGGCGATCTCGCGCCGCTCGCGCACTGCGCGCTCGTGCTGATGGCGGAGGGCCTCGTTCACGACGCGTCCGGCGGCATCGCGGCCGCCGGCGACGCGCTGGCCGCCGCGGGCATCGCGCCCGTCGAGCTCGCGGAGAAGGAGGGGCTCGCGCTCGTCAACGGCACCGACGGCATGCTCGGCATGCTCGTGCTCGCCCTCCACGACCTCGCCGGCCTGCTCGCGACCGCGGACGTCGCCGCGGCGATGTCCGCCGAGGCGCTGCTCGGCACCGACGCGGCATGGGCCGCCGACCTCGTCGCGCTGCGGCCGCAGGCCGGGCAGCAGGTCGCCGCCGCGAACCTGGTCGCCGTGCTGGCCGGGTCGCCGATCCGGGAGAGCCACCGCGGCCCGGACCACACCGTCGTGCAGGACGCGTACTCCCTGCGCTGCGCGCCGCAGGTGCACGGCGCCGCCCGCGACACCTGGTCGCACGCGGCCGTGGTGGCCGAGCGGGAGCTGGCGAGCGCCATCGACAACCCGGTCGTCACGCCGGACGGCCGGGTCGAGTCGAACGGCAACTTCCACGGCGCCCCGATCGGGTACGTGCTCGACTTCCTGGCCATCGCGGTCGCCGACGTGGCGAGCATGTCCGAGCGGCGCACCGACCGCCTCCTCGACCCGAGCCGCAGCAACGGCCTGCCCGCGTTCCTCGCGCACGACGCCGGGGTCGACTCGGGGCTGATGATCGCGCAGTACACGGCCGCCGGGCTGGTGTCGGAGCTGAAGCGGCTCGCGGTGCCGGCGTCCGTCGACTCGATCCCGTCCTCGGCGATGCAGGAGGACCACGTCTCGATGGGGTGGCACGCGGCCCGCAAGCTGCGGCGGTCGGTCGACGCGCTGGCGCGGGTGCTCGGCATCGAGGTGCTCGCGGCCGCCCGCGCGCTCGACCTGCGCGCACCCCTGCAGCCCGCGCCCGCCTCCGCCGCCGTGCGCGACCGGCTGCGCGAGCACGTCGCGGGACCCGGCCCGGACCGCTTCCTGGCCCCCGAGCTCGAGGCCGCCGCCGCGCTCGTGCGCGACGGCCGCATCCGCACCGCCGCCGAGCAGGTCACCGGGCCGCTCGGCTGAGAGGACGGGGCAGGACATGACGAGGACCACGATCCGCGCCGCGCGGGGCACCGAGCTGTCCGCGAGGAGCTGGCAGACCGAGGCGCCGCTCCGCATGCTGATGAACAACCTCGACCCCGACGTCGCCGAGCACCCGGAGGACCTCGTGGTGTACGGCGGCAGCGGCAGGGCCGCCAGGTCGTGGGAGGCGTACGACGCGATCGTCCGCACGCTGCGCGAGCTCGACTCCGACGAGACCCTGCTCGTCCAGTCCGGGAAGCCGGTCGGGGTGTTCCGCACCCACGAGTGGGCGCCGCGGGTGCTGATCGCGAACTCGAACCTGGTGCCCGACTGGGCGACCTGGCCCGAGTTCCGCCGGCTCGAGGCGCTCGGGCTCACGATGTACGGCCAGATGACCGCAGGCTCCTGGATCTACATCGGCACGCAGGGGATCCTGCAGGGCACCTACGAGACCTTCGCCGCGGTCGCCGAGACGCTGCGCGCGAAGGGCGGGGACGGCTCCCTCGCCGGCACGCTGACGGTGACGGCGGGCGCGGGCGGGATGGGCGGCGCGCAGCCGCTCGCGGTCACCCTGAACGGCGGCGCGGTGCTGATCGTGGACGTCGACCGCAGCCGGCTGGAGCGGCGTCGCGCGCGGCGCTACCTGGACGAGGTCGCCGACGACCTCGACGACGCGCTCGCCCGGGTCCTGGCGGCGAAGGCCGAGCGGCGGGCGCTGTCCGTCGGTCTCGAGGGCAACCAGGCGGAGGTGCTGCCCGAGCTGCTGCGCCGCGGCGTGCCGGTCGACGTCGTGACCGACCAGACCAGCGCGCACGATCCGCTGATGTACCTGCCGGCCGGGGTGCCGTTCGGCGGGTGGCGCGAGCGCGCCGATGCGGACCCGGAGGGGTTCACGGCCCTGGCCCGCGAGTCGATGGCGGCCCACGTCGCGGCGATGGTCGGGTTCCAGGAGGCGGGTGCGGCCGTCTTCGACTACGGCAACTCGCTGCGCGCGGAGGCGCGGCTGGGCGGCTTCGACCGCGCGTTCGCCTTCCCGGGCTTCGTGCCCGCCTACATCCGCCCGCTGTTCGCGGAGGGGAAGGGCCCGTTCCGGTGGGTCGCGCTGTCCGGCGACCCCGCCGACATCGCCGCGACCGACCGCGCGATCCTCGAGCTGTTCCCCGACGACGAGCGGCTGCGCCGCTGGATCGAGGCGGCGGGCGAGCGGATCGAGTTCGAGGGCCTCCCGGCGCGCATCTGCTGGCTCGGCTACCGGGAGCGGCACCAGGCGGGCCTGCGATTCAACGAGATGGTCGCATCGGGCGAGCTGTCGGCCCCGATCGTGATCGGCCGCGACCACCTCGACTCCGGCTCCGTCGCCTCCCCGTACCGCGAGACGGAGGCGATGGCGGACGGCGCCGACGCGGGCGCGGCCTGGCCGCCGCCGC
>NZ_CAXTOQ010000190.1:0-5757 GCF_964245895.1 uncultured Amnibacterium sp.
AGGTCGGCAACTTCCCGCCGCAGTGGACGGAGTGGAACGGCAAGTACCGCGACACCGTCCGCGACTTCTGGCGCGGCGAGCCGTCGTCGCTCGGCGAGTTCGCCGCGCGCCTCACCGGCTCGGCGGACCTGTACGAGAACGACGGGCGCCGCCCGGTCGCCTCCATCAACTTCGTCACCGCGCACGACGGCTTCACCCTGCGGGACCTCGTGTCCTACAACGAGAAGCACAACGACGCGAACGGCGAGGACGGCAACGACGGGGAGTCGCACAACCGCTCCTGGAACTCGGGCGCGGAGGGCGAGACCGACGACCAGGACGTGCTCGCGCTGCGCGCGAAGCAGCAGCGGAACTTCCTCGCGACGCTGCTGCTCAGCCAGGGCGTGCCGATGCTCCTGCACGGCGACGAGCTGGGCAGGACGCAGGGCGGCAACAACAACACCTACGCCCAGGACAGCGAGATCGCCTGGCTGCACTGGGACCAGGCGGACGTGCCGCTCATCGAGTTCACCGCGGCGATCGCCCGCCTGCGCAAGGACCACCCGACCTTCCGGCGCGGCCGGTTCTTCGACGGCCGGCCGGCCGAGCGGGAGGAGGGGGCTCCGAAGGCGGACATCGTCTGGCTGCGCCCCGACGGCACCGTGATGAAGGGCGGCGACTGGGACAGCGGCTTCGGCAAGGCCGTCGGCATGTACCTGAACGGCGGCGGCCTGCGCGAGCGCGACGTGCGCGGCGAGGAGGTGACCGACGTGGACTTCCTGCTGTACTTCAGCGCCGCCGACGAGGCGGTCGCGGTGAAGCTGCCGCCGAAGTCGTACAACGCGGCGTGGGACGTCGTCGTCGACACGGCGGGCCGCCTCACCGACCGCGTGGGCGTCAAGGCGGCCGGCAAGGTGAGCATCGAGCCCCGCTCCCTCGTGATCCTGCGCGCGCACGCCGCGCCGGAGGGCGAGCCGGACCACTCGGTGGCCGCGTCGCTCGCGGCGCTCACGAACACGCAGGCGATCTCGGTCATCGCCGCGGACGCCGTGAAGCCGTCGGTGCGCTGATGGGCGGTGCCGAGGGCCGCGTGCCCGTCTCCACGTACCGGGTGCAGGTGACGGGCGCGTTCGACCTGCACTCCGTCGCGGAGCTGACCGACTACCTCGCGGACCTCGGCGCGGACTGGGTGTACCTGTCGCCGCTGCTGGAGGCGGAGCCCGGCTCCGACCACGGCTACGACGTGATCTCGCACGACCGCGTCGACCCGGCCCGCGGCGGCGACGAGGGCCTGGTCGAGGCCGCGACCGCCGCCCACGGCAAGGGGCTCGGCGTCCTCGTCGACATCGTGCCGAACCACATGGGCGTCGCGACCCCCGCGAGGAACGCCTGGTGGTGGGACGTGCTCGCCCACGGCCGCGACTCCCGGTACGCGGAGGCGTTCGACATCGACTGGGACTTCGGCGGCGGCCGGCTGCGCATCCCGGTCCTGGGCGACGGCGACGCGCTCGCGGACCTGGAGCTGCGTGATGACCGGCTCGTCTACTTCGACAACGAGTACCCGATCGCGGCGGGCACCGCGGACGACGGCGCCGACGCCCGCACCGTCCACGACCGCCAGCACTACGAGCTGATGCACTGGCGCCGCGCCGACGACGACCTGAACTACCGGCGCTTCTTCGCGGTGAACACGCTGGCCGGCATCCGGGTCGAGCTGCCGCAGGTGTTCGAGGAGTCGCACCGCGCGATCGTCGGCTGGGTCCGGGACGGTCTGGTGGACGGCCTGCGCATCGACCACCCGGACGGGCTCGCGGACCCGAAGCGGTACCTCGACGACCTCGCGGCCGCGATCGGCGGACGCTACGTGCTCGTCGAGAAGATCCTGGAGGGGGACGAGGCGCTGCCCGACGACTGGGCGACGTCGGGCACGACCGGCTACGACGCGCTCGGCGACTTCGACCGGGTGCTGATCGACCCGGCGGGCGAGGCGCCCCTCACGGCGCTCGCCGCCCGCCTCGGCGGCCCGACCGACTGGACCGCCCTGATCCACGACACGAAGCGCGAGGTCGCGGACGGCATCCTCCACGCCGAGGTGCTGCGCCTCGTCCGCACGGCCTGGGCCCCCTCCGCCGGTTCCGACGCGACGCGAAGCGGCGTGGCGGCCGTGCGAGGGGAGGACGCGACCGAGGGATCGGACCCGGGGCGCCTCGCGGACGCGGTGGGCGAGCTGCTCACCTGCTTCCCGGTCTACCGCTCCTACCTCCCCCGCGGCGTGGAGCAGCTGGACGCCGCGGTCGCCGACTCGACGGCTCGCCGTCCGGACCTCGCGGAGGAGCTGCGGCTCGCCGCCCGCCTGCTGCGCGACCCGTCGACCGCGGTCGCGCAGCGGTTCCAGCAGACCAGCGGCATGGTGATGGCGAAGGGCGTCGAGGACAGCGCCTTCTACCGGTCCACCCGCCTCACGAGCCTCACCGAGGTCGGCGGCGAGCCGGACGACTTCGCGGCGTCCCTCGATCGCTTCCACGAGCGGCAGGACACGCGGCAGGCGGGATGGCCGGCCGCCATGACGACGCTGACGACCCACGACACGAAGCGCGGCGAGGACGTGCGCGCCCGGATCGACGTGCTGTCGGAGGCGCCAGCGGAGTGGGCGGAGACGATCGACGCGCTCGAGCGGATCAACGGCTTCGGCGACCCGACCTTCGCGAACCTCCTGTGGCAGGCGACGATCGGCGCGTGGCCCATCGAGCGCGACCGGCTGCAGGCCTACGCGGTGAAGGCGTCGAAGGAGGCGGGCGTCTCCACCACCTGGACCGACCCGGACGAGGCGTTCGAGACCGCGCTGCGCGCCGCGGTCGACGCGGTCTACGACGACGACCGGGTCGCCGGGCTGATCGCGAGCGTGAGCACGCGGCTCGACCCGGCCGGGTGGTCGAACGGCCTGTCGATGAAGCTGCTGCAGCTCGCCGCCCCGGGGGTGCCGGACGTCTACCAGGGCAGCGAGCTCTGGGAGCGCAGCCTGGTCGACCCGGACAACCGCCGCCCGGTCGACTACGCGCGCCGCCGCCGGCTGCTCCGCGAGATCGACGAGGGCGCCCTGCCCGACATCGACGAGACCGGCGCCGCGAAGCTGCTCGTCGTCGCGAAGACCCTGCGTCTCCGCCGGGACCGGCCGGAGCTGTTCACCGCTTACACCCCGCTGCGCGCCTCCGGGGCGGCGGCGGACCACCTGGTCGCGTTCGACCGCGGCGGCGCGATCGCGCTCGCCACCCGCCTGCCCGTCGGTCTCGCCGAACGCGGCGGCTGGGGCGACGCCGTGCTCGACGTCGGCAGCGCGCCGGTGCGCGACGTGCTGAGCGACCGCGCGTTCGACGGCGGCGTCCTGCGCGTCACCGACCTGCTCGAGCACTACCCCGTCGCCCTGCTGATCGAAGAAGGAGGCAAGCCGTGACCGTCCCCCTGCGGCACCCGCTCGCCGTGTGGGCGCCGACGCCGGAGCGCCTCCGGCTCGTGCTCGGCGACGACACCCACCCGATGACGAAGGGCGACGACGGCTGGTGGACGCCCGACGTCGACGCCGTCCCGGGGGACGCGCGCTACGGCTACCTCGTCGGCGACGAGCGCGTCCCGCGGCCCGACCCCCGGTCGCGCCGCCAGCCGGACGGCGTCCACGCGCTCTCGCAGCGCTTCGATCCCGCTGCGTTCGACTGGACGGACGCCGCCTGGACCGGGCGGCCGCTCGCCGGCGGCGTGGTCTACGAGCTGCACATCGGCACCTTCACGCCGGACGGCACCCTCGACTCCGCGATCGACCGGCTCGACCACCTGGCCGACCTCGGCGTCACGCACGTGGAGGTGCTGCCGGTCAACGCCTTCAACGGGCGCTGGAACTGGGGCTACGACGGCGTCCTCTGGTACGCCGTGCAGGAGACCTACGGGGGCCCGGAGGCGTACCAGCGGTTCGTCGACGCCTGCCACGCGCGCGGCCTCGCGGTGATCCAGGACGTCGTCTACAACCATCTCGGCCCCTCCGGCAACTACCTCCCGGAGTTCGGCCCCTACTTCAGCGAGGGCGGCGCCAACACCTGGGGCACCGCGATGAACCTCGACGGCGAGCAGTCCGACGAGGTCCGCCGCTACATTCTCGACAACGCCCTGATGTGGCTGTCGGACCTGCACGTCGACGGCCTGCGGCTCGACGCCGTGCACGCGCTGGTCGACCACCGGGCCCAGCACGTGCTCGAGCAGCTGGCGGAGGAGGTCGCGGTCCTGTCCGCCCATCGCGGCGTCCCGCTGACGCTGATCGCGGAGTCGGACATGAACGACCCGCGCCTGATCACCTCCCGGGAGGCGCACGGGTACGGGCTCGACGCGCAGTGGAGCGACGACTACCACCACGCCCTCCACGTCGCGCTGACCGGCGAGACGACCGGCTACTACGAGGACTTCGAGGGCCTGTCGATGCTGGCCCGCGCGATGACCCACGGGTTCGTGCACGACGGCACGAAGTCGACCTTCCGCGAGCGGCACCACGGCCGGCCGATCGACCGGCTCACCGTGCCCACGGGGCGCCTGGTGACCTTCGCGCAGGACCACGACCAGATCGGCAACCGGGCGACCGGCGACCGGCTGTCGCAGACCCTCTCCCCCGCCCGCCTCGCCGTCGGCGCGGTGCTGAACCTGCTGACCCCGTTCACGCCGATGCTGTTCATGGGCGAGGAGTGGGGCGCCACGACCCCGTGGCAGTTCTTCACCTCCCACCCCGAGCACGACCTCGGCGAGGCGACGGCGGAGGGTCGCATCGCCGAGTTCGCGAAGATGGGCTGGGACCCGGACTCGGTGCCGGACCCCCAGGACCCGGCGACCTTCCAGCGGTCGAAGCTCGACTGGTCCGAGCCGGCGGAGGGGCACCACGCCGCCCTGCTCGACCTGCACAAGCGGCTCATCCTGCTGCGCCGGCGGCTGTCCGACCTCACGGATCCGCGGTTCACGACGACCGAGGCCGCGGCCGACGACGAGGCGCGGGTGCTCGTGCTGCAGCGCGGCGGGGTGACGGTCGCCGCGAACCTCGGGCAGGAGGAGGCGGGCGTCGCGGCCGACGGCGCGCTCGTGCTGAAGACGGCCGACGGCGTCGCCGTCGAGGACGGCACCCTCACCCTGCCGCCGGAGAGCGCCGCCGTCCTCGTCGCCTAGCTGCGCTGGGGGGGCCGCCCGCGACACCGGGGGCGACCCGCCGCGCCCCATCAGTCGCTCGGGGCCCCCGCGCCGTCGGAGTGGGGCCGTGCCTCCGACGGATTCCCGCACCTGTGATGCCGCCTCAGCCACGGCTGGCACAGTGACCGCATGACGCGGTACGAGTACGTGATCGTCGGTGGCGGCATGATCGCCGACGCCGCTGCGAAGGGCATCCGCGAGCTGGATCCCGACAGCGCGATCCTCATCCTGGGCGACGATCCCGACGAGCCGTACACGCGGCCCGCGCTCTCCAAGCTGATCTGGATCGACCCGTCGTTCACCGAGGACAAGGTGCCGCTCGGCACCGGGGCGACCGGAGCGGAGATCCGCACCGGGACCACCGTGCAGTCGTTCGATCCGGAGGCGAAGACGGTCACGATCGAGGGCGGCGAGACGGTCGAGTACGGCGCGCTGCTGCTCGCGACCGGCGGCACCCCCAGGACGCTCGATCTGCCTGCGGGCGACCGGGTCGTCTACTTCCGGACCTTCGCCGACTACCGGCACCTCCGCTCCCTCGCCGACGACCGCCCGCACGTCGCCGTC